>JAPLFG010000003.1:2235655-2555035 GCA_026390795.1 Ignavibacteriales bacterium
AAATAAAGGCGGAAAAAATTGAAATCTATTTTGCAAATAAACGGAATTATATTTTTTATCTGCTTATTTTCAGTCTATGTTTTAATAGAAAAATTCAATTAATGAGGAGTAATGAATGGCTTCTATTGCGCCGGCGTCAACCAAAAGTAGAACAACAAACCGCGAACAAAATTATAATTTCGCTCTTACGGTTCTTACCACGCTCTTTTTTATGTGGGGATTTATTACCTGCTTGAATGATATTCTCATTCCTCATTTAAAAGCAATTTTCACTTTGAATTACACACAGGTTATGCTTATCCAGTTCAGTTTTTTTACTGCTTACGCGATAATATCGATACCCGCTGGAATGATGGTTGAAAAGATCGGTTATAAAAATGGAATTATAATCGGATTAATTACGGCAGGTATCGGCTGTTTGCTTTTTTATCCCGCCGCTGCATATCAATCTTATATAATGTTTCTCGGTGCATTATTTGTACTTGCAACAGGAATAACACTTCTTCAAGTTGCCGCAAATCCATATGTAGCCATACTTGGTAAACCGGAAACAGCATCGAGCCGGTTAAATTTATCTCAAGCAATTAATTCCTTGGGCCATACAATAGCACCTTATTTTGGGTCTCTTATTATTCTGGCAATTGCAGTAAAAACTGCGGAAGAACTGAAGTCGATGAATACAACTGAATTGAATGCATATCGGTTAGCGGAAGCCAGTGCGGTTCAGGTTCCGTACCTTGGATTAGCGGCAGTACTATTTGTAATTGCTGCGATTTTTGCAATTATAAAATTGCCAAAGATTGAAGCGTCCGAAATATCGGCAAGCGGTGATGACGGGAAAAATTATCATGATTTGCATGACAGTGCATGGGGTTATAAACATCTTGTTTATGGTGCGGTTGCAATTTTTCTTTATGTCGGTGCCGAAGTTTCTATCGGTAGTTTTTTAGTCAATTATTTCGGTCAGCCGTTTATTGCCGGCTTAAAAGATTCAGACGCCGGTAAATATGTCTCTTTTTATTGGGGCGGAGCGATGGTAGGAAGATTTATCGGCTCGGTTGTCCAAAGAAAAATTAATCCGGCAAAGGTTTTGGTTTTTAATTCTTTCTTTGCTTCGGCACTCGTAATAATTTCAATGCTCACATTTGGTCATGTTGCAATGTGGGCAATTCTTGCAGTCGGATTTTTCAATTCAATAATGTTTCCAACAATTTTTACACTTGCGATTGATGGTCTTGGAAAACATACCGGTCAAGCATCCGGAATTTTGTGTACGGCAATAGTTGGCGGCGCAATTCTTCCGGTAGTACAAGGATTCTTTGCAGATAATATCGGAATCCACCACGCATTCTTTGTACCGGTTCTTTGCTATATATTTGTTGCTTATTACGGGTTAAAAGGACATAAACCATCATACATTACTGCTAAGGCATAACTATGAATACAAGAATTGCAATCGGAATTGATGTTGGCGGAACGAACACAGTTTTCGGTTTTGTAGATCAAGAAGGCAACTGCATCTATGAGTCATCAATACCCACTCATTCGGAACAAAATGCAAATCAATTATTCGAAAGATTGTTTTTGAATATCAATAACGATTTCAAAAAATTTTCCGCTGAGTATAAATTAGTCGGTATCGGTATAGGGGCGCCAAATGCTAATTATTATAATGGCACGGTGGAACTTCCTCCGAATTTAAATTGGGGAAAGGTGAATGTTATTGAATTGGTAAAGAAATATTCTTCTCTTCCAGCCGCAATTACAAATGATGCAAACGCTGCTGCGATAGGAGAAATGCTTTTTGGTGCGGCAAAAGGAATGAAAGATTTCATTGTGATAACACTCGGTACAGGTCTTGGAAGCGGAATTGTTGTTAACGGAAAACTTGTTTACGGCGCAGACGGATTTGCCGGAGAGATCGGTCATACAATTGTGGATATGAACGGCCGGGAATGCGGCTGCGGAAGAAAAGGTTGTCTTGAAACTTATGCCTCCGCTACCGGAATACGCCGGACTGTTTTTGAATTAATGGGCACAACAAATATTCCGAGCGGACTTAGGGGAATCAGTTTCAACCAACTGAGCGCAAAAGATATTGCCGATGCGGCAACTCGGGGAGACAAACTGGCATTAAAAGCATTCGATTACACAGCAAAAGTGCTGGGATTAAAACTTGCCGATGCTGTTGCACATCTTAGTCCGGAAGGAATAATTCTATTCGGAGGACTCGCACTTTCCGGAGACTTGATATTTCTTCCAACAAAACATTACATGGAAGAATTCATGCTGAACATATTCAAGGACAAGGTGAAACTTCTGCCATCGGCATTGCCTGGTGCACACGCCGCAGTCTTAGGTGCCAGTGCATTGATATGGAATGAATTGAACAAAACTTAATTGATGAGACTCAATTTCTTGCATCATTGAAATATTAAGATGCTTTTCGAATAATCTGATTATTGTAGATATCAATTAACTGAGATGTAATAAAATCGTTACTAAAGTATTTCACTGCTCTCTTTCGAGCGGCATTCCCAAAACTAAATCTTTTTTCCGGATGAGTAATTAGTTCTGAAAGTTTCTCTGTAAGGTCGTGGTAGTTTTCATTCTGGAATAAAAATGAAGTCTCTTTATCAACAGCAATATCAAGTACGCCATCGGAATTTGAACATACAGATGGTAATTTCATACTCATTGCTTCGACTAATGCCAAACCAAATGCTTCCGCATGAGAGGGGAAAACAAAAATATCGAGTGATGCTAATACTTCCGGTATATCATTCCTGAAATCTGTGAAAATTACTTTTTCGTCTAATCCCAAATCCGAAGCCATATTTTTTATTTCTTCTGCATATTGATCTTCACCTTTACTGGGTCCTCCCACTACAAGAAATTTAATATTCTTAAAAAGTTGGATTAACTCGTGAGCTGCCTTTAAGAATTCTTCATGCCCTTTGCCCGGACTTAGTCGAGCGTTCATACCGATTAAAAGATCATCTTCGCCAATATTAAATTCATCTCAGATACTGCATTTATCTATTCCTTCCGGATTAAATTTTTCCACATCAATTCCATTGTGGAGCAGTATAATTTTTCTATCCAAAAGTGGAGTAGTGTCAATAAGGTTTTTCTTAATCACTTCACTAATTGCAAGGGCAAGATTCACGCGTTTATAAAGCCATCTGTGCATGAAATCTTTTTTAACAATGTACGATCCAACATGCTTTGTTAAAATCAAAGGGGGTTTAAGTGATGAAATTTTTAGCGCTGGAACGATCAGCCATAAATCTCGCGAAGCTTCAACATGGATTAGATCATATTTCCTAGTTTTTAAGATTTTGTTGAGTTTTACAATTTGAACGGGACTAAAATAATTTGAGAATTCAAGCCGGCAAGTTGGAACATTCCGTTTTTCGGCTTCAAGATGAAGTGGAGAATTCGGAAAACATAAGATATCAACTTCAAATCCGGATTCTATTAGTATCTCCACTGTCTGGAGCGAATACATTTCTAATCCGCCCCAACTTTGAGAAAGACATGTTATTAAAATTTTCAATTTAGCAAGTTTCTATTAATCGTGGAATTATTCGTGACACTTTTAGATGTTCCTTAATAACAAAAGGTTTAAAACCGGAATGACAAATATTTTCTGATTAATCGTGGATGAGTAAATTCGGGAGATTTTTAAAAACGATCTGCATACAAAAGAAATAACTTCAATATTCTGTGCGATGTAACACGAAAAATAAGTTTCTTGATATCTAAGTGAAAAATTTGGAGAAGTGTAATTTTGAATGGAAAATTAATTATGAAGATGAATGTGATAATCTTAACGAAGTGCCAGATGCGGCTGGTGATTATAGACTCTGTCTTTAACCACGAATGTTGTGAAATCGACTTTTAGATTTCTATGCAGGAGAATATCATGACCGAGGCAAATTCCCATCAACAAAACAAACTCTACTTCTTCGGCTTCAAGCTGCTGTGCTTGCCCTATCGGATTACAAGAAACATTATGGTTGGAACTTGATGTATTGATTTCGTTTTGAGATAATCCGCCTACAGTACAGGAAACGGTTATAAGCTTTAATCCTTCTTTCCAAAAAATATCCTTAAGAACCTTAGCGTCTTGTTCCATTCCGTAACAGTATGCCAGACCAATTTTTGCATAGTTCATTGATTTGATGAATTCGATTATCTCCTGCAATCTGGATAATAAACCGGCTTTCCCATTATCTACCAAGGCAGCAGAAGATCTAACAATCTGTTGATTTTCGGATTCTTTGTAATCGGAAAGTAAATTGTCAGTCTCAAATTTCTCGGTTCCGCAAGAATCTGTAGTCCGGCAATATTTTGGAAAACATTGAACACAATCCATAATTAAGATTCCGGATACTGTTGAGTGTATAAATTTTGTAAGGACAAGTAAATTTCTTCTTTACAGTTTATTTTTCTTGATAATTACTTTATTTATCACAAATGGAATGATCTTGAAGAGTCTAGATTTTTCACAATTGAGAGTCCCTTTATTTGGCAAATGTAGGAACAACTTCTAACGCAGCAGAAAAGAAAATTGAATTCGTATTCTGCTAACCGAGATTTCGGATTAGCTTACAGCAGTAATGGTAACAGCTAATTCCTGCTCAATAATTTTTTCTATCTCTTTTTTGGGTAATGCACCCATCGCCATTTTTGGATCTCCTTTAACCGGAATGAAGAGTAATGACGGAATACTGCGAATACCAAATGCAGCTGATAACTCTTGTTCTTCATCGGTATTCACTTTGTAGAAGTTCACTTTTCCTTCATAATCATTAGATAGTTCATCCATGACCGGGCCTACCATGCGGCAAGGTCCGCACCAAGGAGCCCAAAAATCGATTACAGCAGGTAGAGTGCCTTCAAATTTCCATTCTTGATTCTTTTCGAAATCGAATATTTTTTCTAAGAATGTTTGTTTTGTTAAATCTTCCACCATCACATTTTCCCTTTGTCTAATATTATTGTTGATTTTGTTTTCTGTCCCAGGATCATAATGTTTTTTATAATCTTCAATAATTGGATGCATTATATGGGAGAAAGATTCAGTTTATTCTTAGTCGAAAAATTAGTTTGCTTTGTTGAGAAGGGAAGTCGACAAATTATAAGAATGATCAAGATTCTTACTAATTCCAATTCACTTTATTTTAATTCGCCGGTTGCTTTTTGCAAACGTACGTATGCTACCTGATAATCATACAATGCCTGCACATACAATATTTGAGAATTCAGCATTGTTACTCTTCCGTCTGTAATTTCGATTGGACTGCCAACTTCCTGTTTGTACCTTGCTTCCGCAAGTCGTAAAGTTTCTTCAGCCTGTTCCAATAACGATTTTGTCGCATCAATTTTAGCAATGGCTAATTTTAAATTTGCATATTGCTGCTGAACATCAAGATCGATCGCTTGTGTAACATAATCCAATTGAGCTTCCGCATTTTTATAATTTGCTCGCGCCAAATCGATTCCGGCATCTAAAGAGAAGCCCTGGAATATTGGAAGAGAAATTGAAATACCAAGATTCCATGAATTCAAAAAGTTTTCACTCAATGAAAATGTTCTCCAGTTATATCCGCCGGAAAGATTTATTGAAGGAAGATTGGCTGTCCATGCAGAATTAAGGAATGAGTTGCTTGCCTCCATCCTGAACTTAGCACCAATGAATTCCGGGCGATTTTCTCTTGCGTTGCTAAGCGCGTTTTCCAAACCGATACTTTCTTTAGTGATTTCCAGATTGTCTTTTAACTTGAAATCCACCGGTAATTTCATGTTCAATACATTCTCTAACTGCAGTTTGCTCACTAAAATATTATTGTCCGCGTTAATTAAATTTAAGCGCGCATTTGCCTCATCGGTTTTGGCTTTGAGTACATCGAATTGCGGTTTCTTTCCAACATCAAAAAAACTCTGTGCTTGTTTTAAATGTTCATCGGCTTGATTCAAGGATTCCTGGCTTGCATTCTTTATACGTACTGCCAATAAATAATTAAAATATGTTACATATGTATTAAGAATTAAATTTTGTTTTGATAAAGTTAGATCTTGTTCTGATGCGCTTTTCAAATCGGAAGTACCGGATAACCGTGTGTAAGATTTTCCAAAATCGAAAATTAGCTGCTGAAGCTGAAAACCATATGAATAGTTTTCATAAGTGGCTTCCCGAGCCGTCGGACCTACGAAAAAATTTCCTCCGTTTCTATTCCAGCCTGAATTAAATGTAACCTGGGGAAAAAGAACTGATCGTGTGCTCGTTAAGTTAGCAGATGAAGCTTCATAATTACTTTCTGCAATTTTTATTTGCGGATTATTTTTTAAAGAGATCTCAATACATTTCTCAACTGTGAGTGTATCGGTTTGCGCCTGGGATAAATTAACTGCGAATAAAAAAGCAAAAATTAATAGAAGGTATTTATTCATATCCACTTTCATTATTTAAATTATTTTTCTTTTTACCGAATCTTTCTTCAAAAAGTGTATAAAGAGTTGGTACAAATAGTAAAGTAAGCATAGTCGAAACTGTTAGTCCTCCTATAACCGCAATTGCCAACGGAGCCTGGGATTTTTCTCCTCCCATCCCCAATGCTAATGGAATTAATCCGAGCACAGTTGCAAGTGTTGTCATTAATATTGGTTTTAATCTTGTCTTGCCCCCTCGTATTACAGCTTCATGTAATTCCATTCCCGTTTTACGCAATTTGTTTGTATAATCAACCAATAAAATTCCGTTCGATACTACAATCCCGATCATCACAATAACGCCTTCAAATGAAGTAACGGAAAGAGTTGTGTCTGTTAAGAAAAGTGCCCAAACAACTCCGATCATTCCCAATGGTACGGTAAACATTATAATAAATGGATCGATTAGAGATTGAAATTGAGAAGCCATTACCATGTAAACAAGAAGGATAGCTAAGATTAAAGCTAAACCAAGATCACTAAATGTTTTGTTCTGTTGTTCAACATTTCCGCTCACTTGTACTTGAAACCCGGTTGGTATTTTAATGTTTGCTAGTTTATCATTAATATCTTTTGATATACTCCCTAAGTCTCTCCCCGTGTTGTTTGCCGTTACTTCAACAATTCTTTCCTGGTATCGTCTGTCTATCTGAATTGGAGATTTAACTAATTTGACATCAACCAGATTTGATAATTTTATTAATTGGCCTTGCGTATTCACAACACTAAGATTTTTAATATCATCAATTTTATCACGATAGTCTTCCGCCATTCGGACTAAAATATTATACTGATTTCCTGTATTCGGATCCGTAAATATTGACGCTACAGACCCGGAGATTGCAGTAGTTATTGTATTCGAGATTTGAGAAACGCTTACGCCGAGGGCTCCGGCTTTTTCACGATTGATAGAAATATTTAATTCAGGTAAATTCAATTCTCGAGTGATCTGCGCATCTGTTGCACCGGGTGTTGATTTTACTATCTCATAAATTTGCTGACTTAATTTATTTGCCGTCTCAAAATCATGACCGCTGATTATAATATCTATCGGTGCGGATGATCCGAAGTTGAGAAGAAATTTTAAAAATCCTCCGGGATTAATAAATATCTGCGCACCTGGTAAAGAGGATAATTTCGGTCGCATTGTTTTTACAATATCAAAAACAGATCTATCCCTTTCATCCGGAGGAGTTAGAGAGACGGTTATATTTGCTGCATGCCCTCCTGAATTACCTCCAAATGGATTCCCGCTTTTTGCGGAGGGCACTCCGATGTCAGAAATAACAGTCTTGACCTCCGGCACATTTTTTCTGATTATTCCTTCAATTTTTTCAACAAGTTTTTCGGTCTCTTCTATCCTTGTTCCGACCGGTAATCTTGCATTTACTGAAAATTGACTTTCATCTGTATCGGGGAAGAATTCTGTTCCAACAAATTTGAAAAGGATGAATGAAATAATTGCAAAACCAATTACGCTAAATATTACCAGGCGTTTATGTTTTAATGCTTGTGTTAGAGTCCGTTGATAAGAATTATCGATTTTCTCTAATAAATTCTTGAAATAAATCTGGATTCTGTGAGTTAATTTTTTCGAATCAGCATCGCTTTCTCGTTCGGCTTCTAAATAATTATAACAGAGCAATGGTGTAACCGTTCTCGAAACAAAGAATGAGGCGAAAAGCGCTACCGTAATTGTTATGACTAATGGAAGAAATAGAAGTTTTGCAATACCTGATAAAAACACTACAGGAAGAAAAACTATTACAGTCGTAAGAGTTGAAATGAAAATTGGCGAGGCAACTTCCGAGGCGGCATCTAGAGTTGCCTGCATTTTCGATTTACCTTCGGCTTTTCTAGATCCGTAATGCCGGCTGATTGCTTCCAATTCAACAATAGAGTCATCCACAAGCCGTCCGATTCCTAGCGCAAGTCCTCCGAACGTCATAATGTTGAGTGTTGTACTGCTGAAGCGGAAGAAAATAAATGTTACAAAGATCGAAAGCGGAATGGCGAGAAAAATAATTATTGCACTACGTGAATTTCTGAGGAATATTAAAATAACAAGCGTTGCTAAAAAAGCTCCCAGAATTGCTTCCTGCATCAAACCGCTAATTGATTGCTTAATATAAAGACTCTGGTCGGTTCCCAGAGATGCTTTAATAGATGGTGGAACATCTCTTAGTTGAGTAAGTGCTTTGACAACCGCATCAACAACTTGAACTGTATTTGCACCTGAAGTTTTCTGTACGCGTATTACAACTCCTTCTTTACCGTTATTTCGTATTACTTCTGTTTGTTCCTGATACGAATCTTCTACAAAAGCAACATCTCTAATTCTTACTGCGACACCATTTTGATTCTTTACAACTATATCACCCATTGGTTGAACAACATTAAATTGGCTTTCTGTTTTTAACGAATAGTCAAAAACTCCCGATTTAAGATCACCCGAAGGAACAATTAAGTTTGATGACGACATAGCTTGTGTAATTTGTTGCAATGATAAGCCAAGGGCATCTAATCTGTTTCGATCTACCTTTATATGAATTTCGCGAATTCTACCGCCGGTCACTTGCGCGAATGCAACACCCGGAATGTGTTCAAGTTGTGGTTCAATTACGTTATATGCTAAGTCGTATAATGCTCTTTGATCCAAATCCCCGCTGAGTGCAATTGTACATACGGGAATGTTTGTTATATCAAATCGAAGAACAAGTGGTTGAGAAGCAGAAGTCGGAAGGAAATTTAAAACTCTATTTACTTTCTGAATTACATCTATCAACCCAACGTCTGTGTTTGCATCCCAATTAAAATAAACACGAAGCGATGATACACCTTCTCTTGTGGTTGATTGAACGTAACTAACATTATTAGTTGAACTCACGGCCCGTTCCATTGGAACAGTGACGGTTTGTTCCATATCTGTTGGACTGGCGCCGTTATTATAAGTGATTACACTTACTACCGGAATCTGTATGTTCGGCAGCATATCGATGGGCAATTGAACAAAAGAAACAAATCCCAAAACAAAAACAGCAATAGCCATCATTAATGTTGTAATGGGATATTTAAGTGCAAACCTGGTCAGCCACATATTCTACTTTGCTATTTTAACTTTCATTTTGTCTTTTATTAATGTCTGACCTACAAAAACAATTTTACTCTTCTCGTTCAAACCCGAAAGTACTTCAACCACATCATCCATTCGTAACCCAATTTTAATATATCTTTTCGATACGGTTGTATCCGGGTTGAGTGTAAAAACATAATCTCCTTTATCATCATTTAAAGCAACTTCAGTAGGAATTACCTCGGAGTTGATTTTTTTTTGTGTTATCAATTGAACTGTAACAAACATTCCCGGTTTAAGGAAACCGCCGGGATTATCAATTGCAATTTCAACAGGCATTGTGCGTGTAGCTAGGTCAATTGACTGGCTTATTCGATTTATTCTTGCGTTAAATATTTTGTTTGGTACCGCATCGGCTGTAAGGATTACATCTTTAATACCGGATAAATAAGGAACGGCACGTTCGGGAACATTTACAATTGTTTTTAAATGATCAACGTTCATCAAAACAAATAATACCGAACTTTGATTGTTTTGTGTAGAAGACACATACGAGCCTGGATCAAAAAATCTTTTTGTAATAGTTCCGGCAAAAGGTGCGGTAATCTTACAATAACTTAATTGTGTTATGGCGTTATTGAAAGTAGCCTGTGCGGCTGCTTTCTGAGCTACGGAAATATCAAATGCTGCTTTAGCATTATCTAGATCTTGCTGGGCAACAAGTTTTTGATCGAATAGTTTTTTATTTCTATCATAATTTAGTTTCGAGTTCTCATTATTCGCTTCCGCCTGCATTAAATTAGCTTTTGCAAGCTTAGCATTTTGTGAATAGATGGTTGTATCAATTAAAGCAAGTAATTGATTTGCCGAAACCCGGTCGCCGATATCAACAAAATTCCTTTCAATATTACCGTTTACTTTAGAAAAAATATTCGCTTGTTGAATTGGGGCTACATCTCCGGTGAGAGTTTCACTTTTTTGAATTTCCTTGATGGCTGGCTCTCCAAGTTCTACAACCGGCTGGGGAATCGGTCGTTTTGATGAATCGCCGGATGCGATTTTAACTATGAATATCATCGTTAAAAGTAGAATCACACTTCCGATAAGCAAATATGATTTTTTGGTAAAATGCATCTTACTTCCTTTTTACAATGTCAATGTATATAACAAAATACTCTGGAAAAGGTTTCCTTTCTCAAGATTTTATCAACTAGAGGTCGACTATTTGAAAGTAGTAAGATGAAAATTGAATTTGAATTTATGCTTATTGATGGATGCCTTAATTGATATTTTATTTAGAGGAGATCATAAGTTTTGAATCGGATTTAAAAAGAGCATTTTTAGAATTAAGGTAGTCTGTCATATGCCAATTAAGAAAATAGATGAAACTATTCCTATTTCTTGTCCAGCCAATCAAGTAGCCCATTAATAAACGTTAGAGGATTCGGCGGGCATCCGGGAATGAAGAGATCAATTTTATTCTTCGTTAAAAATTCTCTTTCAAGCACATCCGAATTTTGAAATATACCGCCGGAAATTGCACAAGCCCCGAAAAGAATAATTATTTTCGGATTTGGAACTGCTTCAAAACAAATATCTGTCGGCTTTGCCATATTTTTTGTAATTGGTCCGGTTAGAACAACTCCATCTGCATGACGGGGCGAAGCAACAAATTCAATCCCATAACGTCCCATGTCAAAATTAACATTGCTAAGAGCATTAAGTTCAAGTTCACATCCATTGCAGCCGCCGGCAGAAATCTGACGGAGCTTTAGCGACTTACCAAAATACTTTCTTATTTTTTCCGAAGCTTTTTCAGGAGTAATTTTATTCGCTTCTTTTGTAACTATAAGTTGCTCTGCAGAACTTGCCGATAAATGATAATCGTTCGTAAAATGAATTATTTTTTCGGGACAAGTTTCTTCACAAAGCGGACAGAATACACACAGCCCCAAATTAATTCTAACAGGATTCAATTCTATCGCATGAGTAGGACAAACTTCAGCGCATTTACTGCAGTTATCCAAACATGGTTTATCCGCAATCGAAGGCAAGCCGCGATATAAGGGCGGAAATTCAACATGTCTAACATCATGAACGATCGGATCGCCCTGAAGTATTCTAATTTTTATTGCATCATTCATAAGTAATATCTTGATGACTTTAGAAACATAAATTTTTAGAGATCGTGCCCTGCATAAGATAAATCAAAACTTTTATTGCAAAGTGGAAAATCCGAAATGGCTGTTTTGTGTAAAACTAAACTTAACCCATACCAATTATTGAATGAAGGATCTTTGATTTTATACAATGATAAATTTCCGTTCTTATCTGTGAATACCGTATGAACAATTTCTCCACGCCAGCCTTCGGTGATTGAAATAACTCCTTTGTTTGGAGCAATTTGTTCAACATTGGATTTTATTCCACCTTGAGGAAGATTTTCTAATTGATCATTAATAAATTTTAGCGATTCATCTATTTCCAATGCTCGTAAGCGGGCGCGTGCAAAAACATCTCCGCTTGATAAAGTTAATAACGACACCGGATTGTAACGGTAAGCACCGTACGGAAATTGGATTCGTGCATCATTCTCAATTCCGCTCGAACGAGCTGCTAGACCCACCATCCCAATTTGTTGAGCTAATTCTTTTGAGATGACTCCGGTATTCTCAAATCTTGTTAAAACGCCTGTTGAAGAAAATAAATATTCATTTATCGCGGCAACATCATTTTTTATGATCTGAAGATTTGCTATTGTTTCTTTAATTATGTCATCGTTATAATCGAAGCGAACACCGCCATAAACGAATAAACCCCTCCCGAATCTTGATCCGCATAATAATGCAAGACTATTTATTGCGAGTGTCCGAAGTCTGCCGTACGAAGATGAAACCAATGAAAATCCAATATCGTTGGCAACTCCGCCTAATCCGGATAAATGCATGGCAACTCGTTCAATTTCTTCTGCAATAGAACGAATTACTTGCGAACGCAAACTAACCTGTGTGTTAGATAAATTTTCCAATGCATTACAGTGTGCATGAGTATGACCAATAACAGTATCTCCTGCAATTGATTCTGAAAGAATAATTCTTTGTTCCAAATTTGATCTTAATAATAATTTTTCAATTCCTCGATGCTGGTAGCCCAAATTAATTTCAAGATTATATACCAATTCTCCGTGGCATTGAAAGCGAAAATGTCCCGGCTCGATAACACCGGCATGAATTGGACCGACAGCAACTTCATGAATTTCTTCTCCTCCCAAACTGTAAAATTTATATGGCTTGTCTCCCAAAATAAAATTTTGCTTTCTAACCGGTCTAAGCCACGGATGATTTAATGGCAGATATCCATAATTTTCAGCTAGCTCACATTCAAAGTAATTAGTCTGTGGAAATTCATTTGCCCAGCTTTCAAATTGAAGACTATGTTCATCAAATTCTCCGCCGATTATATGAATCATCGAAGAATCCAACTCTGCAAATAAAGCTAATAATTTTTCAGGATGAGTTTTATCAATTGGAAAGAGGCCGATCATTCTGTTACCGTTAGATAATTCCTCTAAGACTGTATCTCTGAAATTTTCTCTTTCCTCAAAAGGAATTACGGCTAGATCGAATGACTGGTTATTTTGAACTTCGAGCGGTATCATAAATTCATACCAAAATCTTTTGTTATACTAATTATGTTTTGATAAATAACATCCGGTGAAAGAACGGATATTGTTGTTAAAAGAATTAAAAGAAGAATTACAGTCAAGTGGATAAAATCAAAATGTTCAGTTCCTGCTTCAGAATTATCGTCATTGTTTTTTTTATAAAGCATAGAGAAAATGATCTTGCCCATATTAATAAAAATAAAAAGAAGGAAGAACATTGTTAATACTAGAAGAGCCGGTTTGTTAGAAAAGAGCATTCCTTCAAATATTTTTATTTCACTGAAAAATATTCCGAACGGTGGAATTCCCGAGATTCCTAAAAAAGCCAAAAGAAATAACCAGCCTGTCTTCGGCATTCTATTTAAAACTGATGAAACCTTTGAGACTTCTCTTGTTTTGTATTTACTATGAATATTACCTGCTGTAAGAAACAAAATTACTTTCATTATTGAATTATAAATTGCATGATACATCGCACCAACGAATGCCAACCCGCCAATTCCTATTCCTAAAGTTATTAATCCCAAATGTTCAACACTGGAATATGCGAGCATTCTTTTATAGTTGGTTACTTTGAACATGAAAACAAATGCTACAAAAAGTGAAAGCAATCCACCGATAATGAGAATCACTTTAGCAAATTCAAATGAAGATGTTGGTTGAATAATTTGAAAAATTCTGAGAACACCCATCAACGCAGTTAAACGAAGAGAGCCGGACATCAAAGCTGCAATCGGACTTGGCGCATTGCTGGTAGCATCAATATCGCCGGAATGCATCGGCGCTATTCCTATTTTTGTGCTTAATCCAACAAAGATAAATATGAAACTTGCTTTCAACCAGATTGGATTTAACTGCTTAGCATTTTTAATAAATTCCCAAAAGTATAATTGTTTTCCTTCGAGCATAGAACCTTTGGCTGAAAGAGTTAAAAAGAGGATTCCAATAAATGCAAACGCAATTCCTATTGATACCAAGAAAAGATATTTCCACATTGCTTCCAGTGCTTCTTCGTTGCGGTAAAAATAGATTAGAGGTGCAACACTTAATGTAGTTGCTTCTGCTGCAACCCAATACATTCCGAAATGATTGCTTAACATTGCCGCGGAATTTGCGGTCAAATAAAAATTAAGAAGTACGAAGTATAACTGTTTACTCTTTTCGGCTTGAGGTGTAACCGGTCTTTTCAAGTATGAGAACGAAACGAGAACAACCCAGAAATAAACATTTGAAAGAATCAGAATGAAAAATTTGCTGAGTGAATCAACGCCGAAGAAGAACGGTAAATTTGGATGGTAGTACCCAAGAAAAACGCTCAACGACAAGATTAAATGCAGAATACTAACAGACAGTGAAGCGGTATACTGTAGGCGGAGATTCTTTACTACATAACAGAATAGCGATGCTATCAGCGGCAGCAATATAAAAATGAAAAACTCGAACATCAGTCTTTTAACCTCCCTAGTGCGGTAACTTCAAATCCCTCTAAGGTGGTACTGATTTTATTTAATGCAATGCCCATTAAAAAAACAACTACAAACACATCAAGTAAGGTTCCTAATTCAATCATCATCGGGAGTTCTGAAGCAACGGCAGTTCCGAATAAGAAAATCCCGTTTTCTAAAATTAAAAAGCCGGCTACGTGAACAATTAATTTTTTCCTAAACATTATTATATAGATACCAATTACAATCGCAGAAAATCCGCTTGCAAAAGGAATCACATTCAATTCAGTGCTTTTGGAAAGAATGTTTGAGAAAACAAATATTATAACCATTGTGATAATGACAAGTAGTAAAAATGAAAATTGCTGAATGGTCGGATCTATCACTCTCTTAATATCGAGATCAAGAATAATTTTATTTATGTATCTGGGAATAAGATACACTTTAACAAGCAAGATTGTAGCCGGAAGGATTATTCCAAAAATGGAGAAAGGGTAAATGAACGGAATCACAATTATTACAGACAAGAGCACGCCTTGTATCTGCAAGACGGTTACATATCCTTTTACTCTCGAAGTAATAGCTACATAAAACAGCGATAGACAAAAAAGAATGCTTAACACATTTCCCATATTCAACTCATTTTGTAAAAGTATAGATCAACAAATTCAGTATTCCAATTGCCGTCGCGAATAAAAGGTATTGCGGAATATTCTTCATCTTAAATCGCGATGTTATTGTTTCGACAATTGCCAAAGTTAGAGATAGAATGATACTACCTACTATAAAAATTACTATTCCGAGCACATAACTTTTAGCGCTGAACGGATAGAAAAATGATATCTCAAGAATGGCATAAATAAATAGTTTTATATAACTCGCGTATAAATAAAGGAACAAATCTAATCCGGAATTATCCAGAATCATCACTTCATGAATCATTGTAAGTTCAAGATGTGTATTCGGATCATCAACCGGCATTCGTGAACATTCGGTTATTGCGAGTATGAAGGCGGAGATCGAACATATTATTATAAAAACGATGTACGAAATATTATCTAATCTAATCGAATGATAGATATCATAAATAGAAGTTAGCCCGCTTATAAATGCGACACTTCCGAGAGTGAAAAAGAAAATCGGCTCGGCAAACAGTGCAAATGTCGCTTCACGTGAAGCGCCCATTCCTTCAAATGAACTTCCGATATCCATAGCCGCTAATATTTGGAAGAATCTTGCAAGTCCCAGCGTATATGCGAATAAAATTATATCACCGTTAAAACTGATCAACGGTTTCCAATAACCGATTGGAAGCATCGCGGCTGCAACAATAATCACAATAAAATTTATGAGTGGCGAAATCTGACTTATAAAAGATGAACTCTTTGCGTTGATTGTTTCCTTTTTGAAAAGCCGAAGCAGATCATAATACGGCTGCAAAATTGGAGCGCCAATTCTGCCTGTCAAAATTGCTTTTTGTTTGTTGATAAAACTGGCGAATAAAGGAGCAATTCCGATGATCACAAAAATTGATATTAGTCCTTGTAAAACTTCTATATCCATAAGAATGCTATGAAACAATAAATTATTATTATAACTAAAATGAAAGCGATGTAATACCTAATATCGGTCTGGCTTAGAAATTCTATTTTAGAAATCATTTTTCTCAAAAGATTGTACCCCGGTAGAATCATTTTGCTGTCAACTAAATCAGAGGAGTGACTTTCAAAACTAGATGGCTTGGGAAATACATGTTTTGATGAATCGACTTTTTTATTATAGAGTAAAATAGTTTTAGGAATAGTATTGAGTTCATCTGCAAAGGATGATGCTGTGTATTGCATTCTTGGACTTTGATTTTCATATCCGCATCCCCAGGCTGCCGAAGTTCTTCTTCCATACTTTTTCTGAATTTTGGCTTTTGCTAAATACAAAAGAACAACACCTAATGAAATTGAAGAAAAAATAATCGTAATAGAGAGCCAATTCATATCTAATAGTGCGGATGAGGAATTTACGGGTACAAAACCATTGCTGATTACTTTATTTACTATTCCTATAATTGGCTGCGGGTAAAATCCAATTGCAATACAAAGTAACGCTAAAATTCCGAGAGAGATGTAATCAAAAACCGATGTGTGAAAATGCTTTACTTCTTTTCTTTCGGTTCCTAAAAACATTGTGGAATTAATTTTTGTAAAACAAGCAACTGCCAATCCGCCAACGAAAGCAAGTCCAACAACAAACAATAACATTAAAAGCGGATAGTAATTTTTTAATTCTTTAGCAGTTTGGAAAAATCCGGTATATATAATGAACTCTGAAATAAATCCGTTAAACGGGGGAATGCCGCTGATTGCTATTGAGCCAATTAAGAAAAGTATGGCTAAATATTTTGCCCGATGAACAAGTCCACCCATCAATTCAATATTTCTTGTTCCCAGGTTTTGATAAATTACACCGCTGCCAAGAAATAAAAGACTCTTGAATATTGCGTGATTCAATGTATGCAGAAGAGCGCCGCCAAAACCGAGCACTGCTATTACAGGCAAATTATTTGCCGAACCGATAAAACCGATACCGATACCGATTCCAATAATGCCGATATTTTCAATCGAGTGATAAGCGAGCAGTCGTTTAATATCATGCTGGGCTAATGCGTACCACACTCCAAAGATTGCACTGAAGATACTTACAACAAGAATCAGCCAGCCGCACCATTCCGGAATTGGTTTTAAAAATTGAAATGTTCTAAGTATTCCATAAATGCCGGTTTTGATAATAACACCGGAAAGGAAAGCGCTCAACACAGTTGGAGCAATCGGATGAGCTTGCGGCAGCCAAAAATGAAACGGCATGAATCCCGCTTTTATACCAAAACCGACAAATGATAAAAGGAAAAGAATGGGAATAATGGTGGTCGTCGCTTCTGTTAAGTGATAATCGCTTAAAAACCAGCTGCCGGTTTGATGGTGAAGTAAAAAGAAAAAAATGTAAAGAATAAATACTAAAACGTGAGAGGCAACAAAATAATAAAAACTTCCTTTCTGAACTTCTTCTTTCTCTTTCTCCAACATCATTCCAAGGTAAGCCGACATACTCATGACTTCCCAGATAACAAGAAAGAGGATAGCTTGATTAGCAATTACAACAAACTGTGTTGAGATAAGAATAATTGCGAATAAAACAACGAAACTTTTTACAGACCGCTTCTGATCAATGTAGTGCTGAAGGTAAGAGAAGTTATAGATAACAGTTGGTATCGCTACAAGCTGAATGATAAATAAAAAATAAAGTCCTAATCCATCCAGCCTGATCCAATTATTAAATAGCAAAGCTTCATTGCTTGAAAGCGGCATAGAAGAAAAAAGTCCGGATGATAAAGTTGAGGTGAGTCCTAATACTAACCCAACAAGCAGAATAATATTTGATGTTATAAATGATTTCTTTTCGTTTTTGAATACAGCCAGTGGAACAATCGCCAAAAATTGAATGACAAATGCCGGAATAAATAAATAATTCCCAAGTGTTAATAAGTTATTCATTGATCATTATTTTTCTTTGTCTCTCGTTTCTTCAATTTTACTTATTATATCTAAAATCTCTTGATAATTAAGGCGGTTTTCCAGAGCGAAGCGGAACGTTTCCTTTGACAATAAGAAACTCAAATGTGCAATCAAGCTTAAGTGTTGTTTAATTGTCTGCGAAATCAGAAGTATAAGGGTGTGCACCGGCTTGCCGTCAATCGATTTCAGATCGAGTGGTTTCTTCGGAAAGAAAAAATTTATGAGCGGTTTATTTTTACCTACCATTAATGGAACTCTCGGATGCGGCAGACTAATTCCGTTTCCTATTGCGGTGCTCATTAATTCTTCTCTATTCTTAAGGAGCTGAATTATTATTTCCCGGTCTACGTTTTTTTCAAAATCAATTTTAGAAATCATTTGTTCTATATAAGATGTTTCCGAGAAAGTGCAGTTGTAATGAAATGATTCCCTGTCAAGCAAAGTATTTAGAGCTTTTATATGATATTCGCTTAATTTCTTATGGTCGGAAACATTGATCGGAAAATTACGCCCAAGAGCCCATTCAATAATCTGATGTTTATTAAAGAATACTTTTTCGTGAAGTATCTGGAAGGGGATCTCTTTCTTCTTAACTAACAGTTGAATTTCTTTTTCCGGTAGAATCAGCAGATGCGAAATATCTTTTATTGTAAGGTCCAATCTCTCATCTCAATTAACGTTAGTTTCATTTAGAATTATTTCAAACGGGTTGTGTTAATTAAAAAATTTAGTGTAACAAACTGTTGAAACTGTTAAAAAAACTGTTTCATTGATTAACCCCGCGATTAATCGCGGGGTTAGAAACATAAAGCATAATGTTAGAACCGTTTTAACGGTGTACATACTAATTCATACAACGGGTTATTTCAATTACTCTTTCATCTCTCTTTTAACGTGTGGTACAAAATCTTTTGGCCTTCCTAACATTGGAAGTCCAAGAATTTCTCGCGCATGGTCTAAAGCGTCATCAATGTTTCCGTAAATATTTTCTTCTCCTACTAAATCAAAGATACCTGCTTGTGTCATCGCATACAATGGCTGTGTATGAACTCCCGAAAGGATTATGTGAGTTCCCTGCTTCTGGGCATCATTATAAAAGTCTTTAATTGTCTGCAGTCCGGTTGCATCAACCGCAGGAACATTTCTCATGCGGATAATTCTAACTTTCGGAGGTTCTTCAATTACACGCATTTCTTCTTTGAATTTAGAAGCGGCGCCAAAGAAGAAGGGACCATTAATTTCGAAAACTTCAACCCCAACCGGAATTAATTTTTTATCTATTGCATTAGCATCGGGCAGATCATCCTCATCTTCTAATTCCCTTGTAATGACGCTTACGTTGGAAACTTCTGCCATCCGTTTCATAAAGAGTAATACAGCCAAAACCATCCCGATCTCGATTGCGATAGTTAAATCAAAAATTACAGTTAAGAAGAATGTTGTGAGCAAAACTATAATATCACTCTTTGGACTTTTCAAAAGTGTTTTAAATGCGTGCCATTCACTCATATTATAAGAAACTATAACAAGAATTGCCGCCAACGTTGCCATAGGTATTAACTTGGCATAACTGCCAAAGAAAAGCATAATTAGTAATAAAGTAATTGCGTGAATAATTCCGGCTACCGGTGTTCTTCCGCCGTTTTTAATATTTGTTGCTGTTCGTGCAATAGCTCCTGTAGCTGGAATCCCGCCAAAGAGAGGCGTAACAATATTAGCTAAACCCTGTGCTATCAATTCCATATTACTACGATGCTTCCCGCCAATCATACCGTCGGCAACTACAGCAGATAATAAGGATTCAATCGCGGCAAGTAATGCAATTACTGTAGCGGGGGCAATCAAATTTTTAATAAGAGTTAAATTAATTGAGATTAGGTGAGGCGCAGGTAAGTTTGAAGGAATTTCGCCGTATTTACTTCCAATTGTATCAACCGGTAAATGAAACACCATGACTAGAACAGTTGCTACAATTATTGCAACTAATGAACCCGGTATTTTGTGTGTAAGTTTAGGCCAGAAAATCATTATTAATAATGATAGTAGCGCAATTCCTAATACGTAATAATTAATTGTTGGAACTGCACTAAAATATGCAAACCATTTTTCATGAAACTCTGAAGGCATTTCTTTTATTTGCAATCCGAAAAAATCTTTTATCTGTGTTGAAAAAATTAATAAAGCTATACCGCTGGTAAAGCCAACAACGACGGGATAAGGAATAAATTTAATTAAAGAACCAAATCGTGCGAATCCCATAATCACTAAGATAATACCTGCCATTATAGTCGCAATGGTTAATCCTGTTACCCCGTAATTCTGTATTATTCCATAAACAATAATGATGAAAGCTCCGGTTGGTCCTCCGATTTGCACACGACTTCCGCCAAATACCGAGATTATAAATCCGGCTATAATTGCGGTAATGATTCCTTTCTCCGGAGTTACCCCGCTTGCAATTGCAAAAGCAATTGCCAATGGAAGAGCTACAATTCCAACAATAACTCCTGCGGTTGCATCTGCAATGAATTGTTTTTTATTATAATCTTTTAACGTCGTGAAAAGTTTTGGCTTTAATATTGGCATCAATATCCTTTGTAGAAAATATGTTTCTGAAAAACGAGTGCAAATTTACTCATATAGTTAAATAAATGCTTTAATGATTTGGAATTCACAAAATTACCGGATTAACCTTAGTCTGCTTAATAAAAAATTTTTATTTGTATTTTTAATTAGGAAAAAAATGTGTGATGACTATTAACGAGGCGCCCACGTTTTCATTGAGGTGTGCGAAGCGAAGTTTAATATTCAAAAAATGAAATAAATTTTAAGACACTTATAAGATCATAAAAAGGAGTAATGAAATGGAATACAGATATCTTGGCAATTCCGGATTAAAAGTATCAGCTCTTTCCTTCGGAGCGTGGGTTACATTCAGCGATCAGGTCGGAGAAGAAGTTGCGTGCAAATGTATGAAAGAAGCCTATGATGCAGGAGTTAATTTCTTTGATAATGCCGAAGTTTATGCGAACGGTGAAGCTGAAATAATGATGGGAAACATCCTAAAAAAGACCGGCTGGAAAAGATCTGATCTGATTATTTCAACAAAATTATTCTGGGGCGGAAAAGGACCGAACGATACTGGACTTTCAAGAAAACATATTATCGAGGGAGCTGATGCAGCATTGAAAAGATTACAGCTTAATTATGTTGATCTGATCTTCTGTCACCGCCCGGATTTTCAAACACCAGTTGAGGAAACCGTGAGAGCAATGAATCACGTAATAAATCAAGGTAAGGCCTTGTACTGGGGAACGAGCGAATGGCCGGCGGAAAGAATTCTTGAAGCATACGATATTGCCAGAAGGGAAAAATTAATACCGCCTTTGATGGAACAGCCGGAATACAATATGTTCCGACGGGATAAAATTGAAAAAGAATTTCTTCCGCTCTATGAAAAATTTAAACTCGGAACAACAATTTGGAGTCCGCTTGCAAGCGGCGTATTAACAGGAAAGTATAATAACGGAATGCCGGATGCTACGAGACTATCGCTTCAAAGTTATGAATGGCTTAAAAATAATATATTCAATGAAGAAGGGAAGAAACGAATTGAAAAAGTAAAGAAGCTTGAACCGTTTGCAAAAGAGGTTGGAATTACACTTGCAGAGATGGGATTAGCATGGTGCTTAAAAAATCAAAATGTAAGCACAGTAATAACAGGTGCATCCAAACCTGAACAGGTAAAACACAATATGAAAGCGCTCGATGCTGTTCCAAAACTAACAGATGATGTTATGAAAAAAATTGAAGAGATAATTCAGACAAAACCAAAACTTGAATTTGACTGGAAAGGATAATTCTCCATCTCATAAAAAATCACAAGTATTGCTAATAAAATAATGCGATAGGTATCAAAAAATACTTTATTATCAATACAACACGTAAGCTTGCTTGTGAATGGAAGTGTACTAAAAAATTTAGAAGTCGCTTAACGTAGACTTTGATTATTTTTTTTACCGGCATCTAGCTGCTGAATTTCGATAGAAAACGATTCGAGCTTAGAGATTGTGTATTCTTTTACCTCATGTTTCTCCCGTTTGGTATTAAGAATTACTCCAACTTTTAGATTGTTCTTGTTTGATAATTCTTTGTGCTTAATAAAAGAAAATACAGTACCGAGAAGTGATTGTAAAAGTCTTTTTAAATCTCCTACACCGGCTTTTGTTATTTCTTTGAAATCATCTTCGTCAATTAATACGGCACGCAACGATTTCGATCCATCATTTAATGTGTCAAATATTTCATTTACCAATCTTTGTATGAATTTTAGAATATCCTCCTTCTCAAATTTTCTCTCTACAGAAATGGTCTCTTCAAAGTATGCTTTCATTTTAAGACTCAGCATAAAATCTTTTATACCGGCTTTACTATCTTCAGAAACTTCTCTCTGAAATAAATATTTAAAATAAATTTCAATACTCTTTTCTTCCCGCCTAATAGAGCCGTTCGCATTAAGTTGTATCTGGGTAAATGCATTAAAAACAAGATTAAAATTAATTTGATCATGAGAGTATGAAATAGTGGAATTTTCTGGATCGATATTTTTTAAGTTAATCGAATCTTTCGAGATTTTTTTCACATCAGAGCGAATATCTTGAAAGATCTCCTTTGAATCAGCAATTTTTGTTTTTTGTAATTCAAGCAAAGATTGCTGTATAGCTTTTATCTGGCTGGAATCGATTTTTACATTCATAAGAAGAATTTTCTTTTATTATCGGTAAGAAATCAAAGAAGTGTAGCGCAAAAATAATATGAGTTGTTTTTTAAATTGCATGCGGTTTAAAAACGTAATGCTATTTAACTGTAATAACGTGTTGTGTTAATTAAAACATATATTCTACTAAACTGTTGAAACAGTTAAAAAAAGATTGTTTCATTTTAACCCCGCGATTCATCGCGGGGTTAAAAACATAAATCACAATGTAGAACCGTTTTAACGGTTTACGTTCTAATTCACACAACGGGTTGTAATAATATTCTTTAATATATTATTTTGATAATGTTAAAGGCATTAAAAGTGTTGATACCTGTATTGGGAGATAAAAATGATCATTTCAAAGAACAAAATCGTAACAGTTTCTCTAGTACTCTTTTCTATTACATTATTTTCTATCATCAGCGGATTCTTCAAGATATCCAGCAGTATTAATTCGGGTCTGGATATGGACGGTATATTTTATTATTCGACCAATATTATTTTGTGGCTTTCAGGTGCTTTACTGTTTAATACTTTTATGCACAAAATTATTTGGGGCAAAATTTTTAAAACTTCAGCAGGTTCCAAAACACTTGGACTAATTGAGGACCTAACCGTTACCTTAATATATCTTATAGCATTGTGGATCATAATTGTCGAAGTTTTTGATCAACCATTGACTTCTTCTCTAGCTGTTACATTTTTAATTCTCCTAGTGGTTATAACTTACTTAAGACCGAAAATTCTAAAGTACTTCAGCAAAGAATTTATAAGTACAACAAGACCATTTAAAATTGGAGATTGGATAAAACTTATAAATAAAAATGGTATTGATATAATTTTTGGTGAGGTAATTCATTTTGATAGAATGGCAATCCAATTGAAAAGCGAAAGGGATACCTTCCTTTTATTCCCCAATAACCTGCTAGACGAATTTATAATAGAAAATTACAGCAGAATTAAAAAAGAAAATCGATTTAGTGTAGTAATAAAATTAAACTCTGGTTTATCAATAGAAAGAGTCAAAAGAATTTTGTTTGCTAGTACCAAGCAGGCAATTTTAGAATTAAATAATCATGTTGCTGCTCAGCCGCAAATTATCGTAGGCAAAATGATGAAGAATACTATTGAATATAAAGTCAATTTTTGGATAATTCCGTGGAAACCCAACTCACCAGAAATTGCTACTGATTTTGTCCTGACTCAAATAATTAATAACCTAAAAATTGCCGGCATAAGATTGGGGGCAAAGACTGATGAACCGGAAACTCATATTATTGAGAATGTTGCTCTTTTTGATTCATTAAGTGAAGAAGAATTGGAAAAACTTCATACGGAATCAAAGCGGGAATTTTATACTGAAAGAACCACAATAATTAGGCAAGGGGAGAAGGGAAATTCCATGTACATTCTTGCCGAAGGATTATTAAAAGTATTCATAAAAGCGGATAAGAATACAGATGAAGAAATAGAAGTTGGAATGATTACCCCGGGTCAATTTTTTGGAGAAATGTCTTTGTTCACCGGTGAAGAAAGATCTGCAACAATCTTAACTGAAACGGATTCTATTGTGGTTGAAATTACCAAAGATTCGTTAAAAAAGATTTTAGAAAACCGGTCGGAATTAGTTAATGAATTTGCTAAAATTATTGCCGAGCGGCAGAGTGGTAACATTCAAAAGTTGGAACGTTATAAGATCAAAGACGACTCATTTATCAAGAAAATTATTGTTAAAATAAAATCCTTCTTTGAATTATAAATATCACTTGACGAATTAATTATATTTATTTACAAGAAATAAATCTTCTCCCCCCAGGTAGATCGTTCAATTAGAAGATCTTCCCCCGGATGAAGATTAATTTCAAGCAAGATTCATTTTATAATTTTTAGCTCCTGGTAAAAATTATATTTATCTACGAATTAAAAAATCTTCTCCCCCCAGGTAGTTCTTTCAATGAAAGATCTTCCCCCGTTTGAAGATTAATTTCAATCAAAATTCTTCTTAAAATTTTTAATTCAATAAAAAATTTATATTTATCTAAGAATAAAAAATCTTCTCCCCCCAGGTAGATCATTCAATTAGAAGATCTTCCCCCGTATTATGATTAAAATCTTATTCACTTCAATTTCCCAATTGTTTGTCACATTCAGTATCATCATTCGAATCCCAGTCTTTTAATATCTTTTCCAAATTTGTGGAAAAAGAATCCAATGCTTCTCGATAATCTTTTATCCCTTCCATTGTACTGCCTAAATCTGCAAGTTTTAACGAAATTTTCTTTTTAAAGTCCAACGCATTTTCATCAGACCCTAATTTTTCAAGAATGTTCTCCAAATCATTTTTGATCATAAATGATAGGTCATCATCCTCAGGCGTAATTTTATTTTTTTCCCCTAAGGGGTCATTTTTATTCTCTTTTAGTAAACTCACGTTTACCCCCAACTTGGTTTTATACAGATTATAGTTGATGTAATTCTATTCGCTATCATCTTTTTACTCACCTTTAAGGAGCAAATATATTTTTCTTCACATCTTGTAACTCATCAAAACTTGTATAAAAATGAGAGAGAAATTGTATCTCTCTTTACTATTTTTTTAGCTATGAGCCAACCTTCCATTTGAACAAACTTCAAACCAATTCCTTGCTTTACCTTTAGTAATTATTTCTCAATCTTTTCTGAAATCTCATTAATACTAATTCTGACTAAATGAATAAGTAGAGTCGAATTGTTCTTAGTCATTTCTTTGTTATTCATTTTAAACTCGAAATCAATTGACACATCTTTTTTATGGTTCAATAATTCTCCTTATCCTATACATATATTCGATTGTTAGGAGAAAGTGTTAATAATCAATGTTGTAAGTGGGCTTTTCTTGTAGTAAACGGCTCTATTCTAGTGCGAAAATTATCAATTAATTTGGTCTATTCGAATGGATGGAAAATAAAGTCCCCCAATATTGAATTTTGGTCTATTAATTTATTTCTCTTAGAATTCCGTTAGTATCTAAGTAATAATTTGGGTCGGAAATTTCTTCACAAATATTTGACAGATGAATCAGGTTGTCTCCTAGATTTTTAAAAATACTTTTGAACGCAACATCGCATTTTACTATGTCGTTTTGATGCAAGGTCGTTGATACTAATTCTTCTTTTATTTTTTTTGCCCGGGAATAAATAGACGATAAAGTTTTTGAATAGAGATCGTATTTAGATTGATCATCGGTATCTTCAAAAGTCATCTCCTGAACCAAATTTAGAAGATATAAAGAGTGTTCTTCAAGATATGTTGCCAGCCCCATCAATTTGTTATATAAGTTTTGAGTGATGAATAAAATATCTTCCATTATCATTCCGTTTTATTTGGCTAATGGTATTCCAAATTCAAAAGCTGTATAAGATTTTTCTTTGCTATCAATTTTTATATAACCATTATTTAGCTCCACTATTTTTTTAACTATTGCTAAACCCAATCCTAATCCCTCAACTGTTTCATCTTCTTTTCCAAATTGATTAAAGGGGCTGATCTTTTCGATTCCGATCAATTTGATCCCTTCCCCTGTATCTCTGACTATTGTTCTATAAAATTTTCCGTTCGATTCACCGGTAATATTAATGATGCTTCCATCTTTAGAGTATTTGATTGAGTTTTCGACAAGCTCATTAATAATAAATTCATAGTGCTGATCAGTTATATTAACGGTGTTATTTTCAAATTGGGACTCAAGATCATTGGCTCTGTTAAAGAGGGCAGCTTTTTGTGATATTCGCGATTTGAGAAAGTTATGATCAATTTGATATGAATTCCCTTTTGTTTTCAATAGAGTCTCGGAACCATTTTCATCCAGAAGTAATTCTGCATAGACCAATAGTTTTTCAACTCTTCTTAAAAGCCTGCTTCCCGAATTCATTATTTTATTTGCCATATCTGATAATTCCTCTCTCGTAAGCGATTCAATATCTTTAGAAATCATTTCGGAAAGACCTAAAATTGAAACTAGAGGAGTGCGTAATTCGTGTTGAACTCTTTTAACTAACGAGGATTTAAAAAGTTCATCGATTGATTGGTATTTCTCTTTTTTCTTGAAGCGTGATTCTATGGCAGATAAAAGATCGGAACATCTGTAAGGCTTTAGTAAATAATCATCCGCACCAAGCGTCATTCCTTCCCTTATATCCTGAGGCTCGACTTTAGCTGAAAGAAAAATAAAAGGGATAGCCGACGTTAATGGATTATCTTGAAGTCTTTTCAACATCTCTAATCCATTCATCCCAGGCATCATTATATCGCTTAATATAAGGTCAGGCAATCTTTCCTGGGCAATATTATAACCTTCAAGCCCATCTTCGGCACTAAGAACTTCAAAACCCTCAGTTTCGAGTAAATCGCTAATGTTTTCTCTAATAACAGTTTCATCTTCAACAACTAGAATTTTCTTCATAAAGACCCCTCCGGTTCGTAATGCAAATATTCGAAGAGATCTATTAATTGTTGACAGTAAATGTTGCGGGAGAGTTATTAATGAAGCAAGCGGGATTATTTGAGTGCGGTTATCTGCTTATTTTTAAAAAGAAAACTCAAACAATATTTTGTCTGATTTTTGTTGAATATCTTTTACTAATTACAAACGGTTCGGCAACGTGTTTCAAATAAATCAAAAAACTTGAATTATATGATTTTTCCATTTTGATTAAGAAATCAAGATTGGCGATTGTTGAGCGGTGAATTCTTAAAAAATTTTTACTTGGCAATAGTTTATCCCAACTATTAATCGATTTTCTTACAAGAAAGGTTTTTCCATCTACTAATTTCAATGAAGTATACTGACTTTCTGCCGAAATGAAAATGATTTCGTTAATCTTTATTAAATGGGGTTTACTATTTACATTTACAAATATTTTGTCATCGTTTGTAAGACTTGTGGAAGAGTCCGTTTGTTTTGGATTTACAAAATCTCCTTTTAATGTTTGAACACGTTTTAAGCGTATATCAATTGATTTGAGCAAATCATCTGCTTTGAAAGGTTTAAATAAATAATCATCAGCACCATTCAGCATTCCTTTCCTTATATCATCACGTTCAACCTTTGCCGTAAGAAAGATAAACGGGATTGATTTTGTAAATTCGTTTTGAGATAATATTTCGAGAACACGGTAGCCATCTATTCCGGGCATCATTATATCGCATATTATCAAATCGGGTAATTCTTTAATTGCAGTTTCTATTCCTTCCTCGCCGTTCTTAGATGAAATAACGGTGTAGCTTTCTTCGGTTAGAAGTGTGGAAATATTTTCGCGCACCTTTTTTTCATCCTCAATGATTAATATTTTTTTATTCATCTTTTTTCCTAGGAAGTTTTATATTAAATGTAGTTCCTTTCCCAAGTTCAGAGAAATATTTAATTACACCATCATGTAAATCAACGGCTCTTTTAACAATAGAAAGTCCTAATCCCGTGCCTTCAATTTCGCCAACATTTTTAGTTCTATAAAATGGTTCGAAGAGATGAGTTTTGTCTTCCTCGGGTATTCCAATCCCCTCATCCTTTACATTTATAACGACACTATCATAAGTTGAGAAAACTAATAACTCTACTGTGCTTCCTTTTGGAGAATATTTGAAAGCATTAGAAAGAAGATTAGTGATTATAAATCGTATCAATTTTGGATCGAGTTCATAAATTTCTCTATCTGCCGTGTATTTGAAGATTAACTTATGGTTTTTATCTTCATTAAATTTTAACTCTTCAATTATATCCCAGCAGAAAAGATGCAAATCAATTTTAAGCGGGTTAAATATTATCTTTCCGCTTTCGGAACGGCTTATTGTTAAGACATCGTCAAGCAAGTCCGTCAAATATTCAATTGAACTCATAATTTTATCAGCATGTTCATTAAATTTTTCCTCACTCCATTTTTTCCCGTATCTCTTAATCAGTTCGGCCGAAGATAAAATGGAAGTTAGCGGAGTTCTGAATTCATGCGAAGCAATTGATATAAATCGTGTTTTGAGTTCATTAAGTTCTTTTTCCTTTTCTAAAGAATATTGGAGCATCATTTCAATTTCTTTTTCTTTCTCTATTTCTACTTGTAATTTTTTATTTATTCTATCAAGTTCCTTAGTCCTTGATTCTACCAAATCTTCCAAGTGATTTCTGTGTTCCTGAAGTTCTATATCTGCTTTTTTATATTCCGTTATATCTCTAGTTATGCCAATAAGTGCATATGGTTCTCCATTTTCATTTAAAACGGATGATGTGCTTAGCGAGATCGGGAAAACAGTTCCATCTTTTTTTCTATTTAGTAATTCACCAAACCAACCGTTTTGCAGAGTAGCATTTTTAATCATTTCAATTGATGGGTCCGGATTTGTGGATGCACGGACAAGTTCAATATTTTTACCAATTAATTCTTTTGTTTCGTATCCATAAGTTTTAATAAAAGATTCATTCACAAAAAGAATGTTGTTATTAATATCAGTTAAACTAATACAATCGCTTGTGCTTCTCACCGCTTGAGCCAGAAGATCTATAGTTTGTTCTGCATTTTTACGCTCGGTTATATTTTTGTCTGCACCGCGATATCCTAAAAAATTTCCATTTCCATCCAGCAAAGGAAGCCCGGAAGTTTCTAATATTACTATACTTCCGTTTTTATGAACATTCGGATTTTCAAAATTTGCAATAGTTTCTTTTCTAGAAAAGATTCCAAATGCCGCTACAGTCATTTCAGCTTTTGCTTCAGGTGCAAAAAAATCGTAAAAGTGTTTTTGACCAATTACTTCTTCAGGTTTATAACCAAGGATATTCTCTACCATTGGACTGACGTAAGTGTATAATCCTTCCGTATCTACTTCCCAAATCCAAACGCCGGAACATTCCACAATCTGTTTAAAACGTTCCTCGCTTTCTCTCAAAGTTTCTTCAACTTTTTTACGCTCGGTAATATCCTGAAATATTTCAAGTACGGCTTTCTTGCCTTGGAAGACCATGCCGGTATGACTGATCTGAAAAGTTTTCTTGCTCAAGATATTTTCAGATTCAAGTTCCAGTGTCTCTCCTATTACAATATTCTTTTTTAAAGGGCATCCGCTACACTGTGTCTTATCGTCACGGTAGATTGCCCAGCATTTTTTGCCAATGGCTTCTTCATCGAATAGCTTTTTAAAGCTGTCGCTCATAAATATAATAGTCCCGGTCTCATCAACTATGTTCATTCCAAACGGAATTGTTTTTAAAAGGGACTTATTAAATTCATAACTTTCTTTTAAAGCTTCTTCAGCCAGTTTTCGTTCGGTAACATCTTGAGCCATTACGAGCCGCGCAGCTCTTCCCTCATATTTTATTAAATGTGATATTATTTCTGCAAAGATGATTTCGCCATTTTTCTTTTTATGCCGCCAGATGCCCGCTCTATTAATCTCTTTGTATGTATTGGCGATATTTTCCAGAAGAGCTTTAATATCTTCTTCAGGATGAATATCTTTTATTGTCATATTCAAAAATTCATTTCTTGAATACCAGTAATGCAAAATAGCGGCTCCATTCACTTCAAGAAACGATAAATTCTCCAGGTCGTAAATCCACATTGGCTGAGGATTATTTTCAAATAAGTGCCTGTATTTATTTTCACTAGTTATCAAAGCTTCTTCAACTTGTTTGCGTTCTGTAATATCAAGTACTGCGCCGCATACAATTCTTTGATCGCCAGTATTTATTACATTCGTGCTTATCTCAACAATCCTTTTGGTGCCGTCTTTTCTATTAATAATAAATTCGTCCGGACCGGTAGCTTTTCCGATCAAATTTTTGCCGAGAAGTAGCGCGGCTTTAATTTTTTGTTTCTGATCTAGAATTTTCAACTCAATAAAGTTTTTTCCAATTAGTTCATTACGGTTGTAACCCACTATCTTTTCGGCTTCCCGGTTGCCATAAAGAAAAGTTCCCGCAAAATCACTGTAATAGATTCCAATTTTTATATTCTCAACAAGCATTCTGAATTTATATTCAGAATCTTTAAGGGCTATTTCAAATTGTTTTGTTTTAGTGATATCCTGAACAATACCGAATGCAATCTTCTTTTCATTGTCATATTCTGCAATTGCGTGAATATCAATTACTTCTCCTGTATCAGCTTTTCTAATTTTAAATTCAATGTCTAATGGATCACCATGTTTAATCAATTTGCTCAAAGCATCATCTAGTTTTGAGCGGTACTCATGCAAAGCCATTTTCTGAATTGTAGAGACTTTCCATTGTGTTCCTTTAAGACCATAGATTTTAGAAGCGCCTTCAGAAACCAACATATCGCCGGAGGCCAAATGATATTCCCAGTGTCCGGCTTTTGTTACAAATTCTGCTCTTCTTAATCTTGCTTCGCTCTTCCGGACAATTTTTTCAGAATTTTGTTCGTCAGATTTATTACGGAAGATTAAAACGGATCCTTCAATTTTACCCAATTGATCACGAACCGGAGCACTGCTTTCGGTAATAGGAATCTCTTTTCCATTCCTTGAGATTAGGATGGTATGATTTGTTAGTCCGAAGGTCACTTTTTGGTTTAAAACTTTTGTAATTGGATTTTCGACTTTGTTACGGGTAACATCATCAATGATTGAAAATACTTCATCAAACAGTTTTCCTTTTGCATCATTCTCATTCCAGCCGGTTAATTCTTCGGCGGTATGATTCATTTGTTTTATTCTTCCGCCGATATCTGTTGTAATTACTCCATCGCCAATACTATAAAGGATTGTTTTAAATTCTTCGTGAGTTTCTCTTAATTCTTTCTCTTTAGTAAAGAGGTCAATGTAAATATTTCGTTGACGGGTTCTGTAAATCAAGATTAATCCGCCGCTAACTAGAAGAATTAATCCGACTGTAAATATTATAATTGCAAGCGCTCTTAGATAAAGCTCTTTATAGACTTCACTTTGACTTATCTGGGCTGTAATGTACCAGTTAGTTCCTGGAACCGGTGCGATGTACGAAAGAATCTCGTCATTGCCGTTGTAATCTTTCCCTTCATATATTCTATTATTTCGAAGAACTGCTTGAACCGCCGGATCATCTCTTTTGGATAAAGGTATGCGGTAATTTAGGTCTGCGTTTTTAAGATGGTTCAACTCACTAAGAAAAAGAATACTATCGCCGTCTCTTCTAAAAATAAATGCTTCGGAGGTTGCACTAAATGAAAGCCGTGATTTTATTAATGGATACAAATACTCATTCGGATCTATACGAAAGACAAGTACTGCAACAGTAATTTTTTGATTGTTAATTATTGGCGCAATTATGTCGTAATGAATTCTATTATGAATAGCATCTTTATAAAGATCGGTAAATGTTAATTCTTTATTCTTTGATGCTTCCATTATTTTTAAGGAAGTAATAGAATCGATATTGGATAATTTATTATCTAGAGTTAACAGCAATTTCCCATTAGGAGAAGAAATAAAAATATTTTCATATCTGTAATTTTGTTGGGTTAGACTTAATCTTTCGATCAATTCTTTCTTTAATAGTAGATTTGTTCTGTTGCTGACCCACTCTATAATTTTATTTTGAAAAAATGGGGATTGTGAAATAACGGTAACATCTGAAGTTTTATCTTTGCGCCAGTGCACAAGTTGCTGAATTTTCATTTCTGCAATTGCTTGTATTTCGAGGTGTTTGCTTGTACGAATAGACTTTGATTCGAATGATAAATAAAAATATGCGCCGGATATAAGTAATACACTTATAACACCGATTAGGGATAACACTTGCCATTTTCTAATTAATGGTTCAGATCCCTTTTTCATTAAAACTTACCTTCAAAATTAATTACTAGTCTTTCGTTAAATATTTGTCAAAAAAATCACTCTGCTGTTAAATCTTTACCGATTAATAAACTTTTTCGGTTCAACTTACAATACGGTATTATTATTAGTGTTCTGGGAATGATAATATAGAAGTCGCTGATTCCTCCCACAGAAATGTTATTGAATTTGCTTAAAGCAAGTTTACAACGATAACAAATATTAACAGCATAATATTTTAAATCTTTCATCGCTAATTCTAAAACTAAATTTTCAAATACTTTCAAAATTCTAGCTAAACGATGACCTAAAATAAATACTTCGGCTAATAATGAATAGCTGTCTTAAAGAATGAAGAAGTTCTATTACAGCAACTCTCAATTTTATCTGTTATTAACATTAATTGCAGCCGAATTTTTGAACGAATTTTGATAGCTCTAACTATAAGTTAAGTGATAGTTACTCAAATTTCAAATACCCGAAAAGCTAAAAATAACATACTGATTAATACATTTTTAAAGATTGAGTTAGTTGTAAAAATAACAACCGCTGGATTTCAGAATCAAAAAATAATTTGATCTAATGAATCTATTATTACTTCCAAACAGTTTGGTTGCTCAACCATGTGCGTTATCTATTCAAACTTGCCAAGGCAAATTTTGATAATAGAACTTAGGTGTCCAAAGAAAGGATGGATTCCTATAAAAATAATTTCTATTTTCTTTGTGTAAGAGAGAAAATAAATTGTTCTTATCAGAAATGAGGGATTTATGAAGTACCCCGCATTAAAAAATTATATTGATGGAAAATATGTTTCCGGCAGCGGAACAGATTTAGAAGTAAACTCACCTTTAGATGGCTCTATAATTTCCACCGTACCAATTTCAAAATCCAAAGATGTTAATCAAGCTGTAATAGCCGCGCAAAGAGCATTCCCATCATGGTCGGCAACACCAATCAAAGAAAGAGCACAAATATTTTTCCGCTACAAAACTCTTTTAGAAAAAAATATGAATGAACTTGCTTCATTGGTTCAAGAAGAGAATGGCAAAACAATTTCTGAAAGTATTGCCGAAGTTGAAAAAAGCATTGAAGTTACAGAGTTCGCATGTTCTATGCCTCAGATTGCCTCAGGTGAAATTTTGGAAGTAAGCAAGGGAGTTGATTGCCGGATTGAACATTGTCCAGTTGGTGTAGTTGCTTCTATTACTCCATTTAATTTTCCAAACATGGTTCCAAATTGGACTATACCTAATGCGCTTGTTCTCGGAAATTGTATGATCCTCAAACCATCAGAGCAAGTACCAATTAGCGCTAATAGAATTGCGGATCTTCTAAAAGAAGCCGGTTTACCCGATGGTGTTTTTAATATTGTACATGGAACAAAAGATGTTGTAGAAGCAATTTGCGACGATCCCGGGATTCAAGCCGTTTCGTTTGTTGGATCCACAAAAGTTGCTAAAATTGTCTATGCTCGTGCAACTTCAAATCTCAAACGCGCATTAACACTCGGCGGAGCTAAAAATCATTTAATTGTTCTTCCCGATGCAAATGTAAATATGACTGCATCAAATGTTGCGGCTTCGATGTCCGGTTGCGCAGGACAGCGATGTATGGCAGCATCTGCAATGGTTGCAGTCGGTTCCGTAGATCATATAATCGAACAGCTCGTTCTGGAATCGAAAAAAATTATTCCGGGAAAAAACCTTGGTGCAGTTATATCGCTTCAGGCAAAAGAAAGAATCGAAAATTACATTACAGAAGCAGAACGCGAAGGCGCTAAAATTTTATTAGATGGAAGAAATTGTAAAGTCGTTGGCAAGGAAAATGGTTTTTATGTTGGTCCGACTGTAATCGATTTTGTTAGACCCGAAATGCGAATTGCGAAAGAGGAAGTATTTGGTCCTGTGTTAGCAATTATAAGAGCGGAAAATGTTGACACTGCACTTTCGATACAAAACAGTTCTAATTACGGAAACGCTGCATCGGTATTCACGCAAAACGGCGGAATGGCTAAATACATCAGCGAACGTGCTAGTGCCGGAATGATCGGAGTTAATATTGGTGTGCCTGTTCCTAGAGAACCATTTTCATTCGGCGGCTGGAATGAATCTAAATTTGGAACTTGTGATATCACCGGTAAAAGTTCTATCGAATTTTGGACAAAACTGAAAAAGACAACTATAAAGTGGAATCCAGATTCAAAAGTAAATTGGATGTCTTAAAATACTAATTCATAATTGAGAATGTGGAATTCAAAATTTGAATCTATAGTAAGTTGTAATATTTTTTCTTGAATATTGATTATCCCAAAAAAGAAAGGTGCAAAAATGAGTAGAATAGTTCGCGGAGGTTTAATTCAAGCGTCTCTCTCTATGTCAACCGAACAACCCATCGAAAAAATCAAACAATCAATGATTGAAAAGCATTTATTAATGATTGAGCAAGCCTCCAAAAAAGGCGTTCAAATTATTTGCATGCAGGAGCTTTTTTACGGGCCATATTTTTGCGCTGAACAAAAAACTAAATGGTATGCACTTGTTGAAAAAGTTCCTGAGGGACCAACAATTAAGTTAATGCAGGAAACCGCAAAAAAATATAATATGGTAATTGTAGCTTCGGTCTATGAAGAAGAAATACAAGGTGTTTATTATAACACCGCCGCTGTTATTGATGCCGATGGAAAATATCTAGGCAAGTACCGCAAGCATCACATTCCGCATTGCGATCCCGGATTTTGGGAAAAATTTTATTTTAAACCCGGCAACCTTGGCTTTCCGGTTTTCAAAACTGCTTATGCGGATATTGGTGTTTACATTTGCTACGATCGTCATTTCCCGGAAGGAGCGAGAATTCTTGGATTGAACGGAGCGGAAATTATTTTTAATCCTTCGGCTACTGTTGCCGGACTTTCAGAATATTTATGGGAACTTGAGCAGCCGGCTCATGCAGTTGCAAATGGATATTTTGTCGGCGCAATTAATCGTGTAGGTACTGAAGCTCCTTGGAACATTGGAGAATTTTACGGCAAAAGTTATTTCTGTACTCCTCGCGGAAAAATTATTGCACAAGCAAGTAGAGATAAAGATGAATTAGTAGTTGCAGATCTTAACCTTGATGAGATTCTTGAAGTAAGAAATGTTTGGCAATTCTATCGAGATCGCCGTCCGGAAACTTATGAGATAATTACGAAAGTATAACGGAAGAAGAGAATTATTCATAACAAAGAAGGTGCTAATTTGACCCCTGAAGAAATTGTTGCAATCACTGCAAAGCATACTTATGGTACTTGGAGATTTCAGAAAAACTGGAATCCACTTTACATTGTTGATGCTGAAGGATGTTACTTCACGGATTCATCCGGTAAAAAATATCTTGATTTTTCATCTCAGCTTATGTGTGTTACACTGGGACACAAAAACCAGGCAGTCATTAAAGCAATTGAAGAACAAGCAAATAAACTGGCATATGCCGCTCCGGGATTTGCAACTGAAGTTCGTGCGGAATTAAGTAAACTATTACTCGAAGTTTTGCCAAAAGGATTAGAGAAATTTTATTTTTCAACATCCGGAACAGAAGCAAACGAAGCTGCAATTAAAATTGCACGAATGTACACCGGCAAGTATAAAATTATTTCGAGATATAATTCATATCATGGCTCTACGGCCGCATCAATTGCCGCAACCGGAGATCCAAGAAGATGGGCAGTTGAACCATCCGGAAAAATTGACGGAGTAATTTTTGCGCCTGAATGCAATTGCTATCGTTGTCCTCTCAATCATTCTTATCCGGAATGTAATGTTGCGTGTGCGGATTATATTGAACATATGATTAAGAATGAAAGCAATGTTGCCGCAATTATTCTTGAACCTGTGGTTGGAACAAACGGAATTTTAATTCCTCCTAAAGAATATATGCCGCGCTTGCGAAAAATATGCGATGATAATAACGTTTTGCTTATTGCAGATGAAGTAATGAGCGGATGGGGAAGAACAGGAAAATGGTTTGCGATGGATCATTGGAATGTTCAACCGGATATTCTTACTACGGCTAAAGGAATTACTTCTGCTTATGTTCCTCTTGGATTAACCGCAACTACAATGAAGATTGCCGATTACTTCAACGATCATTACTTTGCACACGGACATACATATGAAGCTCATCCGTTAACTCTCGCACCTGCGATTGCGGCAATCAATGAGTTGAAGAATCAAAAATTAATTGAACGTGCAGTCGAGATGGGCGAATATTTAAACAAAAAGTTAATGGCGATAAAACCGAAACATCCTTCGATTGGGGACATAAGAGGAATTGGACTTTTCTATGCTGTTGAACTTGTAAAGAATCAAATCACAAAAGAATCATTTAATACAAAAGAAGATAAAGTAAACGGCAAGCCATTAATGGTTGATAAGGTCACATCCGAGATGATGAAACGAGGAGTATATATGCAGGGATGGGTAAGTCATTTTGTAATTGCACCCCCGTTAATCATAACTAAAGAACAGATTGATTCCGCTGTTCAAACATTGGATGATTGCCTTTCATTCGCTGATGAAGCTGTTATTAAATAGTTTTTATTTATTTTTATAGAGAGGGTTTCTTTTATGAAGAATATTGCCCCAGAACTTCCGGCAGAGCAATACGAAAAAAACTTTGCCGAACTTCATCCTCCTTTTACTCACAACTCCGCCGTTATTGAAGCTAACCGTTGTCTTTATTGTTATGATTCACCTTGCATGAAAGCTTGCCCGACTCACATTGATATCTCGACTTTTATAAAAAAGATATCAACCGGCAATCTTCTTGGTTCTGCAAAAACAATTCTTCAATCAAATTGGGTCGCTTTGACCTGCGCAAAAGCTTGTCCGGTAAAAGTTCTTTGCGAAGGGGCTTGCGTTTATAATTCTAAAGATGAAAAACCGATTGAGATTGGAAAACTTCAACGGTTTGTAATTGATAATTATTTCGCGAAGGGGATGCCAACACTTTTTCAGAAGGCAAAGAAAAAAAGAAAAACAATTGGCATAGTTGGTTCAGGTCCTGCCGGACTTGCATGCGGGGCAGAACTTGCTCTCCTTGGTTATGATGTTACAATTTATGAATCGAGCGACGTACCCGGCGGTTTGAATACATGGGGCATTGCGCCGTATAAAATGAGAAGAGAAGATAGTTTGAAAGAAGTAGAACTTGTAAAAAGTTTTGGTGTTGAAATTAAAACCGGAGTAGCAATTGGAAAGACAATTCAAGTTGATGATTTATTAAGAAAACATGATGCACTTTTTCTCGGAGTTGGTTTGGGAGAAAGCCCTAAGCTTTCTTTACCGGGTGAAGAATTATCAGGTGTTATTGGAGCGCTTGAGTTTATTGAAAAAGTAAAAACAGAAAATTGGAAAGATGTACGTGTTGGTAAAAAAGTTGCTGTTATTGGGGCAGGTAATACTTCTATTGATGCGGCAACGGAAGCAAAGCGTCTTGGTGCCGAACAAGTTTTTATTATTTACAGAAGAAGCAACGTTGAAATGTCTGCGTATGATTTTGAATACGATCTCGCGAAGAAAGATGGAATTGTATTCTATTTTTTAACGTCACCTAAAAAAATTACCGGTGAAAAATTTGTTGAAGGAATCGAATGTTTAAAAATGAAACTTGGAGAGCCTGATATAAAAGGGAAGAGAAGACCAGTTCCGGTTCCCGGTTCGGAATTTATTCTTCCGGTTGATATGGTTATTAAAGCTATCGGACAGGAAACCAAATCAAGTTTTTTAAATTCTATTTCCGGTTTAACAATTGATGATGAAGGCTGCGTTATTGTTGATCAAGAATCTTATCAAACAACCAATCCCAAAATTTTTGCCGGTGGTGATTGCATAAACGGCGGCAAGGAAGTTGTAAATGCAGCATACGATGGAAAACGAGCAGCTCACGGCATTGATTCATTTTTATCGAGATCAAAAGGAGAGAGGTAAATAATGGTTGATCTATCAATAAATTGCGGCGGAATAAAATCTCCAAATCCTTTCTGGCTTGCTTCAGCGCCGCCTTCGAATTCTGCTTACCAAAATTGCAAAGCATTTGAACAAGGCTGGGGTGGAACGGTCTGGAAAACTATCGGAGAACCGGTAATGAATGTTTTCAACCGTTACGGTGGACTCGATTATAACGGACAAAAAATTTTTGGATTGAACAACATTGAATTGATTAGCGACAGACCGATTGAAATTAATCTGAAAGAAATAGCCGAGACAAAAAAACTTTGGCCGGAACGTGCTGTGATTGTTTCATTAATGGTGGAATCGAAAAGAGAAACCTGGCATGAGATAGTAAAAAGAACAATAGATACCGGTTGTGATGGGATCGAATTGAATTACGGTTGTCCGCACGGAATGAGCGAAAGAGGAATGGGTGCGGCTGTGGGACAAGTTCCGGAATATTGCCAGATGATAACAGAATGGGTTACAGAAGTATCAACAATTCCTGTTATTGTAAAACTCACACCGAACATCAGCAATATTCAATTACCCGCAAGAGCGGCAAAAGCTGCCGGTGCAAATGCAATTTCTCTCATCAATACAATTAATAGTATCATCGGAATTAATCTTGATACGTTTGAGCTGCAGCCGAATGTCGGCGGTAAAGGCGGACACGGCGGATTTGCGGGGCCCGCAGTTAAACCAATCGCGCTGCATCTACTTTCTCAAGTTGCTATCGATCCCGAAGTCAATCTTCCTCTTTCAGGAATTGGCGGTATCGGCAATTGGAGAGACGCTTTGGAATTTATTCTTCTCGGTGCGTCGAGTGTTCAGGTTTGTACCGCTGTAATGCATCATGGATTCAGAATAGTAGAAGATATGATTGAAGGCATGACCAACTGGATGGAATCGAAAGGATTTAGTTCGCTTGATCAAGTTAGAGGTAAATCTCTTCCCCGTATAAATGATTTTGGAAATTTTGATTTGTTGAATAAAACGATCGCTAGAATTGATCAATCAAAATGTATCCATTGCAATTTATGTTACATCGCTTGCGAGGATGCTGCCCATCAATGTATCGATCTTACTCAGGTAAACGGATACAATCAAACTGTAGTAAGAGAAAATGATTGTGTCGGTTGTGCGCTTTGTTCTCTTGTTTGTCCGGTTGAAGGATGTATTTCTATGACAAGAATAGATGACGGCTCTGCATCAAAGACATGGAACGAACTTACGGAAGAGTTTAAGAAAAGCGGAAAACCATTGACGTGGGAAAACCTTGCAGAGTTTCAACATAAGCATGGAATAGAAATTCACTAAACCGTTTAGCTGTCAGCGATCTGCTTTCAGTTTAATTTCTAAATGGTGAGAGATTACTAAATACAATAATGGGGTGTCTATGAAAGATTTTAGAAATTTAAAAGTTTGGGAATTATCCCACAAAGTTGCTTTATCAATTTATGATATAACAGCTTTATTCCCGAAAGATGAAATTTATGGCTTAACAAGTCAGATTAGACGAGCAAGTGTTTCGATTCCAACCAATATTTCGGAAGGATGTGGAAGATATTCAGATGCAGATTTTAAAAGATTTTTACAAATTGGCTTTGGTTCTGCCTGTGAGTTGGAATATCTCTTACTGCTTTCAAATGAATTGAAATATGTATCGAAAAAAGATTATGATCAGATAATCTCTGAAATTATTGAAGTGAAAAAAATGTTGAGTGGTCTAATCAAAAAGTTAAAAGAAAAATCATAAAGTATTCAGCTCTCAGCCAGCAGCTACTAGTTTTTCTGAAAGCTGATTGCTGATAGCTAAAAGCAAGGAGTAAATCATGTCATTACTAATTAAAAACGGTCGCATCATTACTGCCGAACAAGATTATACTGCCGATATATTTATCGAGAAAGAAAAAATTTCAACAATTGGTCTATCTTTAAAGAGCGACGCAGATAAAACTATTGACGCCAACGGGAAGTATGTAATTCCCGGCGGAATAGATGTTCATACGCACCTTGATATGCCGTTTGGCGGAACAACCTCTTGTGATAATTTTGAAACTGGAACTCGCGCCGCAGCATTTGGTGGTACAACTTGTCTTATCGATTTTGCTACTCAGGCAAAAGGAACGAAAATGCGTACGGCATTAGATACATGGTGGAAAAAAGCTGAAGGTAAAGCTACAATCGATTACGGTTTTCATATGATCATAACGGATTTACCGGAAGCTGATCTTGGCGATATGAGTGATATGGTGCGGGAAGGAGTAACTAGTTTTAAATTATTCATGGCATATCCAAATGTTCTTTTAGTTGACGATGCAACAATCTTCCGGGCAATGAAGCATACCGCAAATACCGGAGCTTTAGTTTGTATGCATGCCGAGAACGGCGGTGTAATTGATTTGATAGTTCAAAAAACTTTAGCTGAAGGAAAGACGGCACCGATCTATCATGCGCTTTCACGTCCTACGTCTGCAGAAGGTGAAGCAGTGAATAGAGCTATTGCTCTTTCTCAAATGGCAGGAGCGCCGGTTTACATTGTACATCTTTCATGTAATGATGCACTAGAAAAAGTTGCCGAAGCACGTGATAGAGGACTTCCGACTTTTGCGGAAACTTGCCCGCAATATCTTTTCCTTTCTCTTGATGATATGAACAAACCCGGATTTGAAGATGCAAAACTTGTTTTTACTCCTCCGCTCAGAGAGAAATGGAATCAAGAAAAACTTTGGGCTGGACTTAAAAAGAATACACTTCAAATTGTATCAACAGATCACTGCCCGTTCTGTTTTCATGAACAGAAAGAGCTTGGTAAAAATGATTTTACGAAAATTCCAAACGGCGGACCAGGAATTGAACACCGGATGCAATTAATGTTTGACGGCGGTGTCAACAAAAACAAAATTACTCTTAATCGTTGGGTAGAACTCACATCAACTGCCCCGGCAAAAATGTTTGGATTGTTTCCGCGTAAGGGAACAATTGCACCCGGTTCTGATGCCGATATTGTTATATGGGACCCGGAAAAAGAACATATCATTTCAGCAAAGACACATCACATGGCTGTAGATTATTCAATGTTCGAAGGAAGAAAAGTTAAAGGTGATGCAGAAACTGTAATTTCGAGAGGCGAAATGATTGTAGAAAATAATAATTTTTTGGGTAAAGCCGGCAGAGGAAACTATCTAAAGAGAGACACTTACGGCAGCGCCTGGAAGTAACCATACTTGACATATTAAAATAATTCTCAATAATTATTTCTTATTCATTTATTAATGAAAGGGAATCAATGGATAATATTTCTTCCGGTAGTCTGGTTGAAACTGATCTTTCCGAACTTCATGATACAAGACTCTTCAATAAAGATCTCGCTCCGACAAAAATAAATCAACGTACTTGGGGCACATATAATATCGCATCGCTTTGGATCGGCATGAGTGTTTGCATTACAACCTATATGCTTGCCAGCGGACTTATTGCTGGAGGTATGAATTGGTGGCAGGCATTAATGACAATTACTCTCGGAAATATTATTGTTCTTGTACCAATGGTTCTTAATGCACATGCCGGAACGAAATATGGAATTCCATTTCCTGTTCTTGCAAGAGCAGCATTCGGAACTCTCGGTTCAAATATTCCGGCATTACTGCGTGCGGTTGTTGCGTGCGGCTGGTTCGGAATTCAAACATGGATTGGAGGGCAGGCATTTAATTCACTCATAATTATAATTTTACCTCAATGGGCAGTTTTTTCATATGGGCCTGCAATAGGCTTTATGATTTTCTGGGCAATGAATGTTTATTTTATTATCAATGGAATGGAATCAATCCGCTGGCTGGAAGCTCTCGGTGCTCCGTTTCTACTTGTTGTAGGAATTGCACTTCTAATTTGGGCTTACATTCAAGCAGGCGGTTGGGGACCAATATTGAATCAGCCTAGCAAATTTCAAACTGCAGGAGAGTTCTGGAGATTCTTCATTCCTTCGTTAACAGGTATGGTTGGATATTGGGCTACACTTTCACTAAACATACCGGATTTTTCCCGTTATGCAAAAAGTCAGAAAGCACAGATACTCGGTCAAGCGATTGGTCTGCCGCCGACTATGGCATTATATTCATTTATCGGTGTTGCTGTAACTTCGGCAACAGTTGTTATCTTCGGTGAAGCCATTTGGGATCCGGTTCAACTCTTAACAAAATTTCACAATCCTATAATTGTAGTAATATCTTTATTGGCTTTAATGGTTGCGACATTAACAACGAATATCGCCGCTAATGTTGTTTCACCGGCGAATGATTTTGCAAATCTTTATCCTAAAAAAATAACTTTTATTCGCGGCGGAATGATGACGGCTATACTTGGTATTGTCATAATGCCGTGGAAATTATTATCGGACTATAGTGCATACATATTCGGCTGGCTGGTTGGGTATTCTGGATTCTTGGGACCGATTGCAGGTATTTTGATTTGCGACTATTTTCTCATTAAGAAAAAAAAATTAAATGTTCTCGATTTATATAAAAGAAATGGAGAATACGAATTTTCGAACGGGTTTAATCTTAAGGCAATCTATAGTCTGCTGGCGGGAATTTTTGTAGCTCTAATCGGTCTATTGGTTCCTTCACTAAGATTTTTATATGATTATTCTTGGTTTGTTGGTTTTGCCGTTTCATTTATTCTTTATTTAGTTCTTATGAGGAAGAGTTAAGAATTCGTTATAAATTTAAAAATGGACTAAATGACTTAAAGGATTCATTTCGTTAAACTAGTTAGGTTTTTGGAAAATAAATTCATTAAGAATTACTAAAATGTTTTTTGTTTAAAAAAACAATAAGTTTAATGGTAATTAAAACGGATGATCTTCTGCTTTATTAGTTTTAGAGAGTCATGTGAAAAAAATATCGCCATTATTAGAATCATCAAATATTTCCCCTAAGAAAATTCTATATATTTCCTTAACCATTACCTCTTTAATAATTTTTGTTTTTGGATATTTTATTTGGAGTTCAAATATAGATTTTCAAAAATTTGTCAATGTAGATCAAAATTTGAATAATCTTACCGGAAAGATTTTTTATCTAGACGAAGTATTAACTATGTCTGCCCGTTTAGCTGCAGCCTCTGGTGATTTAAAATGGGAAAAACGTTATAGAGAATTTGAACCACAGTTAGACTCAGCGATTAAAGTGTTGAAATCATTAGCTCCAAATGCATTTATAACGGAAGGAGCCGGACGTACAGATAGCGCAAATGTTAGATTAGTAGAAATGGAAAATGAATCATTTAAAATGGTGAGTGAGGGTTCTCTTTCGAAAGCGGCTGGTATATTATCTAGTGAGGAATATAATAGAGAAAAAAATATCTATCATGAGGGGCTTGAAAAAGTTATCAATAATCTTAGGGAAAGAACTGAAACTTCAATTGATAATAACCGCATTAGGTATCAGTGGGCCCTGGTATTTATTATTATATCATTAATTACACTTATATTCGTATGGCTTGGTTCAATGGGTGTTATGAAGAGATATCTTACTCAAAGCAAACGAATTGAAAAAGCATTGAAAGAAAACGAACAAACTTACCGTACAATATTCGAAAGCTCTGCCGATGGAATGTTTTTGATGACAGATGTTTTCCGAGATTGCAACAATGCTGTTTGTAAATTATTTAAATGCAAAAAAGAAGATATTATTGGTCATTCTCCCGCAAGTTTTTCACCGGATATTCAGCCGGATGGTAAGAATTCTTTTTATTCCGCAAGTGAAAAGATAGAAGCAGCATTAAATGGATTTCCTCAACGGTTTTATTGGCAGCATAAAACGAAAGATAATACTCTTTTTGATGCCGAAGTCTCTTTGAATGCGGTTATAATCCGTGGTGAAAATTTAATTCAAGCTGTTGTTAGAGATATTTCTGAACGGAAAAAATCAGAAAAAATTCAAGAAGTGCTTTTTGAAATATCTGAAGCCGCCTACAGCGCTTCGGACATGTATTCATTATATAAAAAAATTCACGCAGTGGTTGGAACGTTAATGTCGAGCAAGAATTTTTATATTGCTCTCTACGATGAAAAAACCGGTATGATTGAGTTTCCTTATTCCATTGATGAATTTGATCCGCCAAGACCAACTAGAAAATTTGGTACAGGTTTAACGGAATATGTTTTGCGGACGGGTCAAGCCGCTCTTCTAAATCAACAGAAAGATTTGGAATTGAGAAAGAAGGGAGAAGTTGGATTGAGCGGATCGCCAGCTGCTATATGGTTGGGAGTACCTTTAAAGATCGGAGGCAAATCCATTGGTGTTATAACAGTACAAGATTATGAAAATGAAAAAGCTTACGGTGAAGAAGAGATGCAGTTGTTAATTTTTGTTTCAGAACAGATTGCACAGGTAATTGAACGGAAAAGAAATTCTTATGCGATAAAAAAATATACAGATGAGCTTAAACAACTGAATCAAACCAAAGATAAATTTTTCTCGATCATTGCGCACGATCTTAAAAATCCTTTTATAACAATTCTTGGCTTTTCAGATTTACTCCAATCAGATTATGATGAGCTTTCGGACGATGAGAGAAAATTTTACATCCATGAGATGAAAAAATCAGCCGAAATTTCCTATCATCTTCTCCAAAATTTACTTCATTGGTCGCGCGCGCAAACAGGCAGGATTGAACTAAATCCGCAAAAGCTTGAGTTAATAAAAATAATTAATGAAAATTTCCTTCTATTAATAAAGACCGCGGAAAAAAAACAAATCAAGCTTTTACAGGAAGTTCCAGATGATTTATTTATACTGGCAGATGTGGATATGATGAATTCAATTATGCGGAATCTTTTGACTAATGCGATAAAATTCAGCCACAAAGGAGGAACCATTAAAGTAAATGCCGGGGTAGAAGAGAATTTCGTAGAAATCACGGTCACTGATAACGGGATTGGAATGAACCCAGCGACTATCGACAACCTTTTCAAGCTGGATTGTACGCAATCAACTAGTGGTACTGAAAACGAACTTGGCACCGGATTGGGATTAATTTTGTGTAAAGAATTTGTTGAAAGGAACGGAGGAAAGATAAGGGTTACAAGCGAAGTTGGTAAAGGAAGCAAATTTATATTCACACTTCCGTTAATTTGAAATCGTATTTAATGACTTCGTTTATTATATCTTACTGGTATTCTATTTCTCAATTTTATATTCTGTAACAATTTTTACGCGAGAATGTCATGAGCAATGAAAAATTATTTGAAGACGAAACAAAAAGCAAACTTGAACTTATTAAAGAGCTCAAAACACTTCAGTCCGAGATGAAGCTAATTGAAGCGAATCTGTTTAAAAACGGGAATAAAATTGAGCTTGCAGAGAACGAAAAACGCTACCGTACTCTTTTTGAAAATGCTCCTGTTGGAATAGTTATGCTGGATCAAAATGACAGGGTATTGCAAATCAATAAAACATTTGAAACGATTTTTCAATACTCACTTGATGAAATTCACGGTCACTACATTAATGATTTTATAATTCCCGATTCAAAAGTTGAAGAAGCTAAAACTCTCTCCTTCAATACGCTGCAGAAGATAGGCGCTAATAAAGAAACAATTAGAAAAAGAAAAGACGGAAGTTTTGTCCCGGTGCAAGTATTAGGCGTCCCTATAGAAATTAACGATACACTAATCGGCATTTATGGAATGTATGTTGATATTACAGAAAGGAAGCAGACTGAAGAGAGACTTTTAAAACTAAATCGAATCTATGAAGTAACGAGCAACATTAACACAACCATTGTACATACATCGGATCAGAAATCATTATTTGATGAAGTTTGCAGAATTGCAGTTGATGATGGAAAGTTTATAATGGCCATGATAGGATTGATCGATGAAGAATCTAAAAATATTATAAACGTCGCACACAATGGATTTACCGGCGATTATGTAAAAAATATGAATATTAATTTGAAAGATAAAAAATATAGAGACTGTCCAACAAATATTGCCGTGGAAACAAAAGAATACTGTGTCTGTAATAATATTGAAACCGATGTAAGAATGAAACTTTGGAGCGCACTTGCGCTTAAGAATGGCTACCAATCTTTTTGTACAATACCGCTTATAGTGTTTGAAAAAGTGTATGGTGTTATTTATTTATTTAGTGAACAGAAATATTTCTTTGACGAAGAAGAAATGCGCTTGCTGGAAGAAATGGCAATGGATGTCTCTTACTGCATCGAAAATATTTATAATGAAAAGAAACGAAAAAAAGCCGAAGAACAAATTTTGCTTGCAAAAGATAAAGCGGAAGAAGCAAATAGATTAAAAAATAGTTTTCTCGCAAGAATGTCTCACGAATTTAGGACGCCTCTAAATGTTATTCTCGGCAGCTGCAATATTATTAATGAAACATACTATAAGTCGGCTACTGTGGAAACCAGAACAATTTTTGATACGATCGATGAAGAATGTTTGAGACTTCTTACGACTATGACCGAGATATTTGATATCTCAAGTATTGAATCGGGGAATTTTAAGATTGATCTTAAACCTATATCTCTTAATATGGCTGTTAAATTAAGCTGCCAAAATTTGAAAATTATGGCCGATAAGAAAAAATTAAATGTTGTAATGGAATTCCCGGATCCTGAAATTATTGTTAAAGGAGATGAATACTGTCTGCATGGAGTTGTATTTAATCTTTTACATAATGCAATTAAGTTCAGTAATAAAGGGACAATCAAGATTACGGTTAGATATGATAATCAAAATGGATTCTGCTCGATCTCCGACGAAGGATTAGGTATGTCTGAAAATTATCAAAAACATTTATTCGAAATGTTTAGTCAAGAAGATGTAGGATATTCACGCCCGTTCGAAGGAACCGGATTAGGATTAGCGCTCACTAAAAAATATATAGAATTGATGTTTGGTGATCTGGAAATAGACAGCAAAAAAAATGTTGGGACTACTGTCGAATTTAAAATTCCCTTGTTCAAGTAAAAGTTAAAAATATCTATAAGGTAACATCCATATAGAAAAATACACATGCCAATCGAAGATCAAAGACCCTTCCTTACCAACATATTTCAATACCAAAATCCTTAAACGGGATTTGTTTTCATCATCTGTTTCATAAAGAATTATATGAGGAGAATATTTTTTATCACTTATTCTGAATAAATAATTAATTTACAGTAGTTCATATCAATCAATAAAACAGAATTTCAATATTTCAAGGATTATAAATGAAAAAAGTAGTGATAACACATGCAAAAAGAACTCCGGTTGGAGCGTTTAATGGCGCTTTAAGTTCTCTTTCCGCCCCCCAACTTGGCAGCATAGTAATAAAATCACTTTTGGATGAATCGAAAATCGCACCGGAAATAATCAATGAAGTAATTATGGGAAATGTAATTACCGCAGGTTTAGGACAAGCTCCGGCACGTCAAGCAGCGCTCTATGCAAGTCTTCCGGAAAAGGTGGAATGCTTAACTATAAATAAAATGTGCGGCAGCGGTTTGAAAGCAATTATGCTTGCACATCAGTCAATAATGTGTGGTGATGCAGATATAATTATCGCCGGCGGAATGGAAAGCATGTCTAACGCTCCCTACTTATTGCAGAATGCACGTAACGGTTATCGTTTAGGCAACTCTACAATTTTAGATTCAATTTTGGTTGATGGTCTTACAGATGTTTATAATAATATTCACATGGGCAACTGTGCCGAATCTTGTGCAAAGGATTTCAATTTTACAAGAGAACAATTGGATGAATTTGCAGTTCTTTCATACCAAAGAGCTATTAGTGCACAAAAGGAAGGTCGCTTTGTTGATGAAATTGTTGGTGTGAAAATAAAATCGAAAGGCGGAGAAGTAGTTGTCTCCAATGATGAAGAACCGGGAAAAGTTAATTTTGAAAAGATCTCTACTCTGCGCCCCGCATTCGATAAAAACGGAGTTGTTACTGCGGCGAATTCATCCAAACTTAATGATGGCGCTGCGGCGGTTTTAATTATGAGCGAAGAGAAATCAAAAGAATTGGGTTATAAACCATTAGTAGAAATTATTGCACAAAGCTCTGCGGCAAAAGCTCCTATACAATTTACAACTGCACCGGCTGATGCAATTAATAAAGTGCTAAGTAAAGCAAAGTTGAAATTGACCGATATTGACTTATTCGAAATTAACGAGGCTTTCGCCGTAGTATCATTAGCGGTCAGTAAATTATTGGGATTAACTACAGAAAATGTAAATGTAAATGGCGGTGCCATTGCTCTTGGTCATCCAATTGGCGCAAGCGGTGCAAGAATAATGACAACTCTTCTGTACGAGATGAAACGAAGAAATTCGAAATACGGATTAGCATCACTTTGTATCGGCGGCGGTGAAGCTTCTGCCGTTATTGTTAAACGTTACGAATAAAAATAGATGAATAAAGTAGCTTGACACAAAGATTACGATCTTTGTTTACTCTTTATTTTATAGGAATAAGAAAATTAAAATTGTTGCCGATAATAAGATTCCATTTCTGAAAGGTGTTTTAGAACCTTATGCAAATGTTATTTATTTGCCTCCTAAAGAAATTACAAATGAAAACATTAAAGATGCGGACGCATTATTAATCAGAACTAGAACAATATGCGATTCTAAATTATTGGATGGAACCGATGTTAAGTTTATCGGAACAGCAACAATTGGTTACGATCATATTGACACGGCATATTGCGGCTCGAAAAATATAAGATGGATTAACGCTCCGGGTTGTAATTCATCATCGGTTATGCAATATATAGCTTCTGCTTTGTTAACGCTCACCGAAAAAGAAAAGTATAATCTTCATGAAATGACAATCGGTATTGTTGGTGTCGGCAACGTAGGAAGTAAAGTTGCGCGGTTATCTAAAGCATTAGGAATGAATGTTTTTTTAAATGACCCGCCGAGAGAAAGAGAGGAAGGAAACGGAAAATTTGTTTCGCTTGATGAACTTATTATTCAAAGCAACATCATCACATTCCACACTCCGTTAATCAAAGAGGGTTTGGATAAGACATATCATATTGCTGATGATTTATTCTTTGGCAAATTGAATGAAAAAAAAATATTATTCAATACATCACGTGGTGAAGTAGTAGACTCATCTGCATTAAAGAGTGCGATCAAAAATAAAATTATCGTCAATTCTGTTATTGATGTTTGGGAACATGAGCCCAATATTGATCTAGATTTATTGAACTTGGTGGATATAGCTACACCTCATATCGCAGGATATTCAGCGGATGGCAAAGCAAACGGAACCGCAACTTGTGTAAGAGAAATTAGCTCTTTCTTTAATTTAGGTATTAGTAAAGAATGGTATCCTTCTTCAATGCCTCTTCCCAGTAATCCTAATGAATTAACAATTGATTGCCAAGGAAAAACAAATCAAGAGATTATTAAGGAAGTTATTCTTTCAACATATGAAATCTCAAAGGATGATGATACTTTTCGTAAATCTACTGATACATTTGAAAAGCAAAGAGGTGAGTATCCGGTACGCCGTGAATTCCCATTTTACCGGATCAAATTATTAAACAGCACTCAAGATTTAAATATGACATTAACCGATCTTGGTTTTAATTTAGTAACGTAGTTCAAAAAAATATCAACTATGCTCTCTTCAAAATAAGGTGAAAACTGAAAATGCAAACAAACATTACAAAACTTGCCGCAAACACGATTAGAATACTTGCCGCTGAAGGTGTACAAAAAGCTAACTCAGGTCATCCCGGAATGCCGATGGGAATGGCTGATGTTGCCGTAATTCTTTATAGTGAATTTTTAAAACACAATCCCGACGAACCAAAATGGGCGAACAGAGATCGGTTTGTACTTTCTGCAGGTCACGGATCGATGTTGTTATACTCCCTTCTTTACATTAGCGGTTATGCGGTTACACTGGACGATCTAAAATCATTCCGGCAGTGGGGAAGCAGAACTCCCGGACATCCGGAATATGGTCATTTACCAGGAGTTGAAACTACAACCGGTCCTCTTGGACAGGGATTAGCCAACGGAATTGGAATGGCTATTGCTGCCAAGATGACTTCGGCAAGATTTAATGACGATAAAAATCAATTGCTCGGCAATCATTACGTCTATGGAATTGTCAGCGACGGCGATTTGATGGAAGGAATTTCTCACGAAGCGGCATCTATAGCCGGTCATTTGGGATTAGGAAACATAATTTATTTCTATGATGACAACAGCATCACTATTGAAGGTAAAACAAATCTAACTTTTACGGATGATACATCAAAAAGATTTGAAGCTTACGGATGGCAGACAATAGAAACAAGTGCTTATGATCATGAAGGAATTCGTAACGCAATTAAAATCGCCCAGGACGAAAAAGGAAAACCAACTTTAATAATTACTAAGTCTCACATCGGTTTTGGAAGTCCTCATAAAGTTGATACACCCGAAGTCCATGGCTCTCCTCTAGGTAAAGATGAATTAATAGAAACAAAAAAGAATCTTGGATTTCCAATAGATAAAGAATTTTATGTTCCGGAAGAAACAAAAGAATTATTTGAGAGCAGAAAAAAAACATTAATTACTGAATTCAACACATGGAAGAAAGAATTTGAATTGTGGAGTAAAGAGAATCCGGATAAAGCGGAACTTTATGAAAAATATATGAGCGGCTGGCTGCCTGATAATTTATATGATGAATTATTAACCGCTGCGGGTAAAGAAGCAAACGCAACTCGAACTCTTTCAAGTAAAGTTATTCAGAAGATTGCCGAATTGGTACCAAACTTTATTGGCGGTTCTGCAGATTTATCGCCTTCTACAAATACTTATATGAAAGCGTTCTCGGCAATCGATACCGGAAAATTTGAAGGAAGAAATTTTCATTTCGGAATTCGTGAGCATGCAATGGGCTCTATTGTTACTGGAATTATTCTTTATGGTGGATTTAAAGCATTTGGTTCAACATTCCTTGTCTTTTCCGATTACATGCGTCCTTCAATTAGACTTGCATCATTGATGAAGATACCTGCAATTTATGTTTTTACACATGATAGTATTTTTGTTGGTGAAGATGGTCCGACTCATGAACCAATTGAACATCTAGCGGTTTTAAGAGCAATTCCAAATGTTACTGTCATACGTCCGGCTGATAGTTTTGAAACTGCTTCTGCATGGACTTATGCTCTTCAACATAAAGATGGTCCGATAGCATTGATACTAACCCGGCAAAAAATTGGTGTTATTGAATATTATTCAGGATTTGACCCGAAGGAATCAATGAAAGGCGGTTACATTATTTCGAAAGAAAAAGGAAAAACAATTGATCTAATTATTGCTGCGAGCGGTTCGGAAGTTCCGGTTGCAATTGCTGCTCAAAAAATATTGGAAGAAAAATTATCTGTACGCGTGATTTCAATTCCTTCAAAAGAAATCTTTGAAAGACAAAGTGAAGAATATAGAAATGGTGTCGTTCCTTTAAATGTTCCTGTTGCAGTTGTTGAGGCGGCTTCAATGACTGGATGGGGAGATCTATTCCGAAGCAAGTTCTTGCCGATTGGAATGAATGGATTCGGCGCTTCAGCGCCTTATGAAATTCTTGCTGAAAAATTCGGATTCACCGGTGTACAAGTAGCAGATAAAATTAAAGCCTGGTTATAAAAAATATTCCTATTGATTCAAAATTCTCGAGTACGTCCCGGTTTTTTATCGGGACGTATGCTTGAGTCTAACTCTCTAAAAATCAAAAATTTATTTAGCTCTCAAATATTGCTTAGGCCATTCAACATCAACATTTAATTGTTTTGCAGCGTGGAGCGGCCAATAAGGATCTCTTAATAATTCTCGCGCAAGAAAAACGGCGTCGGCTTTGCCTGATGCAATAATTTGTTCCGCCTGTTCTGCCTGAGTAATGAATCCTACTCCGCTAGTAAAAATTTTTGCTTCATTACGTATCTTTTCAGCGAAAGGAATTTGGTAATTAGGTCCTGCGGGTATGACTGCTTTTTTAATATTACCGCCGCTCGAACAATCGATCAAATCGGCTCCTGCTTCTTTTAATTTTTTTGCAAGTTGAACAGATTGATCAAGATCCCAGCCGCCTTCAACCCAATCTGTTGAAGAGATTCTTATAAACAACGGCAAATGTGTTGGAATAACCTCTCTTACTGCTTTAGTAATTTCAATTGAAAGTCTGGTTCTGTTCTCAAAAGATCCGCCGTATTCATCGGTTCGATTATTTGATAGGGGAGATAAAAATTCGTGAACAAGATAGCCGTGAGCCATATGAATTTCGATTATTTGAAAACCAGCTCTTATACTTCTTTCAGCTCCATTTTTAAATTGCATAATGATCTTCTGAATTTCATCTTTGCCCAATTTTTTCGGTTTAGGATAATCATCTGCATAAGGAATCTCACTAGGTCCTAAAGTTTGCCACCCGCCGTTCTTTTTTGTCACTTCTCCATTTCCATTCCATGGCGAATATGTTGAAGCTTTTCTTCCTGCATGTGCAATTTGAATTCCGGGCACTGAATTCTGTTCTTTTATGAAATCAGTAATTTTCTTAAATCCTTCAACATGTTTTTCGCTCCATATGCCAGAATCTTCCGGTGAAATTCTTCCCTCCGGTGAAACAGCAGTTGCTTCAACAACAACAAGCGCGGCACCGCCAACCGCACGGCTTCCAAGATGAACAAAGTGCCAGTCATTCGGAGTCCCATCTTCACTTGAGTACTGACACATTGGAGAGACGAAAATTCGATTCTTAAATTCAATCTCCCGGATCTTTAACGGAGAAAAAAGTTTGCTCATAATGTTATTCCGAATGTATAGTTTGTTTCTAAAATAAATTTACTTTTAAATTATGAGTACAGTTTAGCAAATTCTTCTTGAAATAAACGGCAAATAGGTCCCGGTTTTCCATCGCTTACGAGTGATCCGTTTATCTCAATAACCGGCGTTAATTCGGTTGTAGTTCCGAGAAGGATGATTTCATTAAAGTCTTTTAATTCTGAAGTTGATACTGTTCTCTCTTCAATTTCAATTCCTAATTGGCTGCATAAAGAGAGTACAACTTTGCGCGTTATACCGGCAAGAATAAAATTGTTTAACCGCGGTGTAATAAATAAATCTCCTTTTATAAAACAGACATTCGTGTGAGTCCCTTCGGTAATAATTCCGTTCCTATGAAAAATTATTTCCGAAAGTCCATTTTTAATAGCACGATTAGATGAAAGAAAATTTGGGATTAGAGAAGTAGATTTGATATCACACCGCATCCATCGTATGTCTTCTTCCACGCCGGCTCTAACACCATTTACCATATCATTCGTCTTAGCCGGATATTTTTCTACAGAAATAAAAAATGTAACCGACAGATTTTCATTAAAAGAATGTCTGCGCGGATATTGACTTCCGCGAGTTACTTGCAGATATGCAATTGATAGTTCATCGGTAAGATTATTGGCAGAAATAAGTTCATGAAGAACATCTTCCAGATTATCCAAAGGTGGAATCGAGATTTCCATCTCATTTAAGCTATATTTTAAGCGGTCAAGGTGAGCTTCCATCTTGAAAAACTTTTTTGGATAATATCTTATTACTTCATAAACGCCGTCAGAAAATTGAAATCCCCGGTCAAATGGAGAAATTGATGCTTCTTCCAATTGTAAAAATTTTCCGTTAAGGTAAACTAACATCTTTAACCGTCTTGTTTTAATTTTGAGAATCTATTTTACTCTTACACGAGCAATTGCACCTTTGTCTCCCACAACAAAACAACTTCCGTCGCTTTTTGATATTCCAATGCTATTAAAACTTTGCGGATTAATCTGCGTCCATGTTTTCCCATCATCAACAGAATAATCGCTGCCGGAAGTTCCGCATGTTAAATAAAATTTATAAGTTGAATTCCATGCGACGCATGACCTAAATCCATTCGGCTGATTTTTCTCAACAAGCTGCCAGCTTAAACCGCCATCATCGCTTATTGCGCAATTCAAAGATTTATCTTTATCATTTTTATAATCTCCTCCGACAGCAACGCCGTATAAATCATCCTTGAAACTGATAGAAAAAGTGCCACACGATGAAGCTCCATTTTTAAGAGGCGTATAGATAGCTCTCCAATTTTCGCCACCGTCTTGCGACATAAATATTCTTGTTCTGTCTGCACCGCCGGCTCCGATCCACGCAAGATCTTTACCAGAAACGGCAATGGAACTTCCGCTGGCAGCAAATCCGCCTTCACCATCTAACGCAGGTGGAACATACAGTGATGGAATTTCTTTCCATGTATCTCCGCCGTCCTTAGTAGTAACAATATAGAACTTGCCGTCAATCGGGTCGCTGAAAGCAATTCCATTTTTATCATTCCAGAATGCAATCCCATCAAAAAATATTTTTGCATCTCGATTCATATATCGTCTTTTCCAGGATTTGCCGCCGTCTATAGTTTTGAAAAAGAACGCAGGCGCGTCTACACTCATAATAATTGCAGTATTCTTATCAAATGCTTCTACATCTCTGAAGTCGAGAGTTTCAAATCCTTTTACTTTTCCTTCAGTCCAATTTTTCCCGCCGTCGGTAGTACGTAAGTATATTCCGTTTGATCCGCTTGCCCAGGCATTTAGTGAATCTATTACTGAAATTCCGCGCAAGGATGAATTAGTTTTAGACTTTAGCATCTCGTAACTGAAAGAAAGCACTCTCTTCTTCTCAATAACCACAGGAGGTTTTTCTTCTTCTTTTGGTTTCGGAATCTCTTTTTGAGAGGTACATGAATAGAACATAACAGATGATATTAGAATGGATAAGAATAATTTCATTTATTTCCCGTTATATAATGATCTGATATTTTTTATAATCTACAGTTAAAATATATTTTAATTTTTGTCTGCTATCCAAGTCTTAACTTAATTATTTATGGAATGACCAATAAAATCAGTTGGTACTGCCGGGTAAAATCCTTTTGAAAGAAAAATTTTTGGTTATCTCAAGGAAGAGTATAAATAATAGAGGTACATATTCAATAATTAAAACAAGCCAATAGTCCTTCCAAATTCCGTATAACTGATAATTCAAAATAGTAAATACGGTTAGACTTCCCGCAGCTACATAATAAATTCCACTTCTCATTTTCGTTATTGGGAGTAAGATAGCTATCCAGGCAATATACCACGGGTGTACAACCGGGGAAAAGATCATTAGAAGCATAAGTGCGAAATAGATTTTCTCAATCAATTCTTTTTTCGAAAAGTATATCGGCAAAAGCGAGATTACCAATAGTATCCCGCAGATCAATCGAGATGTTTGATTATTTGCAAAGAGTGTATTGAGAATATTGAATACAAATCCGTTGAAATACCAATTCTTGGTGAAGATGAAAAACGCTTCAAATGGATTTGTGGAGGCAATGTATGGTATGAATTGAACGAAGAATGCTATAAACGGAATCACTGCAATTTTTAGCTTATCCAAAATATTTTTTTCATTTAAGAAAAAGATCGGAATGATAACCAAGCCAACAGGTTTTATTGAGAGAGAAAGTCCAAGAAGGATTGCTGAGAGAATTTTTTTATTGTCAAAATAAAAGTATAGCGAAAAGAGAAGAAGCGGCAAACCAAATCCATCCAAATGTGCATCAATTCCAAACTGAAATAATGAAAGCGGACACAATGCATAAAGAAGTGAATACTTTAAATCAATTTTAAATTTTTTCGTTAAAAGAAATATTGCCGCAAGGGTTAGTATCTCAAATAAGAAAAGCAAAAATTTATAACCCCAGACAGATTCTCCGCTTAGTTTATAACCGGTAAAGAAGAGCCACTGACTTAGAGGAAAATAGATCGTCTTCATCTCTTTGAAATTAAGTGCACCCGGCAATAGATCGGAATGGAATGAATTTAAATGTTCATCCGTCGGTGCATATAAATAAGGATTTATACTGTTTGCCTGAATTTTGCCATCCCACATATAGCGGTACACATCATCCGAACCGATTGGAGTTGTTGAAATAAAACTCAAACGCAACAGCAAAGTGAAAAATACCAGCAGGTAAACATTGCTAACATGAATCTCATTCTTGAAAATGTACCAGCTGATAATAAGATAGACTACCGAGGAGAAAATAAAAATTATTGTATATGAAATTATTGCCGTCAAGTTTAGAAAATGCAAACTCGCTATGGACGCCAACAGCAGCAACGAAGAAATGAAAAACAATATTTTATTTTTAGCAATCATTTCATAAAAGAATTTGATACAAGATAATCAAAACAACTTAAACCGTAAAAAGTATAATATGATTTTAGAAATGTTAATCAGCTTTATTTGGGCTTGTTTCGCTTTTTGTAACCTCAATAAATTACTTAGTATATTAATCATAGAAAACTTTTTGTTTGATCAAATCATTATTTTTTCAAATAATAGACTTTGGAAATTAAAGAATGATAAAAATAATTTTTGGCTCACTACTCGGCATATTGTTTTTATTTGAAGGATGTGCTTCAATGATTATAAACGAACCTAAATATATCCAGGTGAGCGGAAATCAATTTACTCTTGGCGATAAACCGTATTACTTTGTCGGCACAAATTTATGGTATGGATGTTACATAGGATCTCCTGGCGTTACCGGTGATAGAGAAAGGTTAAACCGTGAACTCGACCGGCTTCATGAATTAGGAATAAATAATTTAAGAGTGCTTGCCGCTTCCGAAGACACGTATATTAAAAAATCATTACAGCCTACAATACAGCCAATGCCAGGTGAATATAATGAAGAACTTCTGGAAGGATTGGATTACTTGCTTTCAGAAATGGGCAAACGTGAAATGCATGCCGTTATATTCTTGAACAATTATTGGGAATGGTCGGGAGGTTTTTCAGCTTATAATAAATGGTTCGGTGATGGAAAAATTGTTGATCCATATGATCCGAATCAGAGTTGGGGAGAATTCATGAATTACTGTGCGGAATTTTACCGGAATGAAAAAGCAAACGATCAATACAAAAAATTCATTTTCAAAATAGTTACTAGGGAAAACAAATATTCCGGGAAATATTATTATGAAGATCCCACAATAATGGCATGGCAGCTTGCAAACGAACCGCGTCCCGGAGTTGGTGATGAAGCGTTACCATATGTTGATTACTATTATAAATGGATTGATGAAACTGCCATGTACATTCATTCCATTGATCAAAATCATTTAGTCTCTTCAGGGAGTGAAGGAGTTATTGGAAGTCTTCAGAATGAAGAAATATTCTTGAAAGCACATCAAAGTAAAAATATTGATTATCTGACATTTCATCTGTGGGCAAAAAATTGGGGTTGGTACGACCCTAATAAATCAGATGAGACTTATCCAACAGCTGAAAAAAATGCCATGGAATATATAAATCAACATATTGAACTGGCACGTAAACTTAAAAAGCCGATAACGATGGAAGAATTTGGTCTTGGGCGTGATAGTGAATCTTACATCGCCGGTGATCCTTCAACAATACGGGACAAATATTTTGAGAAAATATTTGGAACAGTGTATGACAGCGCAAAAGCCGGTGCGCCAATTGCCGGATTAAACTTCTGGGCGTGGGGAGGAGAAGGTCGCGCTAAGAATGTTGATTTTGTCTGGAAAGCTGGAGACCCGTTTGTTGGTGATCCGCCTCATGAACCGCAAGGTGTTTATTCAATCTATGATACGGATTCAACAACGATTAAAATAATAAGTGATTTTGCGGACCGGATGAATAAACTAAATGAAAAGATTAATAAATAATTAGTTATATAATTCTGTGTTAAAAATATAGTTCGGTTTTATTTATGAAATTGATTTTCGAATTTTTGATGAAGCGGTTTATCATGATATTTATCATGATCTATATCTAGAAGTTCTTCCTTGTCATATCCAGTTCTAATTTCTCTGATTGTAACGGTCATTGCAATTTCATCAACAGTATAAATTATTCTCCATGTCCGGTAAGCTAAAATATAACGACCGTTTTCCGCCTCAGAAATTCTTTTTCTAGTTGAATCTGTTGGATTAAATTCTAATTGAAGACGTGCAAAATCAATAAGATTAATATTAGCAATTTCTTTTAACCAATTGCATTGTACAACGGCTTGCGGTTGATAATAAACTTCGTAAATATTTTCAATTCCATTTTTTACCCAGCCAGTTGCCGCAAGGGGAAATGAATCTGAATAAGGAAGATACGGTTTGATGTCAATTACCGGACTTCCATCAAGAATGTCAGATTCCGAAATAAATATTTTTAAACCATCTACCTTTTCTAATTTAACACAGCTCATTCCTATTTGATTCGGTCTATAAGGCGCTCGCGATGCAAATACTCCGACTTTTTTTCTAGTATGTCTAGGCGGATTAACTAATGGTTTCCAGTTATTATTTAAATGAAATTGGTACAAAATCCAGAGCCGTTCAAAACCATCTAAATCCTTTACTGCTTGCTCAAAATTACAATTGGGATTCAGCTCGATAAAAGAAATTTTTCCGCCGGCTAAAACACCTTGACGAGGAGTTTCATAACGGTAGATAAGTTCAGAATGCAGATAGCCAATCGGTTCGATGATTATTTTTTGATTCATTAGAAAATTTTTAGATGAAAATTACAATTAAAAATTACTAACGGAAAATCCAAGCTCGGTTGAAGAAAAATCTCCTCAGAAAGAGGTAACAATCGTAACATATTTTTACAACGCCTATCTACGTTTAATTAATGCGGTTATGGTTGTAGCGTCAAATTATTTATCAATCCTTACTCGATGCTTTGCAAGAATATGTTATTGCTTCTCATTTACTTCACTTTTTTTTGGTATACCCTTTGCTAATATGATAACAATTATAATCTATGGAGGAATAGAAAAATGTCAAAGAGAATTTTATTAATTGATGATGAGCCATCCTTAAGAAGATCTATTTCAATCGGTTTAAATCAAAGAGGTGTTGATGTTGAACTTTGCGAGAATGGAATAAGTGCATTGAACAAGATTGATCTCTATCAGAAAAATGAAGTTAATCTTGATACAATCGTTCTGGATATACAATTGCCGGATATTGACGGAATAAAGCTCGGTAAGATCATAAAAGCAAAATATCCTAATACTTCGATGATCTACATTACCGGTTATGCCGACAAATTAGAGGAAACTGAAATTGACGATTTGAAAGTAGATGCATTTCTGGAAAAACCATTCGATGCAGACGAGTTGATGGTGGAGATAAACAAAATTTTAGATAAGCAGCCGAAACAACCCGTTCAAAGCCAAACAGCAAAAGAAGAAAAAAGAACTGCCGCAGCATATATGCTATTAAAGATTGATGAGAAAGCTGATTTTTTTGAAATATATAAAAAGTTATATGCTATGGAAAATGTTTTGTATTGCGATGCAACACGCGGCGATATTGATATTTTTCTTCTAGTGCAAGCAGGCACAATAGAAGAATGCAAAGAAATTTTTGAGAAAGAAGTTAAAATAATTGATGGATTAAAAGATGCAGAGTTTTTACCGATCGATGTACCTGTGTTAAATGAAAATATTACTGATATTATAAACTCTGCCGGAATTTCACTCTCAACAGAAATTCCAAATTCCGGTGCTGTGAGAGATTCAAAACATTCTGTTTGTTCTTATGTTCTTGCTGAAGTAGAAAGAGAAAGAATTCAGGAAGTCTATCCGATCTTAAAACTGACCGAGAATATTGTCTATTGTGATTTTATCAACGGCAGGTATAACTTAGTTATGATGGTAAGCGGATCACAATTTAGTCAAATCGATAAATTTATTGAGAATAAATTAATCAACCTAAACGGGATTATAAAAATAAAGAAGTATCCTATCATAAATATTTATGAGATGTAAAAATATCACATTCAGCAAGACACTATTCTTTTATCGCTTGCTGAAAAATTTGTGAATAATATGCAGAGACGGCAATTGAAATCATTTGCTGTCTCTATTTATTTTTTTTGTTTTGATAAATAAATATAGGGGAATCGATATGTCGGTTGTAGATACTCAAGAAAATCACAGCATTCTTGAATTCAAGATTGACTTAATCAACAAGAGACATCAGAACGGCTCTCTAATTCCGCTGCTGCAATCGGCTCAGGATTCGTACGGATATATTCCGGAAAAAGTGATTTACTATATTGCAGAATTAGTCAACATCCCGGCAGCAGATATTTACGGTGTTATTACTTTCTATTCTCAGTTCAGATTAAAACCATTAGGCAAAAATCTAATCCGGATTTGTGAAGGAACAGCTTGCCATGTTAACGGTGCAAAAAGTATTCTTTCCGTATTGCAAGATGAACTTGGAATAACGGTTGGAGAAACTACCGATGATGGAATTTTTAGTCTGCAGTCGGTTGCATGTTTGGGTTGCTGCTCTTTAGCTCCGGTTATAATGATAAACAATTCAACTCACGGAAATCTTACAACAGATAAGCTCAAAAAGATTGTCAAGAAATACAAATCTGACGAACAATACAGAGAAGCGTTATGAAGCGAATTAAAGTTGGATTAGGTACTTGCGGTATATCCGCTGGTGGGGAATTGATCTATAATAAATTTAAAGATGAAATAGATTTGAAAAATCTAGACGTTGAACTTTCAGAAACCGGCTGTATGGGGATGTGCTATAAAGAAGTGCTCGTTGAAATTATTGATAACGGAAATAGCGCACTCTATTCAAACGTTACAACCGACCGAGTTGAAAGAATTGTAAATGAACACTTGATTAATAACAATCCCGTGAATGAATGGATAATAAAGAGTAAAGATATTTCCAAAGAAGATGCGTTTCTAAAAAATCAAAAAAGAATTGTATTAAGAAATTGCGGAGTAATCGACCCGACTTCAATTGATAAATATATAAAATATGATGGTTACAAAGCAGTTCAAGCAGTTCTCAAAGATCATTCCCGTGAAGAAGTTATTGAGTTGATAATTAAATCGGGCTTGCGTGGTCGTGGCGGTGCCGGATTTTCAACCGGACAGAAGTGGAAATTTGCCTATCAAGAAATGAGCGACAAAAAATATCTTATCTGCAATGCGGATGAAGGCGATCCGGGCGCATTTATGGACCGGAGTGTTTTGGAAGGTGATCCTCATTCGGTTCTTGAAGGGATGATGATTGCCGCTTATTCGATTGGCTCGGATGAAGGGTTCATCTATTGCCGTGCAGAATATCCTCTCGCAATTAAAAGATTGAGAAATGCAATTAGGCAGTGTGAAGAAAAAAATTATCTAGGTAAAAATATTTTCGGATCGAACTTCAGCTTTAAAATAAAAATCAAAGAAGGTGCCGGCGCATTTGTGTGCGGGGAAGAAACAGCTTTGATGTCATCAATCGAAGGGAAGAGAGGAGTGCCGAGAATTCGTCCTCCATTCCCGGCTCATAAAGGATTGTGGGGCAAACCAACCAACATTAACAATGTAGAAACCTTTGCTAACGTTCCATGGATAATTAATAACGGCTGGCAAGAATATGCTTCGCTTGGAACTGAAAAAAGTAAAGGAACAAAAGTTTTTGCTCTTGCCGGAAAAATTAAAAGAAGTGGTCTGGCAGAAGTCCCTATGGGAATGAAAATAAACCAGATTGTTTTTGATCTGGGCGGCGGAATTAAGAATGATAAAAAATTTAAAGCAGTTCAAATGGGCGGACCTTCCGGCGGTTGTATTCCTGCAAGCATGGGAGATCTTAAAATTGATTATGATGAAATCACCAGCACCGGTGCTATAATGGGTTCAGGCGGTTTAATTGTTTTGGATGAAACAACATGCATGGTTGATCTTGCAAGATATTTTTTAAACTTCACTCAGAATGAATCGTGCGGCAAATGCACTTTCTGCAGAATTGGTACAAAAAGAATGCTCGAAATACTTGAACGGATTACTGATGGAAATGGAAAAGAAGGCGATATAGAATTATTACAAGACTTGGCTTTTAAAATTCAGAATAGCAGTCTTTGCGGATTGGGACAGACAGCACCGAATCCGGTATTAACAACTATTAAATATTTTAGAGATGAGTACGAAACGCACATTCATGATAAAAAATGCCCGGCTCATAATTGTGCTGCTTTGATTGAGTATAGTATTGATCCGGAAAAATGTAAAGGATGTTTGCTTTGCATTAAAGCATGTACATCCAACGCCATAACCGGAAGTAAAAAAACTGTTCATTTTATAAATCAAGAATTGTGTGTTAAATGCGGTCGTTGTTTTGACGTCTGCAATTTAGATGCTGTAATTAAGAACTAATTCTCTCTTAAGGATTGCACCATGGAAAAAATAAAAGTCACAATTAATGGAAGAGAAATTCTTAGTGATCCGGATAAAACAATTTTAGAAGCAATTCATGAAAACAATTTAGATACAATCCCCACATTATGTCACGATAAACGGACCGAACATTTTACATCATGTTTTCTTTGTGTTGTGGAAGTTAACGGATCAAACAAGCTGGTTCCTTCATGTTCTACAATTATTCGTGAAGGAATGAAGATTGTATCCAACAATGAAAAAGTAAGGAACTCTCGTAAGACTGCATTAGAACTTTTATTTTCTAATCATTATGCAGATTGTCTCGGACCTTGCAAACAAAGTTGTCCCGCCGGAGTAGATGCACAAGCATACATAGCGCTAACATCAATGGGTAAGTATAAGGAAGCAATTAAATTGGTAAAAGAAAACAACCCTTTGCCTCTATCTATTGGGAGGGTTTGTGTTAGAGATTGCGAAAATGCCTGTAGAAGAAATCTTGTAGATGAACCGGTAGCCTGCAATTATTTGAAACGGTACATAGCCGATGTTGATAAGACTGAAATGTGGATTCCCGATTTAAAACCGAGGAACAAGAAAAAAATAGCTGTTATTGGCGGAGGACCAGCCGGCTTAACATGCGCATATTATCTAACATTAGAAGGATACTCGCCAACTATATTTGAAAAACTTCCTGAACTTGGCGGAATGCTTAGATATGGAATTCCGGAATATCGTTTGCCAAAAAAAATATTAGACGAGGAAATCAATTGGATACTCAACCTTGGAGTATCAAAAAAAACCGGCCTAGAATTGGGCAAAGATTTTTCAGTTAACTCTCTCTTTAATGATAGTTATGAATCGATCTTTATTGGAGTAGGTGCTCATAAAGCAGCAACAATGGGATTAAAAGATGAAGATGTTACAGAAGGGATTTTTAAAGGAATCGATTTTTTACGAGAAGTTGAAAAAGGTAATAAGCCTAAATTATTTGGAACCGTAATAATAGTTGGCGGCGGTAATACCGCAATTGATGCCTCCAGAACAGCATTGAGATGCGGTGCAGATAAAGTAAAGATTGTCTATAGAAGAAGCATCAAAGAAATGCCCGCAAGTCAAGAGGAAATTGAAGCAGCGGAGAAAGAGGGAATTGAAATTCTCTTCTTAACAAATCCGAAAACAATTATCTCCGAAAACAAAAAGCTCAAAGGCATCGAATGCTTGAAACAAAAACTTGAATCTAAAAAAGCGGGGGAAAGACCTTCGCCTGTTGCGATCGAGGGATCGGAATATATTATTGATTGTGATTTTATAATTGGTGCCATCGGACAGAAAGTAGATACTTCTTTCATTGATCTTGATAAAAATTGTGCATTAGAAAAATGGGGAACAGTAACAATTAACCAGGAAACATTCGAAACAACAATTCCCGGTGTGTTTGCCGGCGGTGATGTTGTAACAGGACCATTAACAGCTATCAGTTCTATTGCACAAGGAAAAAAAGCTGCACAATCAATAATGAGTTATTTAGAAACAGGAAAAGCAAAAGTATCGAAAGGTAAATTCGTTAGCTTCAAAAATCGGTTCGGCGAACTATCCGAAAGAGAATTTGCTCATATAAAAAAAATAGCTAGAGAAAAACTTACCGAACTTAATGTAACTGATCGAATAAGAACTTTTGATGAAGTCGAATCCGGTATTTCGGAATCACAGTCATTCAACGAATGCGGGCGTTGTTTGGAATGCGGCTGTTCGGAATATTACGACTGCACATTAAGAAAATACGGGGAAGAATATGATCTCGATATTTCTAATTATATCGGCGAGACAAAAAAATATTTAGTTGATAACCGCCATCCGTTTATCTCTTTGGACCCGAACAAATGCATCAATTGCGGTAAATGTGTGAGAACTTGTTCTGAAATATTAGAAGTATCGGCACTTGGATTTGTATACCGTGGATTCAAATCTATGGTTAAACCGGCAATGGAGAAACCTCTTTTAGAATCAAATTGTATCGCATGCGGAAATTGTATCGACTCCTGTCCAACAGGCGCAATAAGCGAAAAATTCCCGTTCAAAATCCTTGGAACACTTCCGAAACTAAATTATGAAACCATCTGCAGTTTCTGCTCGGTCGGCTGTAATATAAATTTCAAAAAAATAAATGATGGAATATTTTATGTTTCCAACTCTACCGAGTCGATTCTGGAGACACATAATAAAGGGTATCTATGCATTAAAGGTAAATTTGGTCACCGTTTCTTAATGGATAAAAATAGAGTGAACGCTTCAATCATCCGGCGAGAAGGACTTGTACATGAAGTAAAAACCGAAGAAGCAATAATTTATACCGAGAAACGTGTCAGAGATATAATGGATAAATACGGGAGGGACTCGGTTGCTATTTTTGCATCTCCTAAACTTTCTAACGAAGAATTATACTTGCTTCAAAAATTTGCTCGTGTTGGTTTGAGAAATAATAATATTGTCAGTTTCTCCAATTTATTTCAAGAGAAAGAGCTGGATGCGCTTGACGATTCTTTCGGATTAACAATCTCTTCAGCTAAGATGGATGATCTAAAATCGGCTGATGTGATAATTGTGATCAATTCCAATTTATCCGAAGAAAATTTAGTTATGGAATTGAAAATAAAAGAAGCTCAAAAAAAGGGAGCTTTGTTAATTGTAATAAATTCGTCGGAAATTAAATTGACCCGCCACGCAGATCTTTGGATCGATACTACAAAAGGTACGAATACACTTCTTCTTGATGCTCTAATGAAAATTTCTATCGATAATAATTGTGTCGATCATGAATTCATAAATATGAAAACACAACTTTATACTGAGTTTAAGGAAAAACTTTTTGGTCTGAACATAGATGATGCACTTAAGACGATTAACATAGATAACGAAAAAATCATTCGGTTATTCGAAATGGTTAAAAATCCGGAATCGAATCTCATAGTCATTTACAATATTGATTCTGCGCGTGAAAAGTCGGTCCACGATCTTAAAGCCGTGGCTAATTACATGTTGTTAACCGGAAGAATAAAAAAGCAAAACAACGGCATAATTCTTCTGCGTGATGATTGCAATTCGGCTGGACTTATGGATATGGGTGTCTCGCCAAAATATTTACCAGGGTATGTTAAATATTCGGAAGTTGATCAGATAGAAAAAATTAGAAATAAATGGGGAAGAAATTTAATTCCAATATTTAAAGAAGTTGATCTTGAGAAAAAACTGAAACATGGTGAAATAAAAGCTGCTTTGATCTTTGGTGAAGATCCGCTTGCCGAGGAGCGCTATCGAAAGTATTTCAGCAATATTGAATTTTTGTTGGTAAGTGATTCGTTTAATACCAGAACCACTCTTGAAGCCGATGTTGTTCTTCCCGCACTAACACACATTGAAAAAGAGGGAACGTACACTCGCTGCGATCATACTTTACAAAAAGCAAACAAAATAATTAATCGCAATCATGAATATTCAAACTGGGAAATAATTGAACTTCTTGCTGGATGTTTCTCCAAAGGGTTTAACCATCACTCGGTTTCGGATATTTTTGAAGAAATTAAAAATGTTAACAGATATTATAGACAGCTCGAGATTGGAAAATCATGGATTGATAATTTTTCATCAGACGATCTTTTAGAAAAAAAATATGCGTTTTCAATTTATGATTCAGACCTGACAACCTTTGATCCGGTAAAACAAGTAATTCATTTCCAGGAAAACTATTACATTAGTAATGTAAAATTGCTGTTGGTTTAGATTGTTATGGATAATAAATCGAATTACAAATTAATCTATGATCTGTTCGATTATATCATAATATTCGACAAGAATGATAATGTTGTTTTTGAGGGTGCCGAACTTAAGAATTTGCTAGATAGTACTCACGGACAAACCTCCTGGAGAACAAGCCCCACCGATCGATCGAAGTCATTTAATGAAATCATCCAGGATGCAAAAGCCAAGCGTGAGTTAAGTACTTTTAAATTTACCGGAATCAAAGATGAATTCATTCTATTTCCAATATACTTCGATAATAGCTTTCATCTAATTCTTACACAAAAATTAAAAATTGATCAGATAACAAATATTGAACACGATCTTAATGAGAGAGTTAAGGAACTGCGATGTCTCTACAATGTAAGTAAAGAATTGGAAGTTGCAAGACCGCTTGATGAATCGATCCAAAAATGTTTGAACCATGTTCAGACGGCATTTCAATTTCCTGAAGAAATAGTTGTGATTTTCGAAATTGGTAAAAAATCTTTTGGTAAAATTGATATAACTCAGAATCCAGACAGCACTTTCTTAACTTCCGATATAAATGTTAACGATAAAAAATTTGGGCAGATTAAGGTTCTCTTCAAGAATAAAAAAGGAGTTCTTGAGGAGGAGCGAAAAATGATAGACGAAATTGCACGCAAGTTGGCACGTGCAATTGAAGAATCGGAAAAAACAATTAATCTGGAAAAGCAGCAAAAAATCCTTCTCGCCAAGAACGAAGCACTCTTAAAATTGACTGATGAATGTAATAACCGGCGAGCTAAACTGCGTACTTTTTTTAGTGCGATAACGGATAAAATTGTTGTTATTGACAAAGAATTTAATATCACGATGTCAAACAAAGACGGAATTGGCGATACAGGTAAATGCTACAAGAAATTATTTAATCTTGACCAGAGATGCGAAAAATGTCCAGCTGAAAAAACTTTTGAAACGGCTGAACATATTGCTTATGAACGGGAAGTTGACGATAAATATTTTATGCTGCGCTCATATCCAATTCTGGATCAAAGTGAGCATGTTGAAGGCGTGTTGGAAGTTTGTCATGACGTGACAGTTCAGAAAAAAATGGAAGCACAACTGCTGCAATCGTATAAACTGGCATCTCTAGGAAAACTGGTTGCCGGAGTAGCTCACGAAATAAATAACCCAAACACTTTTATTCTGGGTAACCTTAAAATTATTCAGGAAGCATTTCATGATATCTTTCCGATTCTTGAAGAGAATTATGCGAGAAATAAAGAATTAAAAATTGCCCGTCTGAATTATGGCTTATTTAAAGAGAACATTTCAACTCTAGTAGATGACATGATAAATGGAGCAAACCGCACAAAAAAAATTGTGGGCGATCTCAGAAATTTTGCGAAGAAAGATGACGGCTCATTAACCGATCAAGTTGATCTGAATTATATTATAAAAAACAATCTCACCCTCACGAGTAAACATGTTAAGAAATTTGCCGATTTAGAAATAGATCTTGATGAAAATTTGCCAACGTTTGAGGGCAACAGCAATAAGCTTGAACAAGTTATTCTAAATCTGGTAATGAATGCTTCGGAAGCAATTGAGAGTGAAAACGGTCTTATCAAAATCAAAACCGGTTACGATGGGAAAAAAAATGAGGTTCTGCTTATTGTAGAAGACACCGGTTGTGGAATGGATGAGAATACAATTAAAAATATTTTTGATCCATTCTTTACGACTAAACGTAATTGCGGCGGCACAGGTCTCGGGCTTTCGATCACATACGGTATAATAAAAGATCATCATGGAAAAATTGAAGTTGATTCTAAAATCGGTACCGGGACAAAATTTACTATAAGGTTTCCGGTCAATCAAAACGTGTAGATATGGCAAAAATTCTTTTAGTTGACGATAACCAAGCAGTATTAAATTTCCTCAATGTGTTTTTATTGCAGACTGGGAAATATGAAATTAAAACTCTCCAGGACAGTACCAAGGCGTGCAGTCTATTAAGTAAAGAAAAATTTGATCTCCTTTTGCTTGATATGGATATGCCCAATGTAACCGGTCTTGATATTCTGAAATATATCAGCGACAACAAAATAAATATTACGACAATTGTACTTACAGGTGTTGAAGATATCGATCTTGCAATATCCGCGATGAAACTCGGTACTTATGATTATATGCTTAAACCGATTGAGGAAGAAAAGCTGATTCATACAATTGAAGAATCAATTGAGTCAAGAAGAATTAGTTCGGTACAAATTGATTCGTTTCACCTTCCGTCGTTAAATAATCTGAAACACAAAGATGCATTTAAAGATATTATTACGTCTGACGAAAAAATGTTTAAAATATTTCTTTATGCGGAAAAATTTGCCTCAACGGACAACAGCGTTCTGATCTGGGGAGAAAGCGGATCGGGAAAAGAATTAATAGCGCATGCGATTCATAAAATAAGCGATAGAAGAGACAAAAAATTTGTTGCGGTGAATGCCGGCGCATTTGCACAGGAATTGTTCTCATCGGAATTTTTTGGTCACGAGAAAGGTGCATTTACGGGTGCGTCCAGCGACAAGATCGGGTTTATTGAAGAAGCCAATGGTGGAACTTTATTCCTTGATGAAATCGGCGAACTATCATTACCAATTCAAGTTAAACTGCTGAGGGTCTTGCAGGAAGAGGAGTTTTACAAATTAGGTTCTACTAGAAACATAAAAACCGATGTCAGAATCATTGCCGCCACAAATAAAAATCTTTTTGAAGAAATTAAAAACGGCAATTTTAGAAAAGATCTTTTCTTTAGATTGAATATAAATTCTATCAGCATCCCTCCGCTCCGTGAAAGGAAAGGTGATATAGAATTATTATCAAACTACTTTTTGAAAAAGTTTAATAAAAAATATAATAAGAACGTAGAAAAAATTTCGCCGCCGGTTTTGAACTGTTTGAAGACTTATTCTTTCCCCGGCAACGTAAGAGAACTGATGAATTTAATTAACAGCGCAATTATTGTTGAATCAACCAGCGAACTTCACAAAAAATCTCTTCCCAATTATTTCCTCGGAGTCAATAACGGTTATCATGAATTAGATAAAGAAATTCTTCCGCAATCGTTGGAACAGATGGAGAAATGCCACATTGGGCTAGTGCTTGAATTTACCAACCACAATAAAACAAAAGCTTCCGCAATCCTTGGTATTTCTAGAGTAAACCTTATTGCAAAAATTAAAAAGTACGGATTAGAGAATTCTCACCATCATTGAAAAAGCATTCCGCCGGATTCCGATAATTAAAAATCTGATTGTTACCTGTTTATAAATTCCATATTATCATCCCAATAATTCAAATCAATCCGGAGGAAACATGGGTCGTCTTCTAATTTTTATTCTGCTGCTGGTTTCATTCATCTCTGTCAATTCTCAAACTCTAAAATCACCCGAAGAATTTCTTGGCTACAAAGTTGGAACCGATTATAAGATTGCAGATTACCAGACTATATCAAAATATTTTAAATATTTATCCGAGAATTCACCAAAAATTCATTATGAAATTATAGGTAAGACATCACTTGGTGCGGATATGTTCATGGCTATTATTAGTTCTGATGATAACATTAAGAATTTACAGAAGTACAAAGCAATTGTAAAAAAACTTTCTGATCCACGAATGACTACTGAGGATGAGGCAAAACAATTTTCCAAAGATGGAAAAGTTGTTGTTCTAATTACATGCAATATTCACTCAAACGAAATTGCATCATCTCAGATGTCGATGGAATTTGCATACAATCTTGCTACTGGAACCGCTCCGGAAAAATCAAACAAAGCATTGAATGATGTTCTATTTATACTAATGCCTTCTATCAATCCAGACGGCACGACTATGGTAGTTGATTGGTACAATAAATATGTTAAAACCGAATTTGATGGTTCGCAAATGCCTTTTCTTTATCATAAGTATGCGGGACATGATGACAATCGTGATTGGTTTGCATTTAATCTAGTTGAAACCCGAAATGTTGTGAAAGTTGCCTGGCATGAATGGTTCCCGCAAGTTTGGCTGGATGAGCATCAGATGGGAAGTAACGGTGCGCGGTTATTCGTGGTTCCGTATCAAGATCCAATCAATCCAAATGTAAATCCTATGATTTGGCGATGGCAGCAAATTTTTGGAGGAATGAGTGCGCTCGAACTTCAGAAACAAGGCAAGACAGGTATTATTGACAAAGCATTATTTGATGCTTATTGGGAAGGAGCTACGGAAAATTCATTGTGGCACAATCAAATTGGAATGCTATCAGAAATGGCAAGCTGTAACATTGCGTCTCCGATTTTTATTGACTCATCGGAAGTGCGGGCAACTCAAGAAATTACTCCTTATGATGTAAGAACAAATTATCCATCTCCGTGGCGCGGCGGATGGTGGCGTTTGCGGGATATTGTAGATTATGAATTAGGTTTAACTGCGAGTCTTATAGAAACAGCGGCATTGTTCAAAGAAGATTTGCTGATGAATTATTATAAAATGAATAAAGATGCAATTGAAAAAGGGAAAGAAGGAAATCCATTTGCATATGTAATACCGCGGGATCAGAAAGATCCTCAGACAACTTCAAAGATGATTGAGATGCTTCAGCTCGGTGCCGTCGAAGTAAATTTTATTGACAAAGAGTTTAAAATCGACAACACAATTTATCCCGCGAACAGCTACATAATTTATACAGCACAACCGAACGGAAGATATGTAAAAGATTTATTTGAAGAACAGACTTATCCTGATCTTCGAAAATCTAAAACTGAAACTCCTCTTCGTCCGTATGATGTTGCCGGCTGGACTTTGCCGTATCAAATGGGAGTTGAATTTTCAATAATTGAAAAACCTTTCATGCTTGATACAAAAATTTTGTCCGATCCGAATTTTCAAACCGGAGAGGTTGAGAAGAAAGAGGGAAATTATTTCGTAGTTAAATCCGGCTCGAATGCAAATTCAACATTCATTAATAAATGTCAAAAAGAAAATATTCCTGTTTACTGGAACACGGAGAAAATAAAAAGCGGAGAATTTGAATTTTTGGAAGGTTCAGTTTTTATCCCGGTTGATGATAAATCAAAAAAAATGATGGCGCAATTCGCAAATGAACTTCATCTGAAAATATCTTCTGTCGAATTCAAAGATCAATCCAAGTTAAAAGAAATAAAAAAAGTTAGGGTTGGTCTCTATCAGCCTTATACCGCAAGCATGGATGAAGGGTGGACAAGACTTCTTCTTGAAAATTATCAATTCGATTTCAAAACGATTCTCAACAAAGATTTTAAAAACAAAAAGATAAAAGAAAATTTTGATGTGATAATCATTCCCGATTTGTCGGGCGACATAATTAAAACTGGAAAACCGACCGGAGATAATGCGCGTTTCTACAGACCCAAACCTCCAGAATTTGAAGGCGGAATTGAAAAAGAAGGTGTTGATAATTTGAAAAATTTTGTCGAAAAGGACGGCGGTTTTGTAATAACATTAGGACAAGCATGCAACTTTGCCATTGAAGATTTAGGATTGAAAGTAACCAACGTTTTGAAAACCGTAAAGAGCGATGATTTTTATTGCCCCGGTTCTCTTGTAAGAATTAATGTTGACAATACAACACCTGTAGGTTATGGAATGAATCCCGAATCAATCGGTTACCTTAGCAATAACATTGCATTTGCAACATCAACGCCGTTTGGTCAATATGACCGCAGCGTTGTAGTCCGCTATCCAACAAAAGATCTGTTGAAGTCCGGATTCTTGCTTGGTGAAGATTATCTTTTTAAAAGGAGTGCGGTTGTGGATGTAAAACAAAAAGCAGGTCATGTAATTTTGTTCGGGTTCAAAGTGCAGAACAGGCATCAGACTTACGGCACATTTAAATTACTCTTTAATGCAATTCATTCTGCCGGATTGCAAGAGTAATTCAATAGAATGAAAGTTAATAAAATGAAAAAACGAAATTTTTTATTGTTGATTTTCATGAGTGTTGTACTGACTTTTTGTTCGACGGGAGTCTATGAAGATTCCGCCAAATATCAGGTCAGAAATTTCGATAAGTACTATGGTGATTGCGGTGCAGCTTCTAGCAATTGCGTCTCAATTTCTGTTAACTATCCGGAATTTACATATGCAGAGAATTACAGTGTTGTTGATACTCTAAACAAAAAAATTGGTAAAATGATTCTTCAGCCCGTTTTTCAAGTTAAATCAAAATCATTAGATGAGTTAAGCGATACTCTTATTAATGATTATAAAAGATTTAAAAAGAAATTTCCGGATTCGCCGTCAAGATATGAATTGGAGAGAATAGTTAATGTGCAGCTCAATCAACTTGGAATCATATCACTTGAGTATACAGAAAATTCTTTTCTTGGCGGTGCTCATCCCAACTCTGTAAGAACATTTATAAATATTAATGCCGGCTCCGGCGGAAAAATTAATCTGCGTGATTTGTTAACAAGCGGATTTGAAAAAAAACTTAATTATCTGGGAGAAGTGGAATTCAGAAAAGTAAGACTTCTAAAACCGGATGATGATTTAGAGAAAGCCGGCTTTTGGTTTAAAGCCGGCAAATTCATTCTAAATGAAAATTTCTTGATTACAAGATCCGGCTTGACGTTTTACTTTAATGATTATGAAATTGCTCCGCACTCATTCGGTCCAACTGAAATCAAATTAAAATATGATGAGATCAAAGATTTTATAAATCCGGATGGATTATTAGCAGAACTTCTTAAATAGTTTTACTTAAGCCCGGTGTATAATTGCGCCGGGTTATTCTTAAATCTTACACTTATACGGTTAGCAAATTAACCGCACTCGACTTAATCCCAAGCAGATTGAAAATATTTAACAAATTTTAACGGTAGTAAATTGTCTGTAGTACTTATTTTGATTCGATAAAAGCGGGTTACTTAACCGAGATTAGAAAATGATTCTCATCAAACAAAAAGGAATAAAAATGAAAACAAAAGCATTCTTCACAATCATGGTTTTGTTCGTTTTAGCTATGACAGTAAATTCATTCGCACAGATGGGCGGAAATCCTCAAGAACGATTGAAAAAAACTCTTGAAGATTATAAAACGAGATTAAAGTTGACCGATGTTCAATTTGGAAAAATTGATACTATCCTAACCTCGCAAATGAATGAGATGGCAAAATTGAGAGAGAGTGCGGGAGAGGACAGAGAAGCAATGAGGGCCGGTTTCATGGAGCTGAGGGAAAAGACAAATAAAAAAATTGAGGCACTTTTAACCGACGAGCAAAAAGTTGAATGGAAAAAAATCCAGGAAGAAATAACTCAACGCAGACAAGGTATGGGTCGCGGCTAAGATTCTGAATATTAGATTCTGGATACTGGATATAATAATTATGTTTTATCCAATATCCGGAATCTTTTATTATCTATTTTTTTAGAAATCAAAATTTACGCCAGCATAAATATTTCTTCTTAAAGTCCCATCATACAGAACTTCTTGATATTACTTGTCAAACAAATCTTCTATTCTAGCTGTTAGTTCAATGTGGCTGAATAATTTATGAGATGCGCCAATATTAACTAACGTATAGTCAGGCATGCTAATGCGTTGTGCTGGAATCGCTGAAAAATCCTAATCATCACGCTTGCCGGCAGAATGCAGATGCAGATTGAAACTTGTCTTTTCATAAAGTGAATGTTAGTGCACTTCTGGTTCAGATTAGAAAAGAAGTTAATTCAGCGCAATTTTTGATCAAAATAAAAGAATATAAGATCAATTCCTCTTTGAAAAAAAACTTTAATAGCTTTATCTTAGATTCGAAAAAAAAATTATTGTACAGCATTGTGTTAAAGAAAATCATTTCGAACAAGAATCTTAGTAACATTTCATTTCTTCAAACCATATCTATTTTCATAATTAACCATCTTAAAATAGGAGAATATTAATGAGCTGGGTTTGGAAAAGCTTGAATTCATCCATTGGCAAGAAGTTGGTGATGGCAATTACTGGTGTGGCATTGATGCTTTTTTTAATTATTCATCTTGCCGGCAATATGAGCTTGTACGGCGGAAAAGATGCATTCAATAATTATGTGGGATTACTGGAACATATTAAGCCGTTCATCCGGGTTATCGAAGTAATACTGGGCGCGGTTTTTGTCCTCCACATTTTTAATGGTACTCGTCTTTGGATTGAAAATAAGCAGGCAAGACCGCAAGGATATTCCGTTAATGGATCCCGAAAGAACACAACTGTTTTTTCACGCACTGCTTTCATCACCGGAAGCATTGTATTTATCTTTTTAGTTATTCATCTACAGTCAATTTGGTATAAATTCAATTTTTCCGGTACCGAATTGGACCTTTATACTATTACAACAACTTGGTTTCAACTTTGGTGGTATGCCGCTCTCTACTTTATTGCTGTTATATTATTGGGATTTCACTTAAACCACGGTTTCCAAAGCGCGTTTCAGACCTTCGGATGGAACCATAAAAAATATTTTCCATTCATCGAAAAACTTGGAACAGTTTACGCATTGATTATGACGATCGGTTTCGGTTCGATTCCGGTTTACTTTTTTTTCTTCGGAGGTAAGTGATGATAAAATTAGATTCGAAAGTGCCGGAAGGCAAATTAGAAGAGAAGTGGACAAACCACAAATTCAATATGAAGCTTGTTAATCCGGCTAACAAACGTAAGTATGATGTTATAGTTGTTGGAACAGGGTTAGCCGGTGCATCTGCTGCTGCTTCTCTAGGCGAACTTGGATACAATGTTAAAGCGTTTACGTTCCATGACAGCGCACGTCGTGCACATAGTATTTCTGCTCAAGGCGGTATCAATGCAGCAAAAAATTATCAGAATGACGGCGATTCAGTTTATAGACTTTTTTATGATACAATTAAAGGCGGCGACTTCCGTTCACGTGAATCAAATGTTTACCGTCTTGCGGAAGTCAGCAACAATATTATTGATCAATGCGTTGCACAAGGTGTTCCTTTTGCCCGCGAATACGGCGGATTACTTGATAACCGTTCATTCGGCGGTGCACTTGTTTCAAGAACATTTTATGCAAGAGGACAAACGGGTCAGCAACTTTTGCTCGGCGCATATACCGCTATGAACCGTCAAATTAATCTCGGCAAAGTCAAACTTTATACTCGCAGAGAAATGCTTGATGTTGTTGTAATTGACGGTGTTGCAAAAGGAATTATTGTTAGAGATATGTTAACCGGAAAGATCGAAAAATATTCTGCGCATGCTGTTATTCTTGCAACCGGCGGATATGCAAACGCATATTTTCTTTCAACGAGCGCAATGAATTGTAACGCAACAGCAATCTGGCGTGCTCACAAACGCGGAGCGGCTTTTGCTAATCCGTGTTTTACACAAATTCATCCGACATGTTTGCCGCTTCACGGAGAAAATCAATCTAAATTAACTTTGATGAGCGAGAGTTTGCGTAATGACGGACGCATATGGGTTTCGAAATTAAAAAAAGATATGCGTAAACCGAACGATATTCCTGAAGATGAACGTGATTATTATCTTGAAAGAAAATATCCGACGTACGGCAATTTAAGTCCGCGTGATATTTCATCGCGTGCGGCAAAAGAAGCAATTGATGACGGCAGAGGAGCGCAGGGTCAGGATGCGGTTTATCTCGATTTTCAGGATGCAATAAATCGTCTTGGTCAAAAAGTAATTGAAGAACGTTACGGAAATTTATTTGAAATATATGAAACAATCACCGGGGATAATCCGTACAAATCACCGATGAAAATTTATCCGGCTCCTCACTATACAATGGGCGGCTTGTGGGTAGATTACAATATGCAAAGCTCAATTCCCGGATTGTTTGTTGCCGGCGAAGCAAATTTCTCGGATCACGGTGCAAACCGTCTCGGCGCTAGCGCTTTAATGCAGGGCTTGGCTGATGGTTATTTTGTTCTTCCTTATACAATTGGAAATTATCTTGCAGGCGATAAACCAACCTTAGTTAAAACAGATCATGCTGAATTTGAAAAAGTGAAAAAAGAAGTTGAGGATATGACTACCAAACTTCTTTCAATCAAAGGGAAGAGAACGGTTGATGATATCCATAAGCAGCTTGGCAGAATAATGTGGAATAAAGTTGGAATGGGAAGAAACGAGAAAGGATTGAAAGAAGCAATGGTAGAGATAAAAGCATTGAGAGAAGAATTCTGGAAAGATGTAAATGTTGTCGGTGATTCAAATGATGTTAATCAATGTCTCGAAAGAGCTGCTCGTGTTGCGGATTATCTTGAGCTCGGCGAATTGATGGCTCTTGATGCTTTGACGCGTAACGAATCATGCGGCGGTCATTTCAGAGAAGAATACCAGACAAAGGAAGGTGAAGCGTTAAGAAATGATGAGGATTATGCATTTGTCTCGGCTTGGGAATTTAAGGATGTCGGTAAATGGGAATTGAACAAAGAACCTCTAGAATTTACTTCTGCAAAACTAGCTACAAGGAGTTATAAATAATGGAACATAAAAAAATAAATTTAACTCTTAAAGTTTGGCGTCAGCAAAACGTTCACTCAAAGGGCAGCTTTACTGAATATAAAGTTTCGGTTTCTCCGGATTCATCTTTTCTTGAAATGCTCGATGATATTAATAATGATCTTGAGAAAAAAAGTCTTGAACCGATCACTTTTGAAAGCGATTGCCGGGAAGGAATTTGCGGTACATGCGGACTTGTAATTAACGGTACGCCGCACGGACCGATTCCGCGAATTGCAACATGCCAATTACACATGAGAAATTTCAAAGAGGGTGATGTAATTTATGTTGAACCGTTCCGCGCGAAAGCATTTCCAATTATCAAAGATTTGATGGTTGACCGTTCTGCAATGGACAGAATTATGGAAGCCGGCGGATTTATTTCTGTTAACACACTTAGCGTGCCGGATGGAAACGCTATTCCGATACCTAAAAACATTGCTTCTGATGCGATGGATGCTGCACAGTGTATTGGATGCGGAGCTTGTGTTGCCGCATGTAAGAATGCATCTGCAATGTTGTTTGTAAGCGCTAAGGTTTCTCAGTTCGCGTTGTTGCCGCAAGGACAACCGGAACGATATCAGCGAGTAGAATCAATGGTGAAAGTGATGGATCAATACGGTTTCGGAAGTTGTTCCAACACTTACGCCTGTGAGGCCGAATGCCCCAAAGGTGTTTCGGTTAAGAACATCGCTCGTATGAACCGTGAGTACTTTATGGCAAAAGTTAAATCGCAGAATGTAGAATAATGGATTCAAAATAATATGCTTAAAAAATCCCGGCTAATTAAGTCGGGATTTTTTTATGGCTTTTTGGTATTATTGTTTTGGAATACACATAAAAGAAGCAAATCAAAAAGTATGTTCGAGCGAGAAATAAAATTTATTTATGATTTCAATCTGAATAAGGTTAACCGTCTTGGTCCTTATTTCACATTTGAGCAGTTACTTGCGTCGGATGTTCACCCGGCAATCTTACAATATATCTCCGCAGAAATTGATTACCTGATCTACGAGGATAGGCAAAAGCTTCTTAAAAATTCTTTGTTTGATTATTCTGGAGAGAAAATATCATTTCTCTTTAATCAAATTTCGGAAGAAGCCAAGAAATCAAAGAGGTTTGCTCAGGAGTACATTGCTAAATTGATCTTACACGCATCGTCTTTTACTGTGAACTATCTAGTAAGACCAAAATGGACTTTAACAAAATTTGTTTTCGACGAGGATAATCATAAATCAACCAACGACATTAAACAAATTCTAAATTACGTTTACTATTACAAGTATGTAAATAAGATTCTGGTTTCATACATAAACTCAAAAAAAATCCTTTCGATGAACGCCCAAGAGTTTGAGGAATTGCTGAACAAAGCCGATAAACTGGGAGTCGAGACATATTTGCCGGCAATTCTTTCTAATGCGCTGAAGTCAATGGCAGAGTTTTTTAATATTGGTGAAATTCAAAAATCAAAAATTCCTCTTTCTGCAGTTGAAATGTTCCTAGGAGAGAAAGAATTGATTAAGCATCTTCAAAAGGTTGGCGAAACTTTTGTTGATGAGGAAGGTGCAAAATTCAACCTGAGCGATTATCAAAAAGTTTTCAACAGCATTATAATTGAAAAAGAAGAGTTAATGATTGAACCGGAAGCGACACAAAAGTTTGAAACAAAAGAAGCGGAAGAGGCAGAAGTAGTCGAAGAATTAGAACTGGTTGATCATACCATAGAAAACAATGTTGAGGAAATTCTTCACGAAGAGGAAGAACAAGAGGAACAAAAAGTTGATCGAAGTGAGCTTGAAGAAGGACTAGAACGGGAAGATTTGGAAGAAGAACAAGAACAAGAAACAGAAGAGGATGATCAGCAAGAAGAAGAAATAGAAATTCGTGGAATGAATGAAAGTGCAAATGATAAAATTGATGATGAAACCGAGGATGAAATTACTATCGCACCGCCGGCTAAATGGAGAATAAAGATAAATGAAGATAATCGTATCGAACCGATTATTGAGACAACGGATGAATTGAATGAGAATGAAAAGGAAATAGTAGAATTAACCGAAGAACCTAATGAGAATGAAAAGGATATGGATGATATTACAGAGGAAATTGAAGAGGAAGAAAACAGAGAAGACGATGACGAAATTCAATCTAATAATAAATTAGATTTAGATAAGAAGGAATTTTTAGAAGAGAATCCGGATAATGAAAGTTTCTTGCAATCGCTTCGTGATAATGAAAATGGGAAACAACTTCCGGATATTAATGTTGCTGAACTTGAAGAGGACACATTTAAATTCGACGAAAAGAGGTTCAATTCAAATATAGATGAAGATGACGAAGATATTTTTAATAAAAAGAAATTAAAATCCGAAGATGGATCTGAAAGAGTTATCTTTGAAAATGAGAATGCTGACAATGTACCGCCTACTCATAATAAAAACGAATCCGATGAAAATTCAAGGGTGGATCTTGCCGAGATTCTAGAGAATAAAGAAATGACAAAGATTATAGAAGTAATCTTTGATTACGATATTGAAGATTTTGCAAGTCTGTTAGACGAAATTTCCAATTGCAGAAATTCTGATGACGCAACTTTAGTAATTAATGAAACATTGTCGGAACGCCATATAAGCCGTTCTTCCAAAGAAGCTGAAGCATTTAAATCAATTATTTCAGAATATTTTGGTAACAAGTAACTTATGTTCATAGATTATGCAAAAGTGTATATCAAGGCCGGTGACGGCGGAAACGGTGCAGTAGCATTCAGAAGAGAAAAATATGTTCCTAAAGGCGGACCAGCTGGGGGTAATGGCGGTAACGGCGGAAGTGTAATTTTTAAAGTCGATAGAAATCTTACAACTCTTTTAGATTTTCAATATAAAAGAAAATATTTAGCCGAAGATGGAGACCCGGGCGGTTCTTCTCTCAAAGACGGCAAAAGCGGAAAAGATATTATAATACGGGTGCCGATTGGTACAATCATAAAAGATGAAGAAGCAGACGAAATAATTTTTGATCTTGATGCCGATGAGAAGGAATTTGTTGCAGTCAAGGGCGGAAAGGGTGGAAGAGGCAACAGTAATTTTGCAACACCAACTCAACAGACTCCCCGTTTTGCAGAGGATGGAAGACCCGGTCCGGAAAAATTCGTGGTCCTTGAATTAAAATTAATTGCAGATGTTGGTTTGGTCGGATTTCCAAATGCCGGAAAATCCAGTTTGATTTCTGTAATCTCCGATGCAAAACCTAAAATTGCGGATTACCCATTCACAACACTTGAACCGAATCTTGGAATTGTTCGCTACAAAGATTTTGCGAGCATTACTGTTGCAGATATTCCGGGTATTATTGAAGGCGCGCATCTCGGTAAAGGATTGGGATTAAAATTTTTGCGTCACATCGAACGTACAAAAATTTTATTACTGATGATTGATATAACATCGGAAGATTATGCAAAAGATTATAAAACTCTTCTTTCAGAGTTGAATCAATATTCAAAAGTGCTTAGTAAGAAAAAAAAGATTTTAGCGTTCACAAAATCGGATCTACTGGAAGCATCCGATCTGAAAAAAGTTCAGAAAAGAAAAATTCGCGGTTATGATGGACCTGTTCTAATCTTTTCTTCGGCAACACGTTTTGGTCTGCCGGAATTATTAGATGAGCTATGGCAGCAGTTAAAAGATGATGTTAGTTAGACAGACCAAAGACAATTTTTGATTTATGTGAACTACAAATTGATCAACCGGAAAAAATGATTAAGTTCAATAGCAAAGAAACTACTCCTGCCAGCGGAAAAGATGATAAAAATCATTAGTTTGAAACGGCTTGAAGTTTGGAAACCGATGCTTTATATTTACGTCCCGTTTTTCTGCCTACCTTGAACCAAGGGAATTGGGCTGATAAGTGGTTTTTTTTGGCGAGGTAGCTCAGTAGGTTAGAGCAATGGAATCATAATCCATGTGTCGGGGGTTCGAATCCCTCCCTCGCTACATCTAATTTGGAGTAAGATATGTATGCACTTTTAATTTCTATTTCTGTAATTCTGGCGGTATTGTTAATTATTGTTGTATTGCTTCAATCAAGTAAAGGCGGCGGGTTAGCCGGTTCTTTCGGAGGTTCCGGTCAATTTGGAACTGTTTTCGGTACAAGAAGAACTGCGGACTTTCTTAGCAAGATTACCTGGTGGATCGGAGCGGCATTGTTAATTCTTGCCATTGTTATTAATCTTTTCTTTTTGCCGGGACAAACTACAAGTGCGCAAAGAGAAAGTATAATTCAAGGCGGAGGCAGGCAATCAGTTCCAACGGCGCCGGCATTACCACAACAGCGTTCTACTGCTCCTGCACAAAAATAATTTTTGGAAAACAGACCCCTGCACAATCGGGGGTCTTTTCCATTTTTGGACTAGCAATGAATGCCATTCAAATATCCTTTCTAATTTTACGGTGAATCAATGAAAAAACTAAACAATGGGACAGTTAAGGCTTATAATAATTTAGATTTTTTAAACTCTACCAAGGCTAGAACGATAAGAATACTCTCTGAATTCTATGAACCACAAGCTCGTTTCGCAAGAAATAAAATACGCGATACAATAGTTTTCTTCGGATCGGCAAGAATTCCTTCAAGAAAAGATGCTTTGAAAATATTGAGAGAAGCCAAAAAAGACAAATCCGCTTCCTCAAAGAAAAAAGTGGATAGAGCATTGAAAATGCTTGAAATGTCCAAGTACTATGAAGACGCGGTTGAGCTATCTAAAAGATTAACACTTTGGTCGATGGCTTTACCGGTGGATGAAAAGAGATTTATTGTTTGCAGCGGCGGCGGTCCTGGAATAATGGAAGCAGCCAACAAAGGCGCCTATCTTGCCAAAGGGCATTCGATTGGATTAAATATAAGTATTCCATTCGAACAGTTTGTTAATAAGTATGTCGATTCGGAATTGGCATTCGAGTTTCATTATTTCTTTATGAGAAAATTCTGGTTTGTTTTCTTGGCAAAAGCTCTTGTTGCTTTCCCCGGTGGATTTGGTACTCTTGATGAAATGATGGAAGTTGTTACTCTAATTCAGACCGGTAAACTATCCAAGCCGCTTAAGGTTATTGTGTATGGAGAAAGTTTTTGGCGCGAGGTAATGAACTTTGATGCATTAATCGAGCATGGTGTAATCAGTAAGGATGATCTGAAAATCTTTGATTTTTGCAGCACGGTAGATGAAGCATTTGAAAAGATCACAACTCATTTCAAGAAAAATTATTTGAATAATCACAAGTAATAAAAAATCCCGTCTGAGCGGGATTTTTTATGAATATTAACCTCTTCTATCGCGCATTGTTTGTTCGCGCGAAGCTCTCCGTTTGGCTTTAATGCCTTCCAACCGTTTTTCAACCGATGGTTTAACGAAGAAAGTTCTCTTCTTAAATTCTTTTAAAACACCAGAACGTTCATATTTTTTCTTAAAACGTTTTAACGCTTTATCAATATTTTCGTTCTCTGCAACTGTAATTCCTACCAACTTAATTCACCTGCCTTGTTGTTATAAAATTTTGCGGCGTAAACTTAGAGAATTCGGTCAAAAGAATCAAATTAGCTTAATCCGCCTTTCTCTTCCGGGGAGATAACTAAAACCGGGCATTGGGCGTACCGGATGACTTTTTCCGCAACACTGCCAAGCAAATTGTGCAGTATTCCAGTCCGTCCATGTGTTGCCAACACAATCATATCGCAATGAATTTCTTTAGAATATTTTATAATTTCTTCGTAATCAACACCTTTCCTCAAGATTTCAGTTATCTTGATGGAGGAATCTTCAGTTATATTTCTGGAAGTTTCTTTCAGTTGTTTTAAAGCCTGTTCTTCCATCGATTTCATTACTTCTTCTTCTGAAACATTGAGACTGCTTAATGCAAGAAACGGCGGTGTTTTTTCCAAAACATAAATCAAATGAATTTCCGCTTCCATTTTTTCCGCCACATCTTTTGCATATTCCAAAGCTGTGAATGATAGCTTACTGAAATCTGTTGGAACGATTATGTTTTTGAGTTCGAACATGTTGCCTGAAATGTTTTTGTTTTTAAATTCGTTAAATGTATTACTGCTCTATTTTATCTTTTTGATTTTCCTGTTCTCATGAATCCTTTCTCTTTTGCATAATCGAATAACTGTACGTAAAGCATTTTTCTCGCTCGGTGCAATCTTGATCTTACAGTACCGACGGGAATATCAACAAAATCGGCAATCTCTTCGTAAGTAAATCCTTCAATATCATTAAGAATTATTACCGTTCTAAAATCCTCCGGCAATTTTTCAATTGCTTTAGAAACATCATCGTCTAAAAGATCGCTGAAGGCATCCAACTCATAGTGCTTGGATTCAACTTCATCGGATTTAATATTCTCATAAAAGTTCTGTACATCATCATAATCAACTTTGTTCGGCTCTTTTGTGTGCTTTCTGTAATCGTTAATAAACGAGTTCTTCATTATTCTGAATAACCACGCTTTACAATTTGTTCCTTTTTCAAATTTGTCAAAAAAACGGAATGCTTTCATAAATGTTTCTTGAACGAGGTCGTCGGCATCGTCTTCGTCGCCAGTCATTCTAAGCGCATAGTTATAGATCGAGTCCATATGCGGAATGGCTTCCTTTTCGAATTCGACGTAACGTTTTTGTAGCTCTTTGTCGTTCAATGTATTTGTAATTGCTCGCATTATTAAATTTCTTTCAGAGAAAATATTTCCCGTATTAAATTAACCAATTGCGATTTCATTTAACACCGTATTTATATAATCTGAATCCGAAAAAGATCCATTAATAATCTTTAATTCTGCTTTTCCGGTTAAATTTAAGTCGGCGGGATCATCAACGGCAAGCCAATTTGAAGACTCAAATTTGAATCCAGTCATATCATATTCTTCAATTCCGTTATAAATCGAAAGGTCGCCCAGTTCTGCAATCGTTCCCTTAAAGAGGAATTTCTTCGATTCTAAATCCAAATATTTCTTCCGGTTAATTCCGATATCAATCTTAAAACTATTACCGTTGCAGTCTAGTGTTAAATTCCGAAGTAAGAGATCAAAAAGAAGTTCTTCGTTTTCGGGTATTGAATAATATTTGGTGTAGTCAATTTTTTCGAAATCTTTTTCTGAAATTGAATGAAACGCTGAGAGCAAAGCAATAAAATTTAACTTTCTGACAAATTCTTTTTTCAAATCGTTTTTATGATAACCGGATTCGATTAAAATTGAGCTTATACCATTCCTTGTAAAATTATCACCGAATGCTCGCGGTTCATGATCGTCATTATAACGCGCAATTTGTCCCGGTATAAAATAAGAAAGCGTCTCATTGATTCTGCAGATGACTTGCATGCTTTTTTCTCTTGTATAATTAATACTCTTGACATGATCGATTGGCGGCGCCAGCATAGAAATTGTGGAATACTTTCTAGTTCTGCCGGCAGTGTAATAACTATTTTGATCGTGAAGGTTGAATCCAAAATCCGGTTGAATTTTTGCTGCATAATCCCAAAGTATTTTTGACTCGTAAGATTCAAGCCGTAGGGCATCGCGGTTAAGATCGATATTGAATGCATTCTCACGCTTGAATATTTCTGCACCGTCCGGGTTTACCATCGGCACAAAATGAAATGTTACCTCATTTAGCAAACTGTCTCTAAATTTTACAAATGAATTATTCGAAGCAAAGAAATTGAGTATGTCGAATAACGCTGCGGTTGCGGTCGGTTCATCACCGTGCATCTGAGACCAGGCTAAAATATTTGTTTTGCCAGTGCCGAATGAAATGGAAAAAATCTCACGTTCCTCTACAGATTTACCAAGCAATTCGATTTTGAAAAAATTAATATTTTTCAACTGTTCCAAAACCTGCTTCAGTTCTGAATGAGTTATAAACTCACTTCCTAACTTTAATTCCCGGAAATTATCGTAATCAGAAAAAATTTCATTAAATAGCTCTTTGGAATTCAATTTGCTCTCCGTTATTTTCAAATGCTGGTTTTATAATAGATATTAGAACTAGTTCAATGAAGATAAGTTTAACTCTACTACACTAAAATTAAATAAAATTGTTTTCAAGTATGGAGGAATTATGGCAACCGAAACTCTCAAACCGGGATCAAAAGCTCCGTCGTTTACTTTACCAGCAACAGATGGCAGAATTTATTCTTTGGAATCATTCCCTCAAAAGAAGGGGATAGTTGTGATTTTTAGCTGCAATCATTGCCCTTATGTTCAAGCTTACGAAGATAGAATTATGGAAATTCAAAACGACTACGCAAATGATTTACAAATTGTTGCAATTAGTTCTAATGAAGATGAAAATTACCCGGAAGATTCATTTGAGAAAATGAAAGAACGCGCAGCCATGAAAGGATTTAATTTTCCATATCTGCATGATGCAACACAATCTATCGCAATAGCATACGGCGCTACTCACACACCGGAAATTTTTCTGTTTGATTCGGAAAGGAAAATGGTATTCCATGGAAAGATTGATGATAACTGGCAAGAGCCGCAAAATGTGAAGAGTAAATATCTTCGTAATGCCATTGATGAATTACTAAGTGGTACACAAATCTCTGTACCGGAGACTTTTACAATCGGCTGTACAATCAAGTGGAAGAAATAATTAAACAATTTGTCCAAAATTGTCTTCAAACCACTGCAGTTCTTTTAACGGTTGAGGCGAAATAGCGAAACAGTAAAGAGGGTAAAACATTGTAATCATCTCGATCATTTCCACTATAATTCTGCTTGAATAAAGCACCTTTGAAGATGGAATCTTCACTTTTTGTAGAAGTATCATCTCATGCTTTTCAAACAAGTCGAAATGTTTTTTCGCATCAAACTTTGAAACAGCTTTTACAGTTTCCATTTTCTTGAAATAGTGGAATGAAAATTTATTATTGAGATTATACTTTTCAAATAGATTTAGAATTTCATTCTTATGCTTAGAAAGATTTTGCCTGAAAAAAAGATTTTCGCCTTTTGATTGATTGATGAACAATCCCATCTGCGACTCACCGGCTTCAAAGTAAAGAAAAAATTCGCTGTCTAATTTGAATCTTCCGAAATGAATTAAAAAATAATTGCGGTATGGTTCACCTTTTGCAAAGCGCATATCTTTATTCATGCGCATTAATGTTTCATTAAACTTAGGTTCTGTGCGGATTGCCGGATTGAGGCGGTTTAAAAAAGGGGCAAGATCAACTACGAACGCTTTTGCCGGTTCAACTAAATATTTTTGATATTGTTCTTTATGCTTATGAAACCATTCTACAGAATTGTTTTTCTGGAGACCATTCAAAAATTTAAAAAGTTCCTTATCGAATCCGTTGAACGAACCGGCATCTTGATTCAATACATCACTCCGAGTGTAAGCATTAGACAAAACTGGCCGAAACTTTTATGATTACTGTTTGTCATTATTTCAATACCGTCACCCAGTATTTGGTTATAATAATAACGAACATTTAGAGCAATTAGATTTTTCTTACTTACACCCATATCAGCTCCGAGACCAATATATCCACCTGCCGCGTAATGGACTTTTGCGTCTCCAAAGGCGCTGAAAAATTCCTTCTCGTACGGAGTTGTTAAAATAATACTCGGACCAATGCCGAATGAAAGATATGGACGCAGATTCTCAGTGAGCGATTCTGAAAATATTCGATACTGAATTCCAAAGTTTAATGGAAAAAGAAAAGCTCTGTTAACTTTATCCGGTGTAAATGAATTGCCATAATAATCAATGTACGTAACTTCCCGGTCGTCCTTAGTTTCGGAAATTGAAAAATCGACAAAGCCGGTAATATTTCGAGAAAAAGACTTTTTATAAAAAGTTCCGAGCCCAAAACCGCCTTCGCCAAAGATTATATCGGCACCTAACATATTGCCGGGAAAAACCTCATGGGCTTTATCGGGTGCTAGCTCGCCGATTTTTTGCGCACTCATAAAGCCGATTGGGGTTAGTAATAGAAAAAACAAAAATGCTTTCATCTTATGTTTCCTTTTGCTATGCTTCTTTCTAAAGATATGGATTCTATGATAAAAATCAACGGGTAAAATTAATTCTCATCTAGAAAACTATTTTTATTACTTATAACAACTCAAAACCAATATAGGTTCTATTATGCCGCTTAATTTGGAATTAAAAGTACAGATAGATTCACACGCAAAGCTTATTTCATTATTGAAAAAACAAAATGCAGAATATAAAGGTGTTCTTGTACAGAAAGATATCTATTTTAAGGTGAAAAAAGGATTGCTCAAATTGCGTTTAGAGAACGGTACTTATACGATGATAAAATATTTACGTGAAGAAAAAGGAAAACGATGGAGTAATTATGAACTTCTTAAATTGGAAGGGAAGAATCCGGAAAAATATTTACGAGATTTTTTAAATGTTGAAACCGTTGTGGAAAAGAAAAGAAAATTCTATTTATACAACAATACAAGAATTCATCTTGATGTTGTAAAAGGATTGGGAAAATTTTTAGAATTGGAAACGTTACTGGTAGGAGATAAACGCGATGCTCAAATAAGATTCAATGATATTGTTGAATTATTAGGATTAGATTTAACTAAACAGATTCGTTCGTCATATAAAATTCTATTGCAGCATAAATGATATTAACCAAAGAAAATATTGCATCGGTTGATGTTGATTCATTCATCAATCAGAAAATCGAATCGAATAAAATCGATGAACTTCTTTTGATTGTTCCAACTAACCGGAAAGCACGTAATCTTAAAAAAGAAATAATTTCCAAAATTCCTTTGCGCGCTGCCTCTGGTTTGAATATTGAAACTCTCGGGACACTTTCGACAAAAATTTTACAACAGATCAAGCCATTTAAACAACTGAGTGAAGCTGCTGCAACTGTTTTTATTAAGCAAAGCGCACAAGAAATAGAAATGCGCTATTTGTCTTTATACAAAGATGAAATTCCATTTGGCACTTTGGATAGAATTAAAAACGTAATCTCTGAATACAAAAAACATGGCATTACGCCGGATCTACTTCGTAACGAAGCGGCAAATTTGAAAAGTTCGGAAAAATTAAAGGCGTTAGATATTGCTGATATCTATGAAATTTTCATTAAAAAATGTTTTGCTCTTAACGCATACGAACTCGGCGACATTTATTCACAACTTAACTCGTTCACGTTAAAAGAATTTGTAGCAATATTTCACAAACTCTTTGAAGATGTAAATCTTATAATTCTTGACGGATTTAGTGAATTTTCCAATCCGGAAATTGAAATTCTTTCAAAGCTTTCAAGTGTGGGAAACACAAAGCTATTTCTACGTTTTGATTACGCAACCAACAATAAATCAATTTTTTCTCATTTAGATAAATGTTATGACCGTCTGATCGATTTGGGTTTCATAAAAATTGAAGATGTTGAAAAGACAACCGGTTTTAGAAATACGTTGCAGGAGAATCTATTCAAAAATAAGAGACCGTCGGCAAAGATTGATGAAACTGGACGCATCACAAAAATAGCTGCACACAACCGCGATAATGAAGTGGAACTCATTGCTAAAGAAATTAAAAAATTGATAATAGAACACAATGTAGAACCTCATAATATCTGCGTTGCGTTTAATCTCATCCAGGAGTATTCATCAATTGTAAAAGATGCATTTTCTAAGTATGGAATTCCGGTTAACCTTACCGACCGGACTCCTCTTGATAACTCTAATCCTATTACGGCAGTTGTGAATTACTTAGAGATTGTTGAAAATGATTTTTATTTCAAAAACATTTTCCGCGCATTAAGCAGCAGATTTATCGAAATCGCTGAAGTGGATAATTCAAATCTATACCGGATTTCATCCGAGTTAAAAATTGTTGCCGGTAAGGAAAACTGGATCAATATTTTGAACGATTGTATCTCGAATCTCAAGCATACAGGCGATGAATTTGATGAAGTTACAACAAAACGAACATCTTACACAAAAGCCCTTAATGATATTAGAAGTATTTCGGAATTATTAAAACCATTCGAAGAAAAACTTACGATCTCAGAATTTCAAGAGCGACTGAATGACTTCATAGTGGAATCAAAACTCCCGCTAAAACTTTTAGGAACGGAAATTGACGAGGAGAAAAATATACGGGCTTTTACAGATTTTATAGAAACCACTTCAGAAGTATTCGGCTTATTGAAAAAAGAATATACCGACGGCAAAAAATTCACGATTGATTTCTTTATGAATCAGATAAGGACAGCCTGCAATTGGGCGAGGTTCAATGTAAAAGAAAAATCTAATTACGGAGTTCAGGTAACAACGCTTGAGGAAATTAGGGGATTAAAATTTGATTATCTATTTTTAGGCGGATTATGTGACGGCGATTTTCCAACCAGATATCAGCCGGAAATCTTTAATTCCGGTTCATTTAAAAAGCAGTCACAGACTCATCAAATTGAAGAACATTACCGGTTCTACCAATCGTTGTGCGGATGGAATAAAAAATTATTTTTTTCTTATTCGGCAACCGACGGCAAACGCGAAACAATAGTTTCGACATTTTTAAAAGAATTTGAGGAATTATTTTCAATCTCTTCTAAAGATGAAGCCGGTAATGAAAACACACTCTTTTCTGAAGAAGAGTTACAGATATTTATAGGCAAAAATGGAATTGAAGCCGCAAAAAATATATTGAAAAATGGAAACGGTGCAGAGTTGGAAAGAATTTCTAAATCGCTCGAAATTGAAAATATTAGGAACAAGGATCCTTTTGCAAGCTCTAATTACACGGGTGACCTTTTAACTGGTGAATCTGAACCTGAATTATTTGCCGAGTTAACGGAGCGGTTAAAAGCGTTTTCATCAAAACAATATTCAATCTCGCAACTTGAAACTTATGCCAAGTGTCCTTTCAAATTTTTTGTGGAGCGCGTGCTCGGCATTAAAACCGTTGATGAACCGACAGAAGATATTGAAGCAATTGAAATGGGACGGATACTTCACTCAATATTTTATGAATTTTACTCAACGTTGCGGGATAAAGGAATAATACTTCCGGGCTGTTCAGATAAAGATTATCAATCAGCTCAAAAATTAATTTTTCAAATTGCGGAGAAGCAGTTACAAACAACGGCATTCAAATCGCCTCTTACTTTTTACGAACGGGAAAAAATTCTTGGAATTAATGGAAACGAATTAGAATCAGTATTAAACCGGTTTCTGGAAACCGAGAGAAAAGGCGACAGCGAATTTCTCCCAAAATATTTTGAAGTAAGTTTCGGGCGATTGCGTTCGGATGAAGCCGATCAAATTCTAAGTGATACCGATCCAATTCAAATTGATGGAATAAAACTACGCGGTAAAATAGACCGGATAGAAGTGAACGAAAAAATTAGTTCTTTTAATATTGTTGATTACAAATTGAGCGGTACAAAACCATCCTTTTCAGATCTCAAAAATGGAATTTCGCTGCAACTTCCGGTTTACCTTTTTGCGGCAAGCGAATTGTTAGCAAAAAAAATGAATAAAGAATATTCTCCGAATGAGATATTTATCTATTCATTAAAATATGCAATTGACGAATTCGGTAAGAAAGTTGTGAAATCGAAAGGTGGAAAGGATGATGAGATTCAATCGGTGGAACAACTTGTCCAAAAATCAATTTCTCATGTGAAAAATTACATAGAATTAATCTCCAAAGGAAAATTTAATCTCTCGCAGATAGAAGATAGAGAAAATAAAGTGTGTCGTTTTTGTGAGTTTAGAACAGTTTGCAGAATTGATAATGTGATCAATAATTAACTTAACAAGTTGAATTCTTGAGTAGAATTTTTTAAGTTTTGAGTGCCACTGCGGAAAAGCAGTGGCAATTTTTTTTATCTAAGCATTAATTAGGAGTTTTTGAAGTGACAAATTTTGTTTACCTGAGCAAAGAAAGAATTAGAGAGCTCGAAAAAGAATTGGCGGATATGAAAACCAAGGGACGCAAATCCATGGCGGAAAGAATTGCAGAAGCTCGTTCTCATGGCGATCTTTCCGAAAATGCAGAATATGATGCCGCTAAGGAAGAACAAGGTCTTCTTGAGTTAAGAATCAGTAAAATGGAAGACCTCCTTTCAAGAGCATCTGTGATAGATATTACCAATATGCCTAAAGATCAGGCGCATATTCTTTCCACACTTACAGTTAAGAATTTGAACAACTCAAAAACTTATAAATATACTTTAGTTTCCCCCGAAGAAGCGGATATTGATCAAGGGAAAATATCTATTACTTCTCCGGTGGGACAGTCATTAATGGGTACAAAAGTAAAACAAGTGGTTCAAGCAAAAGTACCGGCAGGGCTAATCAAATTTGAAGTGCTCGGTATCGAATAGATCTGGTTTCAAAATTGATTTCTGAAATTTACGGAAAGTCTCTTTTGAGACTTTCTTTTTATACTAGTCTGTCACTCTGATTTTGGCTTATCTGGAGAAGAGTCTCAACTAATTATCTAAGTAGAGATTCTTCGTTTCAGTTCTGTCTTCAATCAGAATGACTACTACAGGTATTGTTGAATGAAAAAAACGGAACAAAAAGTTCTAAAATTTATTGAACAGTTTAAGCTGATTCATGAAGGTGATAAAATTTTAGTCGCTTTCAGCGGCGGACCCGATTCTGTTTTTGCTCTTAATTTCTTAAACAAGTTCAGGAAGAAATATAAGATTGAATTGCTCGCACTTCATTTCAACCATGGTTTACGCGGTAATGAATCCGATGAAGATGCGAATTTCGCAAAAGAATTTTGTACCCGGTTGAATATCGAATTTATATCGCAGAAATTGAACGTAAAAGAATTTGCTAAAAAGAATAAGTTTTCAATTGAAGAAGCAGCTCGTCTGATGCGTTATAAAAATTTAGAAAGTATAGCCAAAAAAATGAACTGTACAAAAATTGTAACTGCTCATAATCTCAGCGATAATACTGAAACAATTTTGATGAATCTTTTCAACGGAACCGGACTCTCGGGATTAAAGGGAATTCCGATTCAAAGGAAAAATATTGTACGGCCGTTAATCTGTTTGAGCAAACAAGAAATTCTTGAATATCTAAAAAAAGAAAAAATAAATTACCGTGTTGATTCATCAAATCTCCTTGATGATTTCAGAAGGAATTATATCCGTAACCAAATAATTCCATTGATTAAAATCAGACTTAATCCTCAAATTGATGAAGCGTTATTCCGGTCGTCTCAAAATTTAGTTAACTCGCTTCAGCTAAATGAAACTATCGTTGCAAACCTTATTGCTAGGTTTGTAGTCCGCAAGCTAAACGCGGTCGATATCAAAATTAAGTTGAAAGATATATTTAATGGTTCAATACCGGGAGAGGTATTGAGAGCTTTATTAAAAGAACATTTTGAATACGCGCTCGAATTTGATGATTATCAAAAAATTAATTCTCTCTTGCCAAAACAGAAAGGAAAGCAAGTCCAGTTATCATCAAATCTTATCGCACTGCGTGAAAGTGATAGCATTAGAATCCAAAGGAAGCAAAAAACATCTTACGGAAAAGTCGAAATTGGAATTGGATCCAAAATTCTTTTCGGTTCAAGAGAGGTAGGTGTTGAACTCGCCGATAAAGAGAAGGTCAAATTTAGAACTGATATGAAAACAGAATTTATCTCGGCAGATAATCTAAATGAAAAGTTTATTTTAAGAGGTTGGAAATCCGGAGATAAATTTAAACCGATTGGAATGACTCACTTTAAAAAAGTATCGGATTTTTTAACCGACATAAAAATTCCTTCTTCATTGCGGAAAGATCAACTTGTTTTGTTAAATAGGAACCAAATTGTATGGGTTGTTGGTTTAAGGATTGACGACCGTTATAAACTGAATTCAAAAACAAAAAAAGTATATAAACTATGGGTGAAATAATAAACAGTAAAAACGAGATTTGGGTAGGAACTGAAAAATTTGTTCCATATTTGACCGAAGAAGTGATTCAAAAAAGAATTGCCGAACTCGGCAAGCAGCTATCCGAAGAGTATAAAACTAAGCTTCCTATTTTTATTGGCGTATTGAACGGCTCATTTATGTTCATGTCGGATTTACTGAAGAATATAACAATCAACTGCGAAATGGATTTTTTCAAACTCTCAAGTTATGGCGATGAAAAAATTTCTTCCGGTAAAGTAAAGCTTGTTAAAGATTTAAATGCCGACATAAATGATCGGCATCTAGTTATAGTTGAAGATATTATTGATACCGGGTTATCGATCAATTATATCGAGAAGATGATTAAAGAACATAACCCGGCAAGTTTGAAGGTTGCCTCTCTTTTGGTGAAGCCGGAGAGTTTAAAATATGATGTCGGAATTGATTATATTGGCTTCAAAATTCCAAATAAATTTGTGATTGGATACGGTCTCGACTATGCGCAAAAATATCGAAATCTTAGCTCAATCTATGTTTTAAGCGAATAACGGAGAAAGAATTTAAATGCGAGATAACATGAATAAATTGTTCATGGCTGAAGAAAACAATAAACCAGATCAAACTAATAAGAAAAAAGGTCCAGGTATTCCCCAGAAACCCGACGGAGATTTTGATTGGGGAAAAATTATTAAAACTGTTTTCAGTTGGGGTGCGGTTATAGTTGCCGCTGTAATTGTTATGCAAGTTATGAGGGCGGGATCTGCCACCGGATCAGTTGAAGTTACATACGATGTATATAAAGATTTTTTGCTGAACGGTAAAATCAAAGATGCAAAAATCATTAAAACCGATGCCAGCGATTACCGTTTTGAAGGAACTCTTACCGAACCGCAAAAAAAAATGATTAATGGTAATTATGTTAATGTTACGGTTTTTACCGTAGTAATTGATCAAACTGACCTTGCAGAGCAGAAAAAAGTTTGGGATGAAAAAAATATAAAATACACTTATGTAAAAGAATCTAACGAATGGATGACGGTTCTTCTTGGGTTCCTTCCTTGGTTATTAATAATTGCTGTGTGGATCTTTATTTTCAGAAGAATGCAAGGCGGCGGTGCAGGCGGTGGCGGAACACGCGGCATTTTTAACTTTGGAAAGAGTAAAGCAAAATTAATATCGGAATCTGCAATTAAAGTAACATTTAAAGATGTTGCCGGTGCCGATGAAGCAAAGCAGGAACTTGAAGAGATCATTGAATTTTTAAAAGAGCCCGGTAAATTTCAAAGACTCGGCGGAAAAATTCCCCGCGGCGTTTTATTATTGGGACCTCCTGGAACTGGTAAAACTTTGTTGGCACGTGCTGTTGCCGGAGAAGCTGGAGTTCCATTCTTTTCCATAAGTGGTGCCGATTTCGTTGAAATGTTTGTTGGTGTTGGCGCCAGTCGTGTCAGAGATCTATTTGAGCAGGGAAAGAAAAGCGCACCATGTATAATTTTTATTGATGAGATTGATGCAGTGGGGCGACATCGCGGTGCCGGTTTAGGCGGCGGGCATGATGAGCGTGAACAAACATTGAATCAACTGCTCGTTGAAATGGATGGATTTGAACAAAACAGCGGTGTAATAATTATTGCAGCAACGAACAGACCTGACGTTCTTGATCCTGCATTGTTACGTCCGGGACGTTTTGACCGCCAGGTTGTTGTTGACCGCCCGGATGTTAAAGGCAGGGAAGGAATTTTTAAAGTTCATACAAGAAAAATTCCTTTGGGTGTAGATGTTGACCTAGAAGTATTAGCAAAAGGCACACCGGGACTTGCCGGTGCGGATATTGCGAACCTTGTTAATGAAGCAGCATTACTTGCCGCACGCAAAAATAAAAAAGATGTTTCGATGGAAGATTTTGAGGAAGCCAAAGACAAAGTAATGATGGGAATGGAGAGAAAAAGTTTAATTATTACAGAAGAAGAGAAAAAAATTACGGCTTATCATGAGATCGGTCATGTGCTTGTTGCGAAAATGATTCCTGAAGCTGATCCTGTTCACAAAGTTACAATTATTCCTCGCGGCAGAGCTCTTGGTGTTACAACTTATTTGCCGGTAGATGAAAAACATACCTACTCTAAAAATTATCTTGAAGCAATGATTACTTATGCACTTGGCGGACGAGCTGCCGAAAAATTGGTGTTCAACCGTTTTACAACCGGTGCCGGAAACGATATCGAGAAATCAACCAGTATTGCGCGTAAGATGGTTTGTGAATGGGGAATGAGTGAAAAGCTTGGACCTATAGCTTACGGTCAAAAAGATCAGGAGATTTTCTTAGGTCGGGAAATTACAAAACATAAAGATTTTAGTGAGCAGACTGCGCAGGATATAGATACAGAATTAAAAAGAATTATTATGAGTGGTATGGATCGTGCGGAAAAAATTCTTTCGGAAAATATTGAGGTGCTTCATAAGTTGTCTAAAGAATTATTAGAACGTGAAATTCTTGACGGCGATGAGATAGATAAAATTATGCGCGGAGAAGTGCTTCCTCCAATCAAACGTAACGGTACCGATGCCAATAAAGCATCGGAAAATGTTTTGCCGGATCACGTTCAGCAGCTGTTAGAAGAAAAAAAGAAAAGAGAACCTGTTAAGACTTCTGATAAAAATGACAGCAACTGACCGTGCAACTATAGATTATAAGAGTGAAGTTTTAAGAAAACTTATTCATCTTTTCTCTCTTTCTATTCCAACCATCTATTATTTTATAACAAGGGAATTAGCCTTAACAATCCTAATTCCCTTGACATTTTTCTCCCTCTTTATCGACTACGGAAGATATTATCACAAAGCACTCTCAAATCTTGTTGATAAAATTTTCGGTTTCATCATGCGGAAGCACGAAAAAGATTCAAAGAAAAAAAATCTTAACGGTGCTACATATGTTTTGCTTTCCGCTGTACTTGTAATTTTATTATTTCCCAAAGTTTTTGTTGTTACCGCATTTGCCGTACTGATAATTGGCGATAGTTCCGCGGCGCTTATAGGAAGAAAATTCGGGAAGACAAAATTTTTATTAAAAAGTTTGGAAGGCACTCTTGCATTTTTTGTCTCTTCTTGTTTTGTAGTTCTTTTGGCTCCAAAGATAGAAGGCAATTTAACAGAATATTTAATCGGGATTATTGCTGTCGCCATCGGCGCTATCGCTGAAAATGTTTCCGGTGAATGGGCTGATGATAATTTTACAATCCCGCTTGCGGTTTGTATCTCAATGTGGATTCTCTATGCAGTGTTCTTACCGAACTTAATTTTAATCTTGCCTAACGTTCCAAATTAATACAAATATCATGCATCTAAAAAGATTACGATTGATCTGAATATTTTCTTAATCTTTTCTTTTCACCTAATTTCTTCTTTGTCTCAATTCTTCTCACTTTTGATCCGGCAGTGGGATTAGTCTTAATTCTTTGTTTCCTTTTCTTTGATGCTTTATCAATCAATTCTATTAAACGGGAAATAGCATCTTGCCGATTTGCCTCCTGCGTCCTGAACCGTCTAGCTTCAATTATAAGCACATCATCTTTGGTTACTTTTCTCCCGGCAATAGATTTTAATCTTCTCTTTACATCTTCACTCAAAGATTCGGAAGAAGAAATTGCGAATCGTAATTGAACAGCAGTGGAGACTTTGTTTACGTTTTGTCCGCCAGGTCCGGAAGAGCGAATAAAATTGAATATTAACTCGCTTTCCTTAATTGTTATATGTTTATTAATTCTTATCATTATCCTTTTGACTTAACCGGCTTTCTATATCGTATGGGATCTGATAATCTGGAAAATCCTTTTTTACTTTGTTAAAATAAACTCTTGCTCTTTCCGGTTTATTAAATTGCAATTCGTAGGCAGTTCTATAAATCAACATTGTCGCTGCCGCATTTTCAATGAAATTAATGTACTTGTTCTTGTTTTGCGGAAATCTAATTGTGAAATTAGGATCCGGTGCCGGAACGTAATCATTTCCTTTCACAACTTTGAAAAGAAAGAGATAAGGAACAATTTGATATCCTTCCGGTAATGTAAACTCACTGTTTCTTATTTCGTTCTGTACCAATTCTAATCCTATGTAATAATTCCTTTTGGCAATGTTTTCAGAAATGAGATCTGTCATAATTGTCCGGTAATATTTCTCAATAAGATCCGGTTCAAATTTTTCACTTCGCTCAAACGGTCGGAGAACATTTAGAAAATTTGAAATATCTTCATCCAAGTTCTTAATTACATCCGGATGGTTTCTCTTCAACTGGTTGTAATACCAAGACCTTCTTAGAAGTTCTTTATCTATTACCTTTACATCACTTCGGTAGTTTTCTACCAACTGAAAATAATATGATGCTGAAACGAAATAATCCCACTGATATGTAAAGATCACCGAATTTTTTTCCGTGCTGTTTAGAATTGCTCTTGTATAATCTTCGAATGCATAGTCATCGTTCTGGTTCACTTCACTGAAATTAATTGCTACCGGGAAAAGTGATAGAAGCAATGCGCTTGCTGCCGCAATTCTGAAATTTGATTTGCGGCTTAGGTATATCAGAATTATATAAAAACCAAATACTACAAAAAACGCAAACATCATATAAGCGAGGAGGAAGTAAGAATCAATATCAACAATATCGTAATTAATTGAATAGAGAACAGCGAAGAGAAATGTTGCAATCAAAGCATAAAATATTTTGCGGAAATTACGATAAGTTGCGATCATGCCAATTAGACCAATAATCAAACCGACATAACTGAACTCTGATGGAAAGTCGGAAAGAAAATATTTTAATTGTTTTCCAGCTGCAGCGAATGATTCGAAGAGCCAGATTTGATACTGCTTTCCGGAAACATGTCTGAAAAAGTTTTCAAAATTTATTGGGTTCCCCCAATTGATATGAGGATTTGCCGAAGCTCTTAGGGGGAGATAGAGATAAAAAAGAACAAGCAACGGAATAAAGAGAACAAGCATCAATAATATTTTTTTAATTGACGCGATGCTAAATTTTTCTTTTTGAAAAAAGAGAACGGCAACTAAGGGAAGAATCAAAAGCGTTGTCATATGATTAGCAAAACCCAAAGCAAGCGATACCGCAACCCAAATCCAATTAATAATTTTTCCATCGGTTGAAAAGTAAGCTCTAAGGGTCAAGAAAGTGATCAATGAGAACAAAAAGACCTGAAGCGAGTAAACTTCCACAGACGTTGATTGAGCCCAAAACGTTGAGCTGAATGCTAATGTAATTCCGCTAAATGCAGATGCAAGAATCCCAATGGAATTATTCACTTTATTGATTGAAGTATTTTCATCCTTAATTTCTTTTTTCTTTTTACTCTTTTTGACTTGAACACTTTTTGTTTCATAGTTGGTAACTACTAAGTATGCCGACTTAATAAAAACGAATACTCCGAGAGCACACCAAATTGCCGCAAGGAGATTTGCTTTGAAGACTGCAGTAAATGGAAGAGGCAATTTGATAAATAAATATCCTATCATTGTGAAGATGGGATAACCTGTTGGATGAGCAATACCAAGTGTTGCTTGAACCGCCGCAAGCTCGCCTGAATCAATTTGAACGACACTAGGCGCTAAAGTAAAAAGGTAGATAATGAATACAAATGATGCTGTTGCTGCAGCAAAATATTTCTGAACGAATTTTGTTTTATTTACCAACATATTTCTCATACAATTTATTATTGGATTTAATTACTTCGGAAATTCGAATTTCATAATCCTTGGTGTTCTTATATTTCAGGAAATGTGATAAAACAGACTTGTTCTCTTCACCAACCGGTAAAATTGTGTTGTTCTTGTTAAAAAGATTTTGGATTGCTATTTCCATTCGTTTAAGAAAAACATAATTACCTTTTAATGCAACCAAATCTGAGCTGTCAATTTTATTTTTAAGTAAAGAAAAAATTTCAAAATTATTTTTACCGAGACATTTATGATGTATTTTCTGATTGACAAGACAGACAGTTTGCAGAATAAAATCAATAGTAAGAAGTCCACCCCGTTCTTTCTTAATATTGAAACCACTGTCAGCAAATTTTACATTCTGAGAAAGAATAGAATTATACATTTGTTTGATTTCGTTGCGAACAATTATTAAATCAAGCTGAGAAATTCGTTTCAAAAAAATATTACGGAATTCATTAAATAATTTTTCATCCCCATAAATCATTTTCAATTTTAGAAGCGATTGAAACTCCCAAATGCGTGCGCGTTTTTCCATATACATAGCGTAATGACTAATCCCCCAGACAAGCGGTGACTTTTTACCTTCGGGACGCAATTTAAAATCTATTTCGAACGGTTTTAATAATTGTATTGCTGAGGTTATAAATCTTTGAAAATCCTTCTGTATCTCCGGTTGTGCTTCAACATCCTCGGCAACTATAATCAAATCAATATCTGAAGCAAAGTTCATATTTTCCGATCCTAAACTTCCAAGTCCGCCAACAAAGAAATTATATCTCAAATTCATCTCATCTAATAGGAATTTTATTTTTTGTGAAATAAATAATGATAAAATATGAGAGACATCATTTTGCGAAATCAAACCGAGTGCAAATTGTACTGAAGTGGAAAGAATCAATTCCGTTGTGGAATATTCATTCAGATTTTCCGAAAGATTTTCGAAAACTTTTCTAGAGAGGAAGAATTCTTCGTTTTGACCACCTGCTGAAATTAAATCAACCGCTTTCTGAGAGTATGTACAAATTCTCAAAAAATGTTTAAAAAATTGTTCATTTGTAAATTCATTATACCAGATAGAGGGGAATTTTGTAGATCGGATAATCCTAACTATGTTATCTAAAGTCAGATCTGGATCAGGTGATTTTCTAAGATATTTTAACATCTGCGGTTCAATCAGATCAAACAGTTCAATTGTTCTAGCATCAAATTCCTTTCTGCCGATTAATCCCGCACCGTTTTGTAAAAATGAAATATTTTTTTCAGCATTCAAGGCGTTTTTGAAAATTGAACCAACATAAATGATTTTGTCTTTTTTCTCGGTTTTTAAAATATTCTCATATATAGTTTTGACATTCTTGCGGTAAGTTCTCAACCGGTTTCTAAAATCTTCTATTGATTTCATCTCTGTAAAAACAACAAGTTTATTAAGAAGCTCTTTGTTGTCCGGAATGACGTGCGTTTGCGTATCATTCATTAACTGCAGGAAATGTTCAATATTTCTATAGAAAATATATGCGTGTGAAAGTATGGTAGATTCTTTTTTCTTCAGCAGCTTTTGTTTTTCAAGAATAGAAATTGCTTTCAAAGTATTGCCGGTACGAAGTGATTTTAATTTTCCGCCATTTATTAATTGCAAAGTTTGAACTGAAAATTCAATATCGCGTATTCCGCCAGCAAAAGTTTTTACGTTTTCTTTCTCTTTATTCTGTCTCTCAATATTCATTTTCATCTGCTTGATTTTATCTTTTATAGAATGAGAAAATGAAGATGGATAAACATATGGGTGAATAAAGTCTCTAAATTGGGAAAAGAGCGATTCATCGCCGCAGACAAAATCCAGTTTTATTAACATTTGACGTTCCCAATCCTCGCCGCGCGTTTCGTAATATTTGGTGTAGTCGTTCAATGATTTGCAAAGAGGGGAAAATTTACCGTCCGGGCGCAAACGGAAATCGATTCGATAGATATACCCATGATCTGTTACAGCCGAAGCCGATTTAATAAAAAATTGAGCTGCTTCCGATAATATTTCAAAATATTCTTTATGTGTTCCATTAATTGTACCGTTAAAATCATAAAACAAAATAAGGTCAACATCGGAACTATAATTCAGTTCGTTGCCGCCTAACTTTCCTAATGAACAAAGGCAATATCTCTGATCTACTTTTTCAATATTGTATTTGCTTAATACTTCTTTATAGCAAATTTCAAAGAGCCCTGAATTAATCAGCTTTGCTAATAATGATAGTTGTTCGGTGACTGAAGATAAATCGGCGATCCGGAGAATATCTACGAGCCCAATTTTCAAGACGAATCGTTTTTTTAACTGGCGCAAGAAATTCATTTTTGCGCCGATCGATTTAAACCTAGATGTACCTCCGATTTCTTTCTTAAGATGATCATTTTCCAAAATTTTCGAAAGATAATCCTGGTCGAACAATTGGTAGAGATATTCGGGATTTCGAACAACGATATCCGTCAAATAATTACTGCTGGCAGAGATTGCAATTAATATTTCCCCGTGATGAGGAAAGTCGTAAATTTCTTGAAAGAAAAATGTGCGATCATAAATTGAAGTAAATATTCTAAGAAGATTTGATTCTGAAGTTACAGAGAAGTAATAGTTTGATGCTTGATTTTCCAACTTTCGTAAAACATTCTCAAAGATGTTTGATGAGATTGCCCCTTCGGTCAGCTCAACAAGTCTATTTACGAATCCAATCGAAAATTGAAATCTCTTTCCGCGCAAAAGTAATACTCATCATTAGTTTCAGTAACTAAAATAGTTTTTGTGCAAATAAATCGCACTATCGATTCTTATTGTAAAATAAAAAGCAAAACTTATTAAGATTCATAACGGAACAGTTTTGTGGAGAAAAGAAAAGTGCACAAAAGCGTCTATAAAGGCTGTTTCATTGCATTTCAAACCCTCTTTATTTAACTTGCCTGCCGAAAAAAAAGGAGCATTTGATGATTAGTACGCTGTTGAAAAGGATTTTTGGAGACAAAAACACGCGTGCAACAAAGGATTACTGGCCTATTGTAGATCAGATTAACGTTGAATTCGAAAAATTACAGACCTTGACAGATGATGATCTCCGCGCTAAAACCGCAGAGTTCAAACAACGTATTGCCGACGCAACAAAAGATATACAAACTCCCCTCACAGAGTTTAAAAATAAACTTCTAGATGATCAATTCGTCGAAGATAAGCATGCAATTTATGACGAGATAGAAAGACTTGAGAATGAACTAACTGACCGTTATGAAGAGGTCCTGAGTGAAATTCTTCCGGAAGCTTTTGCAGTCGTAAAAGATACATGCAGACGCCTTGTTGGAAAAACTTGGGATGCCGCCGGTAATAAAATTCATTGGGATATGGTTCCATATGATGTTCAACTGATGGGCGGAATTGTTCTTCACAACGGAAAGATTGCAGAGATGGCAACCGGAGAAGGAAAAACACTTGTAGCAACACTTCCGGTTTATTTGAATGCGCTTACAGGCCGCGGTGTTCATCTTGTTACTGTAAATGATTACTTGGCTAAACGCGATAGCGAATGGATGGGAGAGATTTACAAATTCCACGGAATGACTATCGGTTGTATTACCAATACAATGGAACCGGAACAGAGAATTAAAATGTATGCTTGCGATATCACCTACGGAACGAACAACGAATTCGGCTTCGATTATTTGCGTGATAATATGGCAAGTGAAAAAAGTTACTGCGTACAGCGCGGTCATAACTACGCAATTGTTGATGAAGTGGATTCTGTATTAATTGATGAAGCCAGAACACCTCTTATTATTTCCGGAGCCGTCGGTTCAACAGAGCACAAATTTGATGAAATGAAACCTCGTGTTGAACGCTTGTGGAGAAAACAATCCAACCTTGTTGCGTCAATAGTTAATGAGGCAGAGCAGTTATTAAAATCAGAAGACGGAAAAGATAGAGAGAAAGCCGGTGTATTACTTCTCCGCGCTCACAGAGGATTTCCAAAAAATAAAGCGTTATTAAAACTTTTTTCGGAACCGGAGAACAAAAAACTTTTGCAGCAAACCGAACTTGAATACTTACGTGAAAACGCAAAACGGATGCCCGAGATTGATGAAGAGCTTTATTTTGCCATTGAAGAACGAAACAACCAGATGGATCTTACCGAAAAAGGAAGAGAAGAATTGGCAATGGGTTCTTCGGAGCAGAAAGAATTTTTTGTTCTTCCCGATTTAGGAACCGAAATCAGCAAGATTGAAAATGATTCTGAAATGTCTGTCGAAGCTAAGGTTAAAAGAAAAGATGAACTATACCATATTTATTCGGAACGATCGGACCGTATTCACACATTAAATCAGCTTCTAAAAGCGTACACACTTTTCGAGAAAGATGTTGAATACGTAATCACAGAAGAAGGCAAGATTGCAATCGTTGATGAATTTACCGGACGTGTTCTTCCGGGAAGAAGATATTCCGACGGATTGCATCAGGCAATAGAAGCGAAAGAAAGTGTTAAAGTTGAACGCGATACACAGACTCTGGCAACCATAACTCTGCAAAATTATTTCCGTTTGTATAAAAAACTGGCGGGTATGACCGGAACAGCGGAAACCGAAGAAGGTGAATTTTTCGAAATATATAAATTAGAAGTTGTAGTAACTCCTACAAACCGCCCGATTGTTAGAGATGATGAAGACGATTCCATTTACAAAACACGGCGTGAAAAGTATAATGCAATTATTGAAAAAATAAAAGAACTCCGCGAAGAAAAACGCCCGGTTCTTGTTGGAACAACAAGTGTAGATGTTTCCGAGACGATAAGCAGAATGTTAAAACGGCAGGGAGTAACTCACAATGTGTTTAATGCAAAACAGCATCAACGTGAAGCGGAAATCGTAGCATATGCTGGTCAACCAGGTGCCGTTACAATTGCAACAAACATGGCTGGCCGAGGTACAGATATTAAATTAGGCGCAGGTGTCGTTGATGTCGGCGGTCTTTATATTTTAGGTACCGAACGTCACGAGGCACGCCGTATAGATCGTCAGTTACGGGGTCGTTCGGGTCGTCAAGGAGATCCGGGAACTACCAAATTTTTCATCTCGCTGGAAGATGATTTGATGCGCATCTTTGGAAGTGATCGTATAACAAACATTATGAGCCGTATTGGAATGGAAGACGGCGAAGCTATCCAGCATCCGCTTATAACACGTTCGGTTGAGCGCGCACAGAAAAAAGTTGAAGAGAATAACTTTGCGATAAGAAAAAGATTACTAGAATTCGATAATGTGATGAATCAACAGCGCGAAGTTATTTATGCGCGCAGAAAACAGGCTCTGGAAGGTGAACGCCTGCAAGGTGAAGTTTTCGATTATCTCGAAGAAGTCATTCAAAGCATTGTTGATAAATATTACGATGCAGGTGATATCGAAAGTATTCATGGTGAAATTCTTCAAAATCTTTTAGTGGATATGAAATTTGAACCGAAAGTTTTTGAGGATTTGGGAAAAGACGGAGTAAAAGAAAAACTTTTTGATGCTGCAAAGGATTTTTACCATCACAAAGAAGAAATGCTCGGCAGCGATTTAATGGCACGTCTTGAACGTTATGCCGTGTTGAGTGTAATTGATGATAAGTGGAAAGAACACCTTCGCGAAATGGATGATTTGAAAGAAGGAATTGGATTACGTGCCTATGGTCAGAAAGATCCTCTCTTGGAATATAAATCCGAATCTTACGGGTTGTTCTTAACTTTACTAGAACAAATCAGAAATGAAGTTGTTGCATTCTGTTTCAAATTCTGGCCTCAAGCACCTGCAGAGGTTCAAACCAGAAAAAGTGCTCAAGCTCAGCGTATGCAGACTATTAAAGACTCTGCTGATAATTTAGGATTGCGGGCTCAGGCTGGAGGCGATGAAGAGGGCGGTCATAGAGTTAAATTGCAGCCGATAAAAGTTGAACAGAAAACAGGCCGTAATGAACCATGCCCTTGCGGGAGCGGGAAAAAATTTAAAAATTGCCATGGTAAAAATACCTAATAAGAGACTTTCATGAAGAAGATTGAAGCAATCATTCGCCCGTTTAAACTGGACGATGTAAAAGAAGCTCTGCTTGAAGAAGGTATTAGGGGAATGACAATTACTGAAGTGCGCGGTTACGGAAGACAAAAAGGGCATAAAGAAACATACCGCGGAAGTGAATATCAAATTGAATTTGTTCCTAAAATAAAAATTGAAGTTATTGTTGATGATTCAATGACGGAAAAGGCGGTTGATGCAATTCTTCGAACTGCAAAAACCGGGCAAGTTGGCGACGGTAAAATTTTTATTTCAACAATTGATGATGTTATAAGAATCAGAACGGACGAATCGGGTCCGTCGGCACTTTAATTATCGCTCACTAAAAGAAGGATGACCGTATAATAGTTTTTACTACTTTATCATTAACAGAGAGATAAAATATGTTTTTCGAGAAAGCAAAAAAACTATTTGCATCGGCATCTTTATTTACCTTTCTAGTTGGTCTTTCCGGCTGCGGTATGTGGACGGACTTTACTACTTATTTTAATACCTACTATAATGCTAAAACTCTTTTTGATCAAGTTGAAGAAGAGATAAAAAACCAGAAGAAAGACCTCTTTGTATTCAGAGAAGATTTGCAGGCGGCATCTCAATACGGCGGAAGATTGACGTCGCAATATGGCACTCAACCAACAAATCAGTTTGGAGTTCAACCAACGAATTCTACCGAGGCAATGCAAACCGGGAACAGACAACAGGGAGTTCAGCCTAACTCTACTCAATTTGCAAATCAAACGGCTACCCCTCAACTAAGCGGGACTCTCAATGATAATCTGAAAAAAGTTGTTGAGAAGTGTTCAAAGATTCTGCAATACGAAAAGAACTCATCCTATTTTGCCGACGCGCTTTTTATAACCGGGAAAGCTCTTTATTACCAGCAGGAATATGCTCGTGCCCAAAGAAAATTTACGGAGCTTGCTGGAGTTGGAAAAACTAAATATTCTTCTGAAAATAAATTATGGCTCGCTAAAACAGATCTGCAGCTGCATGATTTTGACGAAGGTTTGAAACTGATTAACGATGTTAAGACCGCATCGGTGAATGAAGGTAACGATGCACTATTCAATGATGCTTCGATAACAAAGATATCATTTTTAATTTTCCGTGAAGAACAAAGTGCTGCAATTGATGAATGCAAAGACTATTTAAGTAAATCTAAAGATGATGAAATTTGCGCACTTGTTTCTTATCAGATGGGTAAAATATATCTTCAACTGAATGATGCGGAAAATGCATTTCAAGCTTTCACTTCAGTTTCAAAATATTCTCCGACCGTTGATATTGATTTTAAAAGCCGGTTTGAATCAGCAAAGCTTTTAAAATCACTTAAAAGATTGGATGAAAGCGAAACAGCTTTTAACGATCTGAGGTATCTCGGCAAATTCAAGAATTATCTTGACCAGGTGTTAATTGAAATTGGACAAATATATGTTGAGAAAGACCGCATCAATCCGGCAATCGATATTTTTCGCGAGGTTGACACGACGTATAGACAATTTCCTACATCGGGAATTGCAGAGGCAAGACTTGGTGAGATATACCGCAAGAAACTAGGACTTTATGATAGTGCATATACTTACTATAGTAGAGCAGCAATATCAATGGCTCCAAGAGAAGATAAAACGGAAGCAGGACTTCAAGCAACGAATTTAAACAAGTACTTTGCTTTTAAGGAAGAAGAAAAGGATTTAGAAACTAAAATTGGGTATAAAAAAGATCCAACATTGTTTGTAAGAGACTCCGTTGATTATGAAATTGCATATCGGCAATATATGGATGATGTGAATAAAATGAGCGAGACTCAAACCACGGATCCGAATGCTATAAATCAGCAAAAATTTGATATTTCATTTCTAGAACAACAATACAAACAACAACAATTGGTACTATTTCGAAATCCCAAAATAGGATTGATCCCAACTCCTTCTCAATTAATTGCGCTTGGCAGATATAAAAAACCGGAAAACGTAAAACTGTCTGCGGATACACTGGGTACTATACTTGCCAAAAGTTTGTACGGACTTGCAAGTCTTTTTTATTCAGAGTTGGATCGGTCGGATTCGGCGTATTTTTATTTCAAAAAAATATTGAACGACTTTCCTGATAAGCCGGTCAAAGTTCAAACAATGTATGCATTAGGCACTTATTATGAAACGCATAATGATTCGGTGAAAGCAGACAGCATTTTTAAATACATCTATGATAATTTCGAAAAGGATCCTTTAAGGAATGCCGTAGCACAAAAATTAGGTCTTGTTAAGAAAGAAGAGAATATTATTGTTGCAAAAAAAGAAGCGGATCCCGCCGAAAAATTTTATGATACAGCGGAACAATTGTATTACAGCAAAAAATATGTAGAAGCAATCGATTCATTTAGAACAATTTATTTAAAATTTCCGGAATCATCCTTTGCACCTAAATCGGCATATTATATTGGATTGATATACGAAAATAATCTAAAAATGTATGATTCAGCGGCTTCTTCGTATGGAATGATAATTAAAGATTTTGCGAAGTCTCCTCTTGCCGGTACTGTCTTAGCTAAACTTACAGAGTATAAGAATGAAAAGGAAAGAATACGGAAAGAGGAAGAGAATAAACAGAAAGAATTGGAAGCAAAGCAAAAAGAGAAAGAAGCCAAATCCGCTGAGCTAAATAAAACAGTTGTTGAACAACAACAGAAACGAGAGATAGGTAAAGACGATAAAATTGTTAATCGTCCTCTCTTAAAAGTTCCGGCACAGAAACAAGATTCTTTAAAATCTCCCCCCAGCGATAGTCTTAAAACAAAAACCGACACGACTAAATTAAAACGTATCGAAAAATAGGATTGTCAACACATATCGAATGCAATGATCACCCGAAAAAAAGTATTGGATTTAATTGAAAAGGGAGAAGGATTAAATGTTGAGTTTAAACAGCGTTTCTCTTCTCATGAAAAAATTGCAAAGGAGATGATCGCATTTGCAAATACACGCGGCGGATTTATTCTCTTTGGCGTTGATGATGATAAATCCATTTATGGGATAGAGAGCGAAAAGAGCGATCTTGATCTTGTAAACGACGCGGCTGAAAAATTTTGCGAACCTCATGTTGATCTAAAAATTGATGCTGTCGAAATCGATAAAAAAGATCTGCTCATTGTAGAAGTCATTGAATCCAAATTTAAACCACATCGCATACAAGATTATAAAAAAGCACTCAACTTGAATGATGCTCAAGTGTATGTACGGGTTAATGACAAAAGTGTTCTTGCGAGTAAAGAAATGATCAAACTTTTACAGAGCCAATCTACCGGAAAAATTTTAGAGAAATATATTGTCGGCGACAAGGAAAAAATTGTCTTTAATCTACTTGATCAAAAAGAGGAATTGACGGTGAAAGAGTTATGCAAATTTGCAAATATTTCCGAGAGACGAGCTTCTCGTACTTTGATAAAACTTGTGCGTGCAAATCTTCTGTTGATACATCAAAAGGACAATGGGGAAAGTTATTTTACTTATGCAGGCTGACATTCAATGGTCTAAACGCTACTAACATATTTGATAAATATGTGTGAGATGTCAGCATTCTTTTCAGTTCTGGAGAATAATAAGACCAATTACATGAAGTATAATGGCTGTTGCGAAGTGTGCTATCATTGCTATTATTGTTTATATGATTACAAAGAGTCAGTCCTATTAAAGAAATCATTAATACTAACAATATATTTTTCACTTGTCAGCATAATATTTAAATGTTTTTTGATTACAATTGTCTATGTTTTCTTTTACTTCTATAGTCGTCTTTTGAACTTGCCGTTGTTAAAAGTCGTTTTTCTTTCTCTTCGTTTTAATTGTCTGTTTATTTTTGTCAAACGTTGCAAAAAAATAACAGATTCAAAAAGTATTTTAGCAACCTGATTTTTCCATTCAGGCTAATAAATAAATTTAGTTTGCTTTTTCATAAAGAAACTTTGAAATAATTATTGCTTCTACAAAGCTGCCATTTATCAATATTGTTAATTCAAATAGTTTCAATAAAATTGCTTCTTGCAATAAAGTGTGATAAACAAACCATTTCCGAAAAACCCAATACATTAGACAAATTGTAAATCCTTAAAACAAACATCTTCTCATCCAGTTTTGCAAAGGAATAGATTTTCGAAATAGTGTAAATAATCAACTATGAGCAATACTTAATATTAGTAGACCATCAATAGATGGAAAAAGATCTCTTGTGGGATTACTTCTATGAATAATTTGATTTGCCAATTTGGCGTATATAGATTTTTTTGCACAGGCGAGAACATAAATAGTACTACTAAAACTTCTTCACATATAAAACCTGCAATTATGCCAGAGTAAATAATTTTGAGTGCTTTGTTTTTTATACATTTTAACATTTTGTTATTGAATTCTTCTATTCAAAGTGTTTATATCCAACTTATTATGGTTAGCTGGAAAAAATATTTTTATTGTGGAATTTTAAGTATCATCATTACAAAAGCAGCAAGAGGTGTCAATAATGCAACAAGCCCCCAAATATCCCACTCCAGATAAATTTTGTGGAAATTTACCCAATCAAAATCCTTCGACTCATCTTTATTCAAAACAAGGTTATATATTTTTTTTTGCAAAGGTGCAACCTTAACTCCAAAGACAATACCGGAAATTGTAAAAAGCACGATGGACCAAAAGATCCAGCCAGTTCGAAGAATCGGGTAGTGTGCGTATATAGCTGCCACTATTCCGCCGGCGGTAATAATAATAACGCCCGGAATTGTAAAATATTTATCAGCCTTTATTAGGCTCTTCATAGTATGGGCAATTATTTTTAGGTCTTTCGTCTTTACTGCAACGTACATCCAGTAAAGCCCGGTTATTATATTTCCTAAAAAAATTACAACGGCGGTAAGGTGTATTAATTTAAAATAAACATAGTCCATATAATATCTATTCCTTTTTCTGTTTTTGAATTGATATCAAACGGCAAAGCTGATTAGCCTTTGTCCGTTTCATATTTAATCCTATTTATACATTTTGCTGATATCGGTTCCAAAGAATTCTTCATTTTTTATGTGCAGCTCCTTACTCCGAATGCATTACATTATTCTTTTTATTCTTTCTACAGGTCCGTCACTCCAAACAAATTCAAAATATTTAATTGGCGTTTCGATGACCGGCATTTTTAACCTAACATCTTCTCTTCCTTCCAGCATAAAAGTATGATTGTTTATATAAGTTAGAATTTTTTTAGCCCCGGATTTATTTACATAATAAAGCACCCGGTCTTCAAAAATAATTTTCCTGTCGTCTTCATAATTACCCACTATTTTATTGATGAAATCTATCGACGGAACTTCAGGGTTTAGCTGCGCTTCATATTCGGGTAACAGCCATCTATAAATTTGTTTGTGTTCTTCGTTTGGATCGCGATTTTCAAGTTGAGTGCAAATTTCAGCCATCGATTTCGCTAAAGCTTTGGATTGATCGATTTTAATATCCGGTGTTACTCCTGTTCCCTCCCAATTTTTTCCGGTAGGCAATACGTTAAAAGATCCGGTTGGGACCATCATGTATAGAAAATCATTTATAATAAACAACTCGCCGGGATTAGCTTTTCCACTTGTTTGTTCTCCAACAATAATCGCTCTTTTAAATTGCTGTAAAACGTATGAAACAGCTTCAGCGGCAGAAGCGGTTTTATTGCTGACTAAAATATACAAAGGCACATTATCCGGAATTTTTTTAACCGAAGGATCATATTTAACAATACTTTCTTTTGACTGGGCAGCTTTTCTAAATTTAACATCGCCTAATTTTTTCCCATCCGGCAGAAAATAATTTACAATTAATTCGGAAGCATCGGAATCACCGCCCCCGTTTTCTCTAAAATCAAGTATTATTGCCGATGAACTGCTGATGAAATTCATAGCACCGGTGGTACTTTCCTTTGCCAATTTTAAATCTGTAAACCGATCGAATTTAAAATAACCAATATTGCCTTCTAATCTTTCGACCGTTCTCAAGCCGTAATTTTCGAACCTTATCCATGCCAGTAGTTCGGGAGTGTATGAGGCAGGTCCCTGAACCCCGCTGTTTTTTTCTGCTTTTATCTGCTTAACTAAATCGGGACTAAAAGAAATCTTAAGATGTTTATCCTCTCCGGCAGTTTGCAGATCCTTATTAAGCCTATTAAGAAATTGCTGCGGATCGGAATATTCACTGTATTCATTTTTAGAGAGTCTTCTTTTAATGTCGGTTTCTATTTTATTGAACTTGTCAGGGAAGACGTAGTTTTCTTTAACTAGTTCAAGTGTTTTGTTAATAATATTTGCTTTTTGATTTTCACTCAAACTCTCATTTGAATTCTGCGCGTTCAGTTTTGCGACGGCAAGTGCGGCAAATATCAGGGTGATAAGTAGTTTCATTTTTATAGTATTCATGTAGGTTCATTCATTAAGTGATTAATTATTTATTGAAATTTTTATTGAGAATTGCAGAGTAAGTATAGAAAGCAAGTGAGATAAAAATCAGGATTATACTTAAAGGTAAATATCCAGTGGGTTCTGCCACCACATCCCTTAACAAATAAATTAACAACAGCGCCGCACCAAGTGCGCCGGAAAGTAGGAACATTTTTAACGACTGAAGTTTGTAGATGATATTGCTTTCTTTAAACAATTGGATTAAAGTATCTTCTGAAACTCCCTTTTCTAGAACTCTTAATTTTAGTTTATTTTCCTCTCTGTTTTTTATGACCGTAACTATAATATTGAAAACTAGAAAAAGAAATAGCAATGGAATTCCGATCTCTAGGAATTTATCGGGAATTATTTTGTTGGCGTCTGGGTTCTTAACCAAATTATCTACATTTCCCGGAGTCTGTGCATATATTACCGGGGATATCATTGCAAAAGTAACCAGCAAGATCTTTTTTTTAATTTTGTTCATAACTGATCCTCAGAATTTATTTCGTTTGGATGATTGGACAGGGAACCGGGCTGAAAGTTGCGGATAAATAAAAGATATTTTTGTTAAGCAGGATGCAACTTTGCAAAGCTCTTTCAGTCAAATGAAGTATCATTTATTTTTATTATATGAGTATTGAAACCGATGAACATAGATTGGTAGAGGAAATTTTATCAGGGGATAGAAATGCTTTTAAGCAATTAATTAATAAATATGAACGTTTGGTCAAACATATAGTATTCCCGATTCTGAAAAATCAAGATGATCGTGCCGATGTTTGCCAGGATGTGTTCCTGAAAATTTATACCAAATTAAACAGTTTTGAATTCAGAGCAAGGTTATCGACCTGGATAGGAAATATTACATATAATACATGTGTTAATTATCTGCAGAAGAAAAAAAACTTACTGATAGATGATTATTTAACTAGCGAGGAGTCTGCAGATTCTAAAATGAATATATTCATTGCCAAAAACGATCTAACCCCGGCGGATATACTGATTAAAAAAGAAGAAATCGTTTCCCTTACCGGCGCTATAAACAAACTTACTCCAGTTCAGAAAACAGTTATTTTACTTTTCCATCAGGATGATCTTAGCCTGGAGGAGATAAGTAACATAATGGAGTTACCGTCGAATACAATCAAAAGTCATTTGTACCGGGCGCGTATGAAACTAAAAGAAATATTAATTAATCAATAAGGAATTTATGTATAGTTTAAAACATTATTCGGATGAAGAAATTCAGGCGGCACTTGACAACAGGTCTGTCAATGATAATGCAGTGTTTGAACTGCATTTAAAGGAATGCGATGGCTGTAATAAAAAATTTAAGGCTTATTCCTCAATCCGGTCTTTTTTAAAATACAAAGTTGAAATCCCGAGACTGGAAATAGATTTAGTTGAAGCCGTAATGAATAAAATTCCGGAAAAAAGCAGGACCCATTTAATTTTTAATAAGGCTTTTAACGGACTTATGACTATTGTCGGGTTGATGATTATATCAATTTGTATAAAATTTCTTGGAGACACATCCGTTTCACCCGGTCCAATAATCCTTTTTATTTTATTTTTAGGTTTTCATTTTTTAGTTTCACTCAAGGAAACTCGTATCCTAATCAAGAGATATTCAAAATTAATCAATATATAGGTGGGTATATTCTCCATACTCTCTTATCTACCCTGAAATGTTTTGAGAACAAGCAGTGTGTCTGCAAAAGAGCTCAAAAAATCAACAGATACAAAACTATTTATTAAATAACTTTAATCTACCGGTGGATAATAGAGAGCTAAAAACTATTTGTTGTCAAAAACTCTTCTCAACTCAAAAATTGATATTCCGTATGCGACCGCCACATTTAACGATTGTTTGATTCCAAATTGCGGAATTTCAATTGAGAGATCGCACAAACTTAATAGCTCCTGAGAAACACCGGTTATTTCATTACCGATCACAAGAGCGATCGGAAAAATATCTTTATTCAATGCATAATTCGGAATACTCGAATCTGTTAATTCAAGTGCACAAATCTTGATCCCGAGTTTTTTCAAGCCCAGAATTACTTCTTTAGCCTCTTTTACATATTCCCATTTAATACTATCCTGCGCGCCGAGTGCTGTTTTCAAAACTTCTTTCTTTGGCGGATGTGGTGTGTAGCCACATAAAAAAAGTTTTTCAATCATCGCCCCATCCGAGGTACGGAATATTGAACCGACATTATAACTGCTGCGAATGCTATCGAGTACAACGTAAACCGGAAGTTTTTTTACTTTGTGTACATTTTCGAGTGTACTGCGGTTTTGTGAAATCTCGTCGTGTGTAAGTTTTTTCATACTAAGTGGCTTTGTAAGTAAGACGTAAGCCAATAATTCCTATAACTATTAATAAAATAAATGCTATCCTCAATAGATCTCGAGGTTCTTCAAAGAATAGTATTCCATAAATTACGGTACCGACTGCTCCAATACCTGTCCAAACAGCATAAGCGGTACCAATCGGAATATTTTTAACTCCAAGAGAGAGAAAAACATAACTTAGAATCATTGTAATGATTGTAAAAATTGTAGCCTTGAGTTGTGTAAAACCTTCCGAATATTTTAGTCCAACTGCCCATGAAATTTCGAAAACAGATGCAATGAGTATATAAATCCAATCCATTAATTGAGACCTTGTTTAGAAACTGAAAGATAAGATTCAAGCGATTGAGCGTTGATGAAAATCTTTACTTCTTTTACATCCGGAAATTGTTTGGCTGTTTCATATAGTTGTTCTCTTATGCGGGAGATATCACATAAACTTGAAATTGCAAAATCACCTTTGATATATACCTCCGCCATTCCATCCGATAAAGTTGACTGATAAAGAAATAATCCCGGTCCCTTGATATAGTTTTTCATGTCATCTGTATCTTTTGCCGCGAATAACTCCGTAAATGCAGATTCGACTTCGTTTTTTTCAATTAGAATTGTTTTAGAGATTGGAACAAGAATTTCATTACAATCAATAGGTTTACCTGTTAGTGAAGAGCCTTCCGGTGCAACCATATAAAAATTGACTGTCATTTCTACAGGTTCATTCGAATCTTTTTTACCGCATCCGTTCAATAAAAGTAGAGATGATGTAAAAAAAACGAATAATAATATTTTAATGAATCTCATTATTTCTCATTCCTCTTTTATTGCGCGTACAACCTAAATCTCGTCTATTACATAAACTGCGGATAGAAGCAACTTGAGAAGATGCAAAACACATTATATTCAATTACCCAAATTCCAATTTGTTGATAGCAAAATAAGAAAAGAAATTTTATTTCTTCACTATTGATTGGATTGAATTACAATAATTATACTGTTTGAAAGTTGATTGTGTGAAAAGTAAATATATAAAAATGAAAGAAGGTCTTTCTCAGAATCATACTAAGTTTACTCTATTTTTCCTCCTCATCTTCAACATGCAATCTGTGTAAAAACCGGTGAACAGCCGGTGCAATTATTATCCCTACTGTTACCAAAAAAATTATTCCGGAAAAAAGAGCATACATAGAGGCAAAAAATTTGCCGGCGTCTCTGTGCATTTCTCCAACCGGTCCCATTCCGCCAAGAATCATTGAAGCATTAAGAAGTGAATCAATCCAGCTCATTCCTTCAATAAATCGATAACCCAAAATACCTATTATCAGTGAAATAAAAATTGTAAGAATACCTAAGAGCAGATGATTTACTGCACGTCGAATAAAAAGGTTACGTGAAAGCAAAGGCTCATTTTTGTTTTCGAAATTAAATATTCTTTTTGATGCTGGATTACCTTTATGTTTTCCCATAAAATCTCTTAATAGTTTGATCTATAAAATTAAGAAAATGGCAGCAATAAACGAATACTAATTAAAGCAATGAATGGTAATGAATCTATAAGAATTTATCCCTTTTATAAATGTATTCAACCAGCCACCTATCACCAATCTTTTTCATATCAACATGATTTTTTTTAGGCTTATCATCACCAGGGCATGTCTTAGTATAAAAATATTTTCCGGAAAGATTGTCTTTGTCTAACTCAAATTTGTCCAACGTAAAAGTGCACTTCGAATCGTCAGTTACGTTATCCATCTCATCCATTTTTCTTATCATAAATGAAATTTGATCTTCGCTGCCTTCGCATGCGCATAGTTTACAAGCTCCGAACCAATCGCCTTTGAAATAGAGTTCAAGAAATTTTTGTGCAACTTCTTCCGGATCTGAATAATCAACACTTGGTTGTTGAGCGGCGAGATTCAAGCAAAATAAAAATGAAACTAATAATAAATATTTTGTTCTCATTTTTAGCTCCGCAATAATTTATTTTTTTTAGGGGGTAAGCAAAGGTAAGAACAAAAACGGAAGTGATAATTTGATATATAATTAAATGCCAGCATGATTGTAAACCAACCATATTAACTATCTAAAATATAGCGAATGCTTAAACCAACTTCACAACCAAAATCTATCTAGTTCTAATTCGGTTGAAAAAATTATTCATTGGCTGAGAATAGAAAACATAAAAAATAAGTTCATTTTGTAAGTCCCCGATTAAGACGATAAAGTTTTCATTTGTAATCCAAATATAGAAATTGGAATTACGAACAGAAACAACAATCCGGCTATAACAAATGGAGCGCTAATTCCTAAACTTGCTACAATTAATCCCGAAAGTGCAGACCCTACTAGATTGCCTATAATTTGAAAACTTGAACCGATGCCAAACACACCGGCTTTGCGGTCGCTTTCAGTATTATTTGTAAGAAGAGTATAAATCAGCGGTAATATTAATCCAAGAGAAAATCCGGAAAAAATGAGGAGGATCGAAATCATTTCGACGGTAGAAGTAAACGCAATAAAAATTGAAGAAAGTGATGCTATCAAAACTGTAAAAACAGTCAGCGATTTAATACCAAACCTTTTAAGAAATTTTCCAAATAATGCAGATCCAATTGCGGATGTACCGCCATATACTCCTAATAAAATTCCGGTAATTGTTGATGTCTCCACGTGCAGATTAAGTGATTGAATGAAAAGAGAAAAAGTTGGTCTAAGAATGGAAACACTTAATGAATAGATCAATAAAAATAATCCGCATGAAATAAGAATTCGTTTGCTAATTAGATGTTTCCAATTATTGATAAAAGAATAGTAGGATTGTTTTTGCTGTACAAAATTCTCTTCCTTCACAAAAAATAAAACTAATGTTCCGGATAATGCTACAGTTGCCGCAACAAGAAAAAATACTTCTCTATAGCCGAACAAATCTGCTAATACGCCACCAATTACTGGACCAACAACATTTCCGCTTCCATTTGCAAATTGAATAATACCAAGTGAGTATGCCGTTTTTTCTTTTGGTGTGTTCGATGCAGTCAAAGAAATTGCAGCCGGATAAAAGCCGCCCATAATTTCTTGAAGTGATGCAAAGAGAAGTAATTGTGTAAGATCAGCAGATAGTCCCATCAAAAACTGTGAGAGTGCAAAACCAAATACTGCGAACAACGTCATTAATTTTCGTCCGAATTTATCTCCGAAACTTCCCCAAATTGGAGTCATGAAAAATGAGACTAAAAACGGCGCTGCAAATATCCATCCGCTCCAAATTGCAGTTGAAACAATGGAGGTCTTTCCAAGATTGTGAATGAATAAAGGGAGAAATGGAATCAAGCTTCTAGTACCTGCACGGTATATGAATTGACTTACTGCAAGTACTAAAAGATTTTTTCCCCAGATTTCGGTTGGTTTCATTCTAAATTTAATTATTGCTTCCTGAAATTAAGTTTTTGATTTCGGCTTCTCAAAGTGTTAATTTTTTCATTGTTAATCAAAGTTCTTTTAAAAATATCAATTCACGCAGAAATTAAATCCACAGTTGAAAGATCAACTGAATAACATGATTGAATTTATTCTTAATAATGCTCATATCATCACGGAATCTCTTCAAACGACAGTTCTTTTGGACTTCATTCGCAAAGAGAAAAAATTAACGGGAACAAAAGAAGGTTGCCGCGAAGGGGACTGCGGTGCTTGCACAGTTCTTGTCGGGTCCTTGATACGTAATAACGTTGTTTACAAATCTGTTAATTCATGTCTTGTGCCGCTCGGTGACATTAATGGTAAGCACGTTGTAACAGTAGAAGGTTTTAACCAGGCTGAATTATCACCAGTCCAATCTGCAATTGCAGATGAAGGTGGAACACAGTGCGGATTCTGTACACCGGGTTTTGTAGTCTCCATGACTGGATATTTTTTAAGCAATTCATCTTTTAATTCCAGTAATGCTGTTGAATCTCTAGGAGGAAATATTTGCCGTTGTACTGGCTACGCTGGAATAAAAAGAGCTGCCGAAATTGGAATCCTTACGTACGAAGAAAATAAATCTCAGAAAAAAACTCATCTTGAAAATCTTATCGCTTTGAAATTTGTACCCGGTTACTTCAGCACTATTAAAGATCGATTAAGGAATCTTAATTCAGATCTTTTTAAAAAAGTACGCCAATCAGAAACAAAGACCTTAATTGCCGGAGGAACCGATTTATACGTTCAAAGATGGGAAAGTCTAGTTCGTGGGCAAGCGGAATTATTATCCGGCAAAAAAAATCTGACCGGAATTTCTATTGAGGATAAACAAATTAAGATTGGCGCTTATACAACGATTGAAGAGATTAAGTCGTCAGAATTACTTCAAAAGTATTTTAACCATTGGAACTATTATCTAAATCTTTTTGGATCATTGCCGATTCGCAACCGTGCAACAATTGGAGGTAATATTGTTAATGCCTCACCAATCGGGGACATGACAAATTTACTTTTAGCACTGGATGCAACTGTTCATTTGACAGATGGAGATAAGAATCGCCAAATTCTTTTAAGGAGTTTCTATATCGGTTATAAAACTTTGGAAAAGAAGAAGCATGAAATCGTTGAAGCAGTTTCCTTTCCAATTCCGGCAAGAAATTTCTTATTCAATTATGAAAAGGTTTCTAAGCGGATATATCTTGATATTGCAAGTGTGAACTCATCAATATATTTAGAAATGAAGAACGGAAAAATTTTTATAATTCGTATATCAGCCGGCGGTGTAGCGCCTGTTCCATTCTTTTTAAAACAGACTTGTTCATTTTTACTCAAAAAAGAAATAACAACAGAGACGATAATTGAAGCCGGCGAGATTACTCAAAAGGAAATTAATCCCATCAGCGATGCTCGCGGTTCGGCCGAATATAAACGATTATTATTGCGTCAACTTTTCTACGCACATTTTATCAAACTCTTTCCGCAGCAGATTGAACTGGAGAAATTGTTTTGAAAAATTATGACTCGATAAGGCATACTCGCGGTGAATCTCTTTTTGTTGATGATGTTGTTTCTCCGGAAGGTACATTATTCGGTTATGTATTCTATTCTCCGATAGCTCATGGAAAAATATTAAATCTGGACTTCAGCAATGCCTGGTTTGTTGATGGCGTGAAAGGAATTTTTTCAGCTAAAGATATTCCCGGTGAAAATCAGATCGGCGGAATTGTTAGAGATGAAAACCTTTTTGCAGAAGAGACAGTTCATTTTATTGGTCATCCAATTGCATTGGTTGTTGCTGAAACTTTTCTTCAAGCACATGAAGCTTCAAAGAAAATTAAATGCGAATTTGAAAAGTTGCCGGCTGTATTTGATCCGAGAGAAGCCGCTGCTAACAATCATCTTATAGTAAAACCGAGAATTTTTCAGCTTGGTAATATTGATGAGGCATGGAAGAGTTGTGACTATATAGTTGAAGGAAAAGCAGAAAGCGGCGGTCAAGAACATCTCTACCTTGAAACACAAGCTTCTCTTGCATTCCCATTAGAAGGCGGCGGAATAAAAATTCTCTCATCTACACAAGGACCAACCGCGGTTCAACGTACGGCGGCGCAAGTACTTGCGCTTCCAATGCATAAAGTTGAAGTTGATGTTATTCGTCTTGGCGGCGGATTTGGCGGTAAAGAAGATCAAGCAACACCTTGGGCTGTAATGGCTGCTCTTGCCGCATTAAAATTAAATGCACCTGTTAAATTAGTTCTGCCGCGTCAAGAGGATATAAGAATCACAGGCAAGCGTCATCCGTATTCATCTGATTTTAAAATCGGCTTAACAGAAGATGGAAAAATTATTGCTTACGAAGCGACATATTATCAAAATGCCGGTGCCGCGGCTGATCTTTCACCTGCAATTTTAGACCGTACACTTTTTCATAGTACAAATTCTTATTTCGTTCCAAACGTTAAAGCAACTGCTTTTAGCTGCAGAACAAATCTTACTCCTTTCACAGCATTTAGAGGTTTCGGCGGACCGCAAGGAATGTTTGTAATTGAATCTGCGATTCATAAAGCCGCAAAAAAAATGGGTGTTGATCCTTCCGTGATTCAGAAAAAAAATCTTTTGAGTGAAGGGGATGAATTCCCTTATGGACAGAAGACTTCACAATGTCATATTAAAAATTGTTTTGAAGAAGTTGAATCACGTTACAATCCGGAGAAAATTTATCAACGTATTTACGAGTTCAACGAAAAGAATAAATTGTTCAAAAAGGGAGCGGCAATTATTCCAGTTACATTTGGAATCTCATTTACCACAACTTTTCTAAATCAAGCATCGGCTCTTGTACACATTTATACAGATGGAAGTGTAAGTGTAAGCACAGCCGCAATTGAAATGGGGCAGGGCGTTAATGAGAAATTAAGGAATATCGCAGCCGATGAACTTTCCATTAACCAGCAGCGTATTAAAATTGAATCTACAAATACATCCCGTGTTTCAAATACATCCGCAACTGCGGCAAGTAAGGGAACAGATCTGAACGGATTTGCGTTAATTGATGCTTGTAAAATTTTAATTGAGAGATTGCAGAAGGTCGCAGCGTTAGAACTTAAAAAAGATAATCCGGAAAAAGTTGAAATCAAAAATGAAATTATTTTTTATAACGGTGAAAAAACCGATCTGACTTTTTCAAAACTTGTAAGTATTGCATACTCAAAACGGATCAGTTTGACTGCCCAAGCACATCATTCAACTCCTAATATTCATTTCGATACAAAAATAAATAAAGGAGAACCGTTCGCTTATCACACTTATGGAACCGCAATTGTGGAAGTTACACTCGATTGTCTGAGAGGTACTTATAAAGTGGATTCTGTAAAAGTAGTTCATGATTTAGGCAAGACAATCAATCATACGATAGATCTTAGTCAAGCTGAAGGTGGAATTGTTCAAGGAATTGGCTGGATGACTTGTGAAGAATTGAAATGGAACAATGAAGGAAAACTTTTAACCGATGCTCTTTCTACATACAAGGTACCGGATATATATGCAGTACCTAAAGAAATCAAAATTCATTTTCTCGAAAATGTTCCAAATCCATACGGACCAAATCAATCGAAGGCGATTGGTGAACCGCCGTTTATGTATGGTATTGGTGCTTACTTTGCACTGGTTAATGCCATGGAAGCGTTCAATCCAAATCTTGAATTGAATTATTCGGCACCTCTTACACCGGAAAAAATTTTACTTACTCTATATAATAAATCGAATAATTAGGAGACTAAATGCACAATTGGTCGTGGCAAATTGAGAATGAAGAATATTTAAAAAAGACAATTAAGAGATGCAAAGAGCAAAATATTTATCTGCCGAAATTCAGTCAATTAAAAAATCCAGAAACCATTCCTCAAAACATTCAGAAAAAATTAGAAAAGGTTGGATTAGAAGAAATAAATCCTCTAAACCTGTTCCGGATTAATTGGCAAAACGATCCAGAGAGCGGAAAGATCGGCGGCATAAATTTTTTAGAAATTCCCAGAGAGATTACAGGAATTAAAGCTCGCGTAGTTGGATTAGTAGGAAAATTTTTTCCGACCGGTGCTCATAAAGTCGGTGCAACATACGGTTGTCTTGCACCTTATCTTGTAACAGGAAGGTTTAACCCGGAGTATCACAAGGCGGTTTGGCCCTCAACGGGAAATTTTTGCAGAGGCGGAATTTTTAATTCCCGGTTATTATCAGTTCACGGAGTTGCGATTCTTCCGGAAGAAATGAGCAAAGAAAGATTTGACTGGCTCAAAAATATGGGCGCGGAAATATTTGCAACTTACGGATGCGAAAGTAACGTAAAAGAAATTTATGATAAATGTCATGAACTTGTAGCTAAGAGCGATGAATATCTGATCTTCAATCAATTTGAACAATTTGGTAATCCTGTCTGGCATTATGAAGTAACCGGCGGGACACTCGAAAAACTTTTTAACCAGTTAAAAAATTCCAACAGCAAGTTGAGCGGATATGTAAGTGCAACAGGTTCAGCCGGTACAATTGGTGCTGGAGATTATCTTCGTGAAAAATTTCCGCTTATGAAAGTTGTTGCAACCGAAGCCCTTCAATGTCCAACTCTTTTAATGAATGGTTACGGCGCTCATCGAATTGAAGGTATTGGCGATAAGCACATTCCTTGGATTCATAATGTTAAAAATACCGATGCAGTCTGCGCTATTGACGATGAAGATCCGTTGAGAATTTTAAGATTGTTTAACGAACCCACCGGACAAGAATGGATGCGTAAAAATGGGATAACTGAAGAAGTGATTTCTAAACTGCCGTGGCTTGGAATTTCTTCTATCAGCAATATGCTTAGCTCCATTAAACTTGCTAAATATTACGAGATGAATGAAAATGATATGATCTTTACAATCTTTACGGATTCAAAAGAAATGTACAACTCGCGCTTAGACGAGATGAATCAAGATTGGGGAAAATATTCCGTTCATCAATCGGAAGTTGATTGGACCGCGGTCGTTAAGAAACAATCTACGGATTACTTCCAAGAACTAAGTTATTACGACAAAAAACGTATTCATAACCTTAAATATTTTACGTGGGTTGAACAGCAAGGCAAATCGGTTGAAGAACTAAACTCGCAATGGTACGATGAAAGTTATTGGGCAGAGAGATTTGCAATTGCGCCAAAGTGGGATGAGCTAATTGAGAATTTTAATAAACAAGTTGGACTGAAAGTAGAATAAAATGAAAAAAGCTACAATCACAATTGAGAACGCATGGATTTGCCCGGTTATCGGAGAAGAAATATTACCTCTTTTTGGAGATATTACTATTGCGAATGGAATGATCTCTAAAATTCGCCCTAAAAATTTTCAGACATATTTAAAAAATCCGGAGAAAGTTGGCAAGGATTCTTTCAATGCAAGCGGAAAAGTTTTAACGCTACCGTTAGTAAATTTTCACGATCACATTTATTCCCGACTTGCAAAAGGACTTCCGCTTCAAGGAGAGTTCAACAATTTTCAGAATGTTTTGCATAACTTATGGTGGAAATTAGACCGTCTGCTTGATAATGAAATGATAGTCGCAAGTGCGCAGATGGCTGCCATAGAATCAATTCGGAACGGTGTTACATATATTTTTGATCATCACTCTTCGCAAAATCAGATTAAAGGAAGTCTGGGATTAATTAAGAATGCATTGCATACTTTTGATTTGCGCGGTGTTCTTTGTTTTGAAAGTACCGATCGGAACGGGACTGAACAAGCAATAGCCGGATTGAATGAGAATAAAGATTTTTTCACATCTCAACTTAACGGTGATTTTCATGGAATGCTCGGTCTTCATGCTTCATTTACACTTTCTGATGACCTCCTTTCCGAAGCACACAAAATTCAAAACCAGTTTGATCTTGGAATTCATATTCATGTGGCAGAAGATGAAAGCGACAATAAACTTAGTGTGGAGTACGCCGGTTCTTTGCCTGTAAGTCGTTTGAAAAAATATAAATTGATGAATGATAAAAGCATCCTAGTTCATGGCGTTCATCTAAAAGGAAAAGATTTTATAAAGGTCAGTACGGGAGAAAGTGCTCTCGCATTTTGCCCGGATTCCAATCTTAATAATTCGGTTGGATTGCCGCAGTTTGGAGAGATTCCAAAAAATATTCCGTTTCTTGTCGGTACCGACGGAATGCATTCCAATATCGCTAAGTCGATTAAACAATTGTTTCTTCTTTCGCGCGGACAAGGAAACAGTTTTGATGAAGCAACAGCGGTTATTAAGAAGACATATTTTGATCAGCTGGCTTTCGCTAAAAAATATTTTTCTGATTTTCCATCTTTGAATGAAGGTGATAGAGCTGATATGATCATTTGGGATTACGTTCCGCCGACTCCAATGAGTAAAGAAAATTTCTGGGGACATTTTATTTATGGTATTTTGGAGTACCCGGTAAACAGCGTTTTGCAGAAAGGTGAATTTTTGATGAAAGATTTCCATTTTATGGATGCGAATGAAAATAAAATTAAAAACGAAATTTACATTCAAGGCGAGAGATTGGTAAATAAACTCAAACAGAACACTGTTATTAATGGTCGAAAGAAATAGTAATACTTGTTTTCCATTAAAGTTAAGAGAAAGGAATGAATAGAGAGTTCTCGATTGTTGGTTCAAGAGTAATTCGGGAGGACGGAGTTGACAAAGTAACCGGTCGGGCTAAGTTTGCCGATGATTACAAATTCGATGGAATGCTTTATTCCGTAATGTTGAGAATTCCAGAAGCCCACGCAAAAATAAATTCAATAGATTTTTCTGAAATAGAAAATAACCAATCTCTTTTTTCGATTATTACGTCTGCCGATATTCCGGGCACAAAAAAAGTTGGAATGATCAAAAATGATCAGCCAATATTCTGTGATGAAAAAGTTGTTACACCCGGCGATGTTCTTGCCATGCTTGTCGGTGAATCTGAAAATGAATTAAAATCCCTTCTAAAGAAAATAAAAGTAAATTATACTCCACTCCCAATTCTAAATGATCCGAAAAAATCTTTAGAGAAAGATGCAATTTTAATTCATCCGGACACCGGTACAAATTTGATTTGCCATCATCCTCTTAGAAAAGGAGATGTAGAAAAAGGATTTGCCGAGAGTGATGGAATTCTTGAACAAACCTACACAACACAGTTAATCGAACATTCATATATTGAACCGGAAGCTGTAGTGGCAGTTCCGCTCGGTCCCGCTCAAGGTGTTAAAGTAATAGGAAGTATTCAAAATCCATTTACCACACGCCGGTTTGTTGCAAATGTTTTGGATCTACCTCTGAGCAAAGTAAGAATTGTTCAGGCAAATCTCGGTGGATCGTTCGGCGGGAAGGATGATACAATGTGTATCCTTTCTGCACGTGCTGCTGCTGCGGCAATGAAAACTAACCGGCCGGTAAAAATTCGTTATACTCGTGAAGAATCCATATTAGAATCATACAAACGCCATCCATACATTTTAAATTATAAAATTGGTTACGCTAAAAACGGCAAGATAAAAGCAATGAAGATAGATATTCTTGCCGATGGAGGCGCGTATGTATCAATGAGTCCATTCGTAACATGGCGCACGGTTGTTCAAGCTACAGGTCCTTACGAAATTGAAAATGTTCATACGGATGTTCGTGCTGTTTATACCAACAATCCTTATACCGGTGCAATGCGTGGTTTCGGTTCACCTCAGCCAATTTTTGCACAAGAATCCATGATGGATGAAATTGCAGCAAGATTGCGGATGACTCCGGATGAAATCAGAAGAGTAAATGGTTTAAAAGCGGGCTCGATAACTGCGACCGGGCAAACATTAAAAGACCACGAAGTAAATCTCGTTCGTGTTTTAGATGTTGCTTGCGGTAATACGGATTTTATTACAAAGTGGGAAAAGAATAAAAAAGAAAAACCGCAAACTGTTGAGTACAATTTTGCATCGCCAATTTTAAACGAGTCACAATTCATAAAACCGAATAATTCTACTAAAAAAGGAATTGGTTTAGCCATAAGTTTCCGTGGATGTTCTTTGGGTGCTGAAGGTGTTGATGCTGCTTCTGCATATCTCTCGATTCAAAATGACGGCAGTGTTTATCTTGATTGCGGATTAGCAGAAAACGGACAGGGTCTTCGAACAACCTATTCAATAATTGCATCGGAAGTTTTGGGAATCACAACCGATAAAATTATTTATCTAGAATTGGATACCGGTATAACACCGGATAGCGGTCCAACAGTAGCATCGCGTGCAACAATTATGGGAGGCGGCGCTGTTAAAAATGCGGCTCAAATTTTATTTGAACGGTTAGAAAAATTTGTCAAAGATGAATTCAAATTAGGAGAAGATGATTTTGTTTCTCTCCGGGAGAATCTAGTTTTTTCCAGAAAAAAAGGAGTGATCTCGAAATTTCCTGAAGTCTGTAAATTAGCATATACACGGGGTATAAGTTTAGCTTCAATCGGATGGTATAGAAGTCCTAACGTTCATTGGGATGAAGAGTCCGGACAGGGCGATGCATACTTCACTTATGTTTATGGCTGCCAAGTTGCCGAAGTCACAGTTAACATTTCAACCGGAGAAGTTTACATAGATAAAATTACTGCCGTTCATGATCCGGGAAAAGTTATTAACCGTCTTGGAGCAGAAGGACAAGTCTATGGTGGAGTAACTCAAGGTGCTGGCTACGGAATTTTTGAAGAGGTTACTACAGATAAAGGTTTTATTCGTGAATTGAATTTTGATACTTACACAATTCCGACGAGTAAAGATATTGACGAGATCAAACCGATATTCGTCGAAGGAAAAGATTCTTACGGACCGTGGGGTGCAAAATCTCTGGGTGAACCAACATTGGAATTAACAGCTGCGGCAATTTCAAATGCGGTCTACAACGCTATTGGTAAAAGATTTTTTAATCTGCCTCTAAATCTGGAAGAAGTTTTACTCGGTAAAAAACTTCGGCCCGCCGACACAAAAAGAGGGAGCTTAGTATGATGCATGCGCTGGAAATTATTTCTCCCAAAAATTTGAATGAAGCGCTCAACCTTCTTTCCGGAAATGGAAAAAATGTTCATATAATCGCCGGCGGAACAGATGTTGTCCCGGGTCTGAATCAAGAATCAGCTCGTTTCAAAGATATTAAACTGTTAATAGATATAAACAGAATACCTGAAATGAAAGGCATTCATGTTAATAAAGAAAGAATTTCTATCGGTGCCGCGGAAATTTTTTCCGATATTCTTCAGAATGAAGTTATTGAGAAAGAATTCCCTTTACTTTGGAAAGCAATAAGTACAATTGGAAGTGTGCAGATTCGCAACCGCGCAACTATTGCCGGAAATTTTGTGAATAACGCACCATGTGCAGATACTGTTCCGGTTCTTCTTGTTTACAACGCTTCAGTTGAAATCGAATCTCTAAGTTCAAAGAGAGAAATTGGATTGCACGATTTGTTGAGCGCACCGTACAAAACGAAACTTAATGCTGACGAAGTTGTGACTCGAATTAATATTCCGGTGCCGTCTAGAAAACTTAAGGGTGATTTTTACAAACTTGGAAGAAGACGGGCAGTTGCTATTAGTAGAATTACTTTAGCTTTACTTATGAATACAAACGATAAAATTATTGAAGAAATTAGAATCGCTGCAGGTGCAGTTACTCCGGTAGGAATGCGCTTTTTTGATCTTGAGAAATTTGCATTAGGGAAAAAAGCTGACGATCAATTCATGAAAGAATTATCGGGAAAATTAGCTGAACAAATCATTCAAGTTACCGGATTACGCTGGTCAAGTGAATATAAATTGCCGGTAGTTCAACAAATGTTTTATCAATTATTAAAAGGAATAGAACGCAGATCTTCATGATCGCTTAAGATTGTTTATGATTCTTATAAATCATAATCATTATAAAAAACCGCGTTCTATAATAGAGTTAATGATAGAAATAAAATTTACATTGAACAAAAAACAGGTTTCGGCTAAAGTCGAATCGAACATTCGTTTAATAGATTTATTGCGGGATAAATTCAATCTCACCGGCACAAAAGAAGGATGCGGAGTTGGAGAATGCGGTGCGTGCACTGTCTTGATGAATGGCCGCGCAGTAAATTCTTGCTTAGTCCTTGCTGGTCAAGTAGAAGGAGTTGATATAGTTACAATTGAAGGGATTTCAACAGGTGATGTCATAAATCCACTCCAGAAAAATTTTCTTTCACATGGAGCAGTTCAATGCGGCTTCTGCACACCCGGAATGGTTTTATCAGCGTCTGCACTGTTAGATCAAAACCCAAATCCAACCGATGAAGAAATAAAAGATGCAATTGCGGGTAATCTATGCAGATGTACTGGATACAAACAAATTATAGAAGCCGTCAAAGAAACAGCTAAAGAATTACAAGAAAAATAATTATTCGTTCTATTTCACTGCAGAAGAAATGAATAGTCATTTCTAACAGAACTTATCAATTGGACCAAATTCTCGATTCCGTCATTGTTTGCAAACGAACTTTTAACATTTCCATCTTTATCAAAAAAGACTGTTCCATTTTCCTTCTGCCATCTTACATCAAACATTATCCTTTTGTCATTCTGGCGTAAGAAGAATCCGTCATTACTTCCATTTTTAAATTCCTCTTCACTCCAGTATAAGGTAAATTTTTCCTTATAAGGAGCGCTTTCGTACGGGCAGAAAGTTTCGCAATTGCCGCACTCATTGCACAGAGCATCAAGATGAAGAATTTGATTGACATTATTGAACAATAATGAATCCGTTTTAATCACAACATTCGCCCGGTTCGGACAAACTTCCGCGCATTTATTACAGATGAAATTGCATCCCAAACATCTTCCGGCTTCAATAGAAAGATCTGAATGATTCTGTTCGATTACTAAACCTTTTCTTTTGGCTATCTCAGAAGAAAGTACTTGGTCAACAGTTATATACTCTTTGGACGGTGAGAGGAGGTTATCAATTTTTTCCTTTTTGATGATCGCATCAGCAGCAGTCTTACCGTCTGCAATTGATTGCACAACTGTTGATGGTCCTCTTAATGCATCGCCTCCAATGAAAACATTTTCGATTATTGTTTCATTAAAGCGGGTAACCTTTACTTTATTTTTGTCAAGCGGAATATTATTGTTGGTTAAATATTCCGTGTAAACATTTTCTCCAATAGCGGAGACAACCGAATCAACTTGAATCTCTTCAAACTCACCTTCGATAGGCACAACATTTTTTCTTCCATCAGCGCCGATTTGATCACGAACCATCTTCTGACAAGTTAGAATACCATCTTTAAATTTCACAGGTAAAAGTAATTCTTTGAATTCAACTTCATCGTTCAACGCAGCGTAAAATTCTTCTTTGTCCGCTGGCATTTCCTCTCTTGTCCTCCGATAGATAAGATAAACTTTTCGAACTCCCTCATGCCGCTTTGCTGCGCGTGCGCTATCCATCGCGGAATTGCCGCCGCCAATTACTGCGACAGATTTACCTAGTTTATAATTCTGTTCGGAGTTGAAATCATGTAAAAATTCTATGGCATTATAAATATTAATTTCGTCGCCGTCTAAAAGTATTTTGTTGGAGTCTTCAGCCCCAATTGCGATGTAAATATATTTGAATCCTTCTTTCTTCAATTTTTCAATTGAGAAGTTCGGTTCCATTCCAAAGATAAATCTAATTCCATGCTTCTCGATAAATTCAATATCTTTTTCAATAGCTTCTTTGGGAAGTCTGAACTTTGGTAAAACGTTTTTAACAATTCCCCCAGCATTCATTTCTTTTTCAAATATTGTTACATCGAATCCGGCTTTGGCTGAGAAGTATGCAGCTGATAATCCCGATGGACCCGCACCAATTATTGCAACCTTAATATTATTCTGGTTGTCAAGAAATTCCGCTTTGAATTTACTTATGTAAGTTGAATAACCTTTTTCCGCTGCTTCCTTTTTGAGGTCTCTAATTAACACCGGCTCGTCATAATCCCAGCGGGTGCAATGATACATGCATTGATGATCGCAGATATAACCGGTTATATGAGGAAGAGGATTTTTCGTAACAATCAGTTCATATGCTTCTGCATATCTTTTCTGTTCAACTAATTTAATGTATGCTGCTACATCTTGATGGATTGGACATGCTTCTTGACACGGAGCGATGAAGCAATCGAAAACCGGTAAACTTTTAGAAATTTTTATCGAGCTTATTTCATGTTTATCCTTAGAATAATTTCTATCGGAGAGAGAAACTTCTGCTACCGTTTGTAAAATTGATAAATTAATTTTATTACCGCGCCCGATCTTCAGGTAATTTTTCTCTGCAGCTTCTGTTATTTGTGCTAAACGTAAATAACCTCCCGGCTTCAATAATTCCGTGGCAAATGTTATGGGTCTTATTCCAGTTTGTAAAATCTCTTGTATGTTAATGAAGTTTGCACCGCCCGAATAAGAAATATTTATTTCTCCGTTGAATTCATCTGCCAATTTATGCGCAAGATTTATTGTGAGCGGGAATAGCGATCTACCCGACATATACATATCATCACCGGGTAGTGTCCTTAGTGTATTTTTTACTCCAAGTGTATTTGAAAGTTTTATTCCGAATATTCTATTGTTCGCCGAAGCAAGCGAGCGTAATCTATTAAGCATCGGGATGGCGTCTTTATATTGCAGGTCATGATCGAATGAACTTTTATCCAGAGTAATATATTTGAACCCAAGTTTATGAAGTGTGTCGTTTACAAAATCATAACCTAAAAGTGTAGGATTCAGTTTTACGTAAGTATGTAATGCTTTTTCTTGAATTAGATATTTTGCTATGGATTCAATTTCTTGCGGCGGACATCCATGCATTGTAGAGAGCGTAACCGAATTAGAAATGTGCGGTGAAATTTTTTCAATCTTTTCAAGAACTAAATTTTGTTGGCTTCCGGTAAGACCAAATTCTTTTGTAAGCAACTCTATTGTATCGCCGCTGCAGAGCAAATCTTTTAATTCTAATTTATATTCAGCAAATAATTTGTTCTTTGAGGCATCTTTCAATTCATCAATGAACCGGTCCATTCTTTCCGTTTTGATTCCTTCCAGATCATAACCGACACTCATGTTAAAAACAAATCCTCTTTCGGATTGCGACATTCCAAGAATTTCTTTAAGTAAATGAATCAGAAACCACGCTTTAAGATATTCCGAATAGGATTCATCTAGAGAAAGTTCTTGCGACCATTCAACGTTATATCCTTCATCCGAAGCATCGATGCATGGCTTATCAATTTTTAAGTTATCTAATTTTTGAACGGTCTTGAGCTCAAAAAATCGTCCTCCGACTAAATAAGCAGAGATGATATTTTGCGCAAGCTGTGTATGTGGCCCAGCCGCCGGGCCAACAGGAGTTTCAAGTTCTTCGCCAAAAATTTTTTCATCAGTTTTAGTCTTTGGAAAGTAAAATTTGATTGCGGGAATTCCGAATATCATTTTATGAATGACGTATTCGGAAAGGACCCAATTGATCAATTTGCGAAACAAAATTGGCTGCATCTTATCAGACATAACAATTCTCTAAAGTTATCTTCTTGGATAGAAATATAAGACACTCCGGTATTAAGTGGTAAAGTAATTTTGTAATTTTGTATAAAAGGAGTCGGGTACTATGGCTATTTGAAGTCATAGAAAAGGCTAAAATAAAATTATTATTAAATTTTGGTCGCGGCATCTAAAAATCGGAATGTCACTAACAAATAAAATAAATGGAATTTATATGGAAAACGGAGTAAAAGAAAAATTATTTAGCGCAGTTGAATCTGAAAAAGAAAATCTTTTTTCATTGATTCAGAAATTGATCCAGATTAAAAGTTACAGCGGTGATGAAAAAGAAATTGTTGAGTTCATTGTTGCTAAGATGAAAGAATTTGGTTTCGATGAATCATACCACGACGGATTTGGAAACGCAATTGGAAGAATTGGAAATGGACCAATTAAAATAATGTTTGATGCGCATATTGATACAGTTAAGGTTACGGAAACGGAAAATTGGACTCACCAGCCTTTTGGCGGAGAGATTGAAAACGGAAAAATGTACGGGCGCGGTGTTGTTGATGAAAAACCTGCTATGGCCGGGTTTATGATTGCCGGAAAAATCTTGAAGCAAATTTATGGTAATGACTTCCCATTCACACTTTATGTTGTTGGCTCGGTGCTGGAAGAAGATGCTGATGGTTACCCGCTCTATCATATTATTGCAAACGAAGGAATTAAACCGGATTTTGTTTTGCTGGGAGAACCAACGGATCTGAAGGTCTATCGCGGACAGAGGGGAAGAATGGAATTGAAAATTACTGCGACCGGAAAATCCGCACACGGCGCTCATAATCAAAAGGGAATCAACGCAATTTATAAAATGATGCCGGTTGTTGCCGAGATTGAAAAACTTGATAAAAAATTAAAGCCGAAAAAACCGCTTGGTAAAGGATCAATAACTGTTAGCCAGATTGTATCGAGAGCCCCATCGGTTTGTTCGGTTTCAGATTACTGCCAGGTTCATCTTGATAGAAGAATGACAATCGGTGAAAACAAAAACTCGGTTATTAAAGAATTGAAAGCGATTCTACGAAAATATAAGAGCGATGCAAAAATTTCGATTCCTAATGTTGAGGGAATTAGCTGGAAGGGAACAAAGTTTTCAACTGAAGCTTATTTTCCAACTTGGGTTTATGATGAAAAACATCCACTCGTTGATGCGGCAATGAAAACTTCTAAGGCTGCTATGGGAAAGGCTAAGAGCGGAGTGTGGAGCTTCTCTACTAACGGCGTTGCTACCGCCGGGCATTTTGGAATTCCGACAATTGGATTTGCACCCGGCAAAGAAGAACTTGCCCATTCATCAAAAGAAGAACTTGTGCTGAATGATCTAGTGAAAGCAACTAAGTTTTATTCTCTTTTCCCCTTTGAGTTGGTTAGTAAAATAGAACATTGATTATTATAATATTATCTGATTTTTAAAGGAATTAATGCTTCTTAAAGTAGAATGATAAAATGAAAAGAAAATCTTATCTAGTTTCAGTTGCGAAAATATCCTCTAAAATTCTATGGGTTCGTGGTGAAAAAATTTTGCTAGACCGTGATCTCGCTCAACTATACGGAGTTGAGGTAAAAGTGCTGAATCAATCCGTAAGAAGAAATATTGAAAGATTTCCTTCTGACTTTATGCTCCAGCTTTCTAAAGAGGAGTTTCTAAACCTGAAGTCACAATTTGTGACTTCAAGTTGGGGCGGTGTTCGTAAGCTGCCGTTAGCTTTTACGGAACAAGGCGTTGCAATGCTTTCTTCAATTCTTAGTGGTAAAAGAGCCATACAAGTTAATATTGCAATTATGCGGGCATTTGTGGAATTGAGAAGAATGATTGACGCCAATAAAGAACTGCTTGCAAGGATTGAAAAGTTAGAGAAAAATTATAATGCCAAGTTTCAAATTATATTTGAAGCAATAAAACAACTAATGAAAGAAGAAGAAAAGCCGACTAATAAAATTGGTTTTTAAAATTAGTAAAAGACCGAAAGCAACAAAGTTTAATTATCTTTTCCCGTTTGAATTGATAAAAAATATTTAATCAAAGACTGGATGACAGAGAACATGAATATTTGCGGATATAACCGTGACAATCAGTGTGATCTGTGTAATCCGTGTTCTATTCACTAATTGGAGAAACAAATGGAAACTCGTTTTAAAGGCAGACATTTTATAACAGAAGACAATTGGACTAAAGAAGAACTTGATATAGTTTTTGAAACGGCATTCGATCTAAAGAAAAAATTCTACGCGGAAGAACCAACATTATGGCTTCCATACAAAACATTATTTATGATGTTCTTCGAACAATCAACCCGGACAAGAAATTCTATGGAAGCCGGAATGACCCAGCTTGGCGGGCATGCGCACGATCTTACGCCGGATAAGATGCAGATTACTCACGGTGAAGTTGCAAAAGACACTGCAATTATTCTAAGCCGTATGGGTCACGGAATTGCATGCCGTAATTGCTTCTACGGTGTTGGAAATAAATATTTAAATGAACTCGCTGCAAATTCACGTAAGCCGGTTATGTCTTTGCAGGATGACGTTTATCATCCGTTCCAGGGTCTTGCGGATTTGATGACGATCTTTGAACACATGGGAAGAAATACTGAAAGATTAAAAGTGACAGTATCATGGGCATATGCAACAACTCATTCAAAACCACTAAGCGTTCCACAAACACAAATTCTTCTTTTCCCCCGTTATGGAATTGATGTAACCGTTGCTCATCCGAAAGAATTTCCGTTGAGCAAAAATATTGTTGACAAAGCTCAAAAGAATGCAAAAGAAGGCGGAGGAAGTTTACGCTTCACAAATAATATGGATGAAGCTTTCGAAGGAGCTCAAATTGTTATTCCTAAAAATTGGGGCGGCTTCGGTTTCTATGATGAAGAGCATTATCTATCGAACGAAGATGATTGCAAGAAAGAAATGAAAGGAAATCTTGATAAATATAAGAGCTGGATATGTGATGATAAGAGAATTAAACTGGCAGATAAAAACGTAAAATTGATGCACGCACTTCCGGCTGACCGGGGAAATGAAGTGACTGATGAAATTTTGGATAATCCGAATATCTCAATCGTTTTTGATGAGGCGGAAAACCGTCTTCACACAGCAAAAGCAATTATGGGATTAACAATGTGACACAAAGTGTCATTCTGACGAACGCAGCGAGGAAGAATCTACTTCTTAAATATTTTTGAAATTCTTACCTAATATCAGAATGACATTGAGAATACTATGAAAAAATACTTTTATAAATGTTTTGATTGCGGAAAGAGCTACAATAAAGATGAGATTGAAAAAAATCTGGTTTATCTCTGTCCAGGTTGCGGTAAAGTTGAAAAGAATCAACCGTTGCGCGGTGTTCTTACAATTGAGTATGATTATGAATCGGTTAGGAAGAATTTCAGACGGGAAGAATTCTTAAAACTCCAAACCGGAAAATTTTGGCAATATGATTTTTTAAGTCCTCTTGAATTTGTAAATGGGAAAATGGCATCCGTAGATGATAATTTATTACAAAGAGTAACGCTTGACTCAAATAGTACTTTAAAACTTTCATATAACGGACATAATTTTCTTGCTCTCGATGATACGCGAAATCCAACTTTATCGTTTAAAGATAGAGCTTCGAGCTTAGTTGCTCTTAAAGCGTTGCAAATGGGGATAAAAGAAATTGCCACTGCATCAACAGGAAATGCCGGGTCTTCCCTTGCCGGAATCTGCGCACGTGTAGGATTGAGATCAATAATTTTTGTACCCAAAAATATTCCCGAAGCGAAGAGAATCCAGATACAATCTTACGGCGCGGATATTTTCTTAGTTGACGGTGATTATGATCTGGCATTTGATACATGCCTCGAAATTTCGACACAAAAAAAATGGTACAACAGAAACACGGCATATAATCCTCTAACGATCGAAGGAAAGAAATCCGCAGCTTTCGATCTTTTTATTTCAACTAATGGAAATATGCCCGACATTATTTTTGTACCAACGGGAGACGGAGTAATTCTGTCCGGTCTTTACAAAGGTTTGCGAGAACTTAAAGAACTTGGATGGATCGAAAAAATTCCCTCCTTAATTGCTGTTCAAGCTGATGGTAGTAATGCGGTTGTCAGATATTTAGCTGATCAAAAGTTTGAGTATAAACCCGCTAATAGTATTGCAGATTCAATATGTGCCGGCGCACCAAGATGTTTATATATGGCTTACGACGCAATAATGAAATCGAAGGGAAGTGCTGTTGAAGTTACCGACGAAGAGATTCTTGATGCTCAAAAATTTGTTGCTCAGAATTATGGTATAATGTTGGAGCCATCTTCTTCTTCAACGTTTGCGGCATATAAAAATTTTGTTGACTCAAATAAATTAAACGGAAAAAGAGCACTTTTACTTTTTACCGGTAATGGGCTGAAAGACACATCATCGCTTAAATACTGGAATGATACTCTTGAGCCATTGACACCGGAACAGATTTTTAAAAAAGTAATTCAGCAATCGGAATAAAAGATTCTAAATTATTTCATCAAAGTTGGTATTTAGAATTTTCGCTTTTTTTTGGAGTAAAATTGAATTAGATGAATAAACCCAGGATAAACGGATTGCTGATTGCTGCGGGGTTTTCCAGGCGGATGGGCGATTTTAAACCGTTGATGGAATATGATGACAATCCTTACATAGTTGTAATTACCAAAAAACTTTTGAGTGTTTGTGAAATAGTAGTTATTGTAACCGGTCACAAAAGCGTTGAAATAGAATCTACAATTAAATTAGCCTTCATCGAAAATATTTTGTTCCCGCGCGTAAAAATCGTAGTTAATCCAAATTTTGAAAGAGGAATGTTCACATCACTTCAAGCTGGTTTGAAAGAGCTGATTGATTCCGAATGGATTCTATATCATTTTGTAGATCAGCCGTTTCATAAAGAAAAATTTTATAAAGAATTTGTTGCGCAGATTGATGATGAATACGATTGGATTCAACCGGTATACGATAGTAAAGATGGTCATCCGGTGATGTTTAAAAAAACTATTTTTGAAAAAATTATTTCAAGTCCGGAAGATCATATATTAAGATTGATTAGAGATGACGACGTTACAAAAAAGAAAAAATGGGAATGTAATTACCCGCAAATTTTAAAAGACTTTGACACTCCGGAAGACGTGATAGATTCGACTAAATAATTCTATTTAATTCTGACGGCGAGTTGACCGCATGCAGCCGCAATATCGTCTCCTTGAGTCTCACGTATCATTACCGTGATATTATTGTCCCGGAGTTTATCTGCAAAAAGATGAATATCCGAAATTGAAGTCGGTTCAAGTTCGGAAGAAATTCCACCGGGATTCATATGTTTAATACTATTGAAAGGGATGATATTTATTTTAGAAGGAAGTGAACTGCAGAGATTTGTAATTGCTTTCACATCCTTATCGCGGTCGTTTATATCTTTCAGCATTGTATATTCAAACGTAATGCGTGTTTTTGTTTTTTTAGCATAGAATTTCAGTGCTTCAACATTTTCTTTAAGAGAATATTTTTTATTGATTGGCATAATTACTGAACGCACATCTTCAAAAGCCGAGTGGAGGGAAAATGCAAGCTTGACGCGCAAGTTTCTATCAGCTAGATCTCTGATTTTATTGGCTATGCCAGATGTAGAAACAGTAATTCGTTTGCGGCTTAATCCTTTTGTAAGTTCGTGAGTAAAAATTTCTACCGATTTTAAAGTAGCTTCATAATTTAAAAGAGGTTCACCCATTCCCATGTAAACAATGTTTGTTATCTTTTCTTTGCCATATTCTTTTGCTGTTAGAAGATATTGATCTACAATTTCACCCGTTGACAAATTCCTTTTGTATCCCATTAATCCCGTCGCACAGAATTTACAATCAAGCGGACAGCCGACTTGAGTTGAAATGCAGAGAGTATTTCTATCTTTTTCGGGAATAACAACAGATTCAATTTTCCTATCATCATAAGTTGAAAAAAGATATTTCTTAGTCCCGCTTGATGCTGATCCTTGTGTTGTCACCAATTTCAGAGTTTGTAGAATACAATTGTCCGCGAGTTTAATTCGTAGTTCTTTTGAGATGTTCTGCATCTCTGAAAAATTTGTACACAGATGGTTATACATCCAATTAAAAACTTGCTGAGCACGGAATCTTGATTCACCGATCGAAACGAAATATTCTTGAAGTTCCGTTAAAGTAAAGCCTTTTAGTCCTATTTTTTTTTCTTCTTTGTTCATCTACCGCAAATATAAGTATGAAGCGACAAAGTGACAAAGTAGCTTCGTTACAAATTAAAAAAGCAACAAATCGTCAAAAATAAAAAACATTTTCGGTTGGGTGCTTCATTTGTTGTTTCTATCAAGAAAAATTGAAATTTGGAACGGCATTCTTTAGTTTGCAACCGAATTAAAAAAATAAATCAAATTGTGGAGAAATAATGAATTTTGAATTCACAGAAGATCAAATAATGATTCAGCAAACCGCGCGTGAGTTTGCTGAATCAGAAATTGCACCATCCCAAATAGAACGCGATAAAGAAGCAAAGTATCCGGCAGAAATAGTTAAAAAACTTGGTGAGCTTGGATTTATGGGAATGATGGTTTCACCTCAGTATGACGGTGCCGGGATGGATACAATAAGTTATGTTTTGGCAATGATTGAGCTTTCTAAAGTTGATGCAAGTCTCGGTGTAATTATGTCTGTTAATAATTCATTAGTCTGTTATGGATTGGAAAAATGGGGAAGTGATTTTCTCAAAGAAAAATATTTAAAACCTCTTGCACGAGGAGAGAAACTTGGCGCTTTTGCTTTGTCGGAGCCGGAAGCGGGAAGCGATGCTACAAAACAAAATACTGCCGCCCATAAAGACGGAAATCACTGGGTAATAAACGGAATGAAGAATTGGATAACAAATGGAATTTCCGCTGATTATTATTTAGTGGTTACACAAACCGATAAAGAAAAAGCTCATCATGGAATTACAACTTTCCTTGTTGAAAAAGGAACGCCCGGTTTTGGGCATGGTGTTAAAGAAGATAAAATGGGAATCCGAAGCAGCGATACATGTTCATTAACTTTTGAAAATTGCCGGGTGCCCGAAGAAAATGTAATTTGGGAAGTTGGTAAAGGCTTTAATTTTGCAATGAATACTCTCAACGGCGGAAGAATTGGAATTGCTTCTCAAGCCGTTGGAATTGCTGAAGGTGCGCTTGATGCGGCAACTAAATATGCTAAAACCAGAAAAGCATTCGGTACGGAAATAGCACATCATCAGGCAATTCAATTTAAGCTTGCCGATATGGCCACAAAAGTCGAAGCAGCAAAATTATTAACTCTTCAAGCCGCTGCACTTAAAGATGCCGGTAAAAAATACGTTAAAGAATCTGCCATGGCTAAATTGTACGCTTCAAAGATTGCCGTTGAATGCGCTCTTGAAGCTATTCAAATACATGGCGGTTACGGTTTCGTAAGAGAATATTTGGTGGAGAGATATCTACGCGATTCGAAGATTACTGAAATATATGAAGGGACTTCGGAAATTCAGAGAATAGTAATTGCACGTGAATTGTTGAAAGATTAATTATAAGAAACATCTAAAAAATTTTAATAATTGTCTTTGCGAACGAAGTGAAGCAAACTAAAGATAACATTTTCAGTCGAAATTGAAATTGCTTCGTTATTTCATTCCTCGCAATGACCAACAAGAATAATATTTCAGAGGCCTAATTAAATATTAAATTGACCATGAAACAGAGTTGCATAAAATGAAATCATTTTTACTATTTTTTTTCTTGAGTGCGGCTCTGTTATCGGCTCAGTCAGATTGGGTGAAGTGGGAATCTCAACAAGTTTCTTATGAGCTTCCCGCCTATCAACATCACGATTATTCAATTGATAAATCAAATTTCGGCTTATCAATTCTTTCGGTTGCAAGAAATACTTATTACTTTTTTGTTTCTGATCTTGACGGCGATAATTGCGCATTCTCACCGTCATGTTCAGCATTCTATCTGCAAGCTATCAAGGAAACTAGTATTTTTAAAGGAACACTTATGTTTGCCGACCGGTTTACACGTGATATAAATTTTTTCAAAGGATCGAATCATTATCAATTGCTTCCAATTAAAAAATATTTGGACCCGGTTTATAATTACACGCTTCATTCAGCAAAAATAAAATTATAATCTCATCGTGATTCAATCAACCATTGAAAAAATACTTGCTTTTAGAACTTATTCGGACCTTCTCTGGATTATATTGTTAATGATTCCGCTAGTGAACAGTTATAGTCAACCAATAAGCGGCGGTAATTACTTCTCACCGGATAAACGATTGCAGTTCGGCAATTATTTATATAAAGATAAAGATTACCTACGTGCCGCAAATGAATTCAAAGAATTTCTTCAAATCAGCAGCAATGATACAATTCAGTTTAGGCTTTCAAATTGTCTTTATAAAATGGGAATGTTTGCAGAAGCTGCCGATAATTTTAAAGGATTATTTTTTAGTCTGGCAATTTCATCCGAAGCGCGTTTGATGTTTTATGAATCCAATTTTTTTCAAAATGATTTTAAAGCATTTCGTTATCTCGCTGATCAGAATGTCTATATATCGCAAAAGTATAAGAAAGAGATCAACCGATTGAAATTCACAACATATTTCTTTGATAATACCGAACTTCCGGACGAAAATGTATTGCTGGAATCATTCCCGGATTCTGTACAATCGCAGGTTGCAAAATTTTACATACAGAAAAAATTTCCATTGCATAAGAGTCCAACGACTGCCACAATACTATCCACATTACTTCCGGGTGCGGGAAAAATATATACCGGAGAGATTGGTGATGGAATTACCGCTTTAGTCACAACAGCATTATCGGCTTATCTTGCCTACACAAATTTTAAAGCCGAGCATCAATTTAGGGGATGGTTATTCACGGGTCTAACAGCATTTTTTTACGGAGGAAATATTTACGGTTCGGCGGCATCGGCTCAAATTTATAATGCACGGATTCGTTTCGACTTTGATAAAGAAGTAAGATTTTACTTCGAACAAAGAAATTATTTCTTACCGCAGATAGATCTTTAAAATGAAAATCCGGACTATCACCATATTGTCATTCGTTTTGGTTTTTAACATTCTTAGAGGGCAAGATAATTTATCAAGCCAATTGAATTATGCAGACGGGTTATTCGGCAATGAAAAATATTTCGATGCAATCACAGAATATAAACGGCTCTTATTTTTCGATTCGACTAAAACATATCAGTACGAAGCAAATTTAAAAATTGGTGAAAGCTATAAAGCCGGTGCAAAGTTCGATGATGCCGTTAAGTATTTTTCTTACGCCGAATTAAATGCCAGCAACAACGACGAGATCTTCCAAACTAAAACAGAAATTATCCGCACAAATATCATACGGCGGACAATTGATAGAGCTCTTCAATTGTGCGATGATCTGGAAAAAGATGAAAGGTTTGTTGCTAAAGCCGATACTATTAATTATTGGCGCGGATGGGCTTTCATGTTGTCCGATGACTGGAAAAGCGCTGCCAGAACATTTGCAAAAATAAATTCTAATCACGAACTGAAATTATTAGCAGAAAGAACCGACAAAGCCAAAGTTTCTGTAACATTTGCAAAGGTAATTTCATATATTTTGCCCGGTGCAGGTGCAATATATACCGGAAAATTCTTACCGGGACTTCTATCTTTGGGCTGGAACGTGCTCTCCGGTTACTGGACTATTAATTCATTCGTTGAAAAGAGAGCTTTTGACGGGATTGTTGTCGGAGAACTATTGTGGCTCCGTTTTTACAGAGGCGCTATTCAGAATGGAGAAGATTCTGCAATTGAGAAAAATTTAGAAATTTCTAATAAGTCATTACGATTTCTACAGAACGAATATAAGGGTACTAAACTGTGAAGCTTTCAGAAGACGAAATAAGAAAAATTACTTTCGAAGCAATTAATGAATTGGGTGATCAAATTACACCCGAAGCTGTTAAAGAACTTGTACGCAGCCGTGTTGAAGCCTTGAGTGGTGATTACAAGTTTGAAAAGGGAGAAGTTTCATCGGGCCGCGTTATACTAACCTCTTTTGGTCTGAACCAGCCGGGAATAGTTGCCGGGGTTACAAAAGCACTCGGTGATGCCAATTGCGATATCCAAGACCTTAGCCAAAAACTTCTTGGTGATTTTTTTACTATGATCATGGTCATTGATATCACTTCATCTAAAAAAGATTTGAAAGAAATCCAGGAAGAAATGAGTAAAGTTGCCGAATTATTAAAGGTAAAAATTTATTTGCAGCATGAAGATGTATTCAGATTCATGCATAGAATTTGAACCGAAGCGATTTGAGTGAAACGCAAGATGATTTAGATCGTCTAACAATTTACGTTTCATTTTTCACGATTATCAATCAAAAGGAACAGTAAAATATGCCATACGAATTCGAGGAGATACTCGAAACAATCAGAATGACGGAGATTGAACATTTCGATATAAGAACTGTTACAATGGGAATTAGTTTGCGCGATTGTTACGACCGCAACATTGAAGTAACAAAACAAAAAATCTATGATAAAATTCTACGTTTCGGAAGTCAACATGTTAAACTTGCTAGAGAAGTAGAAGCACAATATGGAATTTCGATAGCGAATAAAAGAGTTTCAGTTACACCAATCTCAATTCCTTTTGATGCATGCAACATGGAGGAATTTATTGAGATTGCAAAAACTTTAGATCAAGCCGCTGAAGAAATTGGAATAGATTACATTGCCGGTTACTCTGCTCTTGTACAAAAAGGAATGACAAACGGAGAGAGTGAACTTATCAAATCAATTCCCTTTGCACTGTCGCAGACAAAACGTGTTTGTTCAAGTGTTAATATCGGCTCAACAAAAGCCGGCATAAACATGGATGCAGTAAATATGATGAGCGAAGTAATTAAACTAACGGCTGAAAAAACGAAAGACCATGATTCAATTGGGTGCGCAAAACTTGTTGTATTTGCAAATGCTGTTGAGGATAATCCATTTGTTGCCGGTGCGTTCCACGGAGTAAGCGAACCGGAGATTGTTCTCAATGTCGGTATCAGCGGTCCAGGTGTAGTTCTAGAAGCAATTAAAGAAGCGGGCCAAGTAGATTTACAGCAATTATCTGAAGTAATCAAAAGAACAATTTTCAAGATTACCCGTGCCGGTGAGCTAATTGGTAGAAAAGTTGCCGAAAAGCATGGTATCCCATTTGGAATTGTTGATATTTCATTAGCTCCAACTCCCGCCGAAGGAGATAGTATCGGAGATATTTTGATTGCGATGGGTGTCGAAGATGTTGGCGCACCCGGAACAACTGCAGCTCTGGCTATGTTGAATGATTCAGTTAAGAAAGCCGGATTGATGGCTAGTTCGTCTGTAGGCGGCATGAGCGGTGCCTTTATACCGGTTAGTGAGGATATGGGAATGATACGCGCTGTACAAGCAGGAAATCTATCTCTGGAAAAATTAGAAGCAATGACTGCAGTCTGTTCGGTTGGTCTAGATATGATTGCTGTACCGGGTGATACAGCCGCGACTACAATTGCCGGAATAATAGCTGATGAAGCAGCAATCGGAATTATTAATGATAAAACGACAGCAGTAAGAATTATTCCCGCGTACGGTAAGAAAGTTGGTGATATGGTTGATTACGGCGGATTACTTGGAAAAGCTCCTATAATGGAAGTAAGAACTATTAGCAGTGCCGGATTTGTAGGACGCGGCGGAAGAATTCCGGCTCCTATGAGAAGTTTAACAAATTAGATAAGAATCATCGGCTTTCCGTTATTAGTTAAAAAATTACAATATATTGTTAACTGTAAACTCTACACTTTTTAATAAAGGAGGATAAATGAGCAAAGGTCTAAAGATCGGATTGGGGATTGCTGGTGGATTAATCATTATTGTTTTTTTAATCATATCATGGGGAACCGGTAAATACAATAGCTTTGTTGGATTGAACGAAAGTGTTAAGTCTGCATGGGGTCAGGTTGAAAATGTTTATCAACGAAGAGCTGATCTAGTTCCAAATTTAGTTGCTACAGTTAAAGGTGTCGCTAATTTTGAAAAAGAAACTTATACAGCAGTTACAGAAGCACGCGCAAAAGTTGGACAGATAAAACTTACTTCAGATCAACTTAGCGATCCTGCCGCAATACAAAAATTCCAGCAGGCGCAGGACGGTTTAGGAAGCGCTCTCTCACGGTTACTAGTAGTATCTGAAAATTATCCTCAATTAAAAGCAAATGAGAATTTCTTACAGCTTCAATCTCAATTAGAAGGAACGGAAAATCGTATAACTGTGGAAAGACAAAAGTATAATCAAGTTGCAACCGAATATAATACCGCAATCAAAAGATTTCCCGGCGTATTCATAGCTAATTTTGGCGGGTTCAAAGAGAAAGAATATTTTAAGGCAGCTGCCGGCTCGGAACAAGCTCCCAAAGTTCAATTCTAAATGATATGTGTAGAGTTTATGATAAAGAGAGATAAATGAAAAAAATAATTTTCTTCTTCTTATTACCGGTTATATTAACAATAGCTCAAGTAGAAATTCCGGTTTTAAAAAATTATGCTAATGATTTCACCAATACTCTTTCGAGCTCTGAACTCTACACACTTAATTCATCACTCAAACGTTTTGATGATTCAACTTCCAACCAAATAGTTTTTATTATGATCTCAAATCTTGATGGTTATTCACTTGAGAGTTATACTTACGAGACTGCAACTAAGAATCAAATCGGATCGAAGAAAAATAACAACGGTGTTCTATTTTTTGTTTCTAAAGACGATCGCAAAATGAGAATCGAAGTTGGTTATGGTTTAGAAGGTGTTCTTACGGACGCTCTAACAAGTTCTATTCAAAGAAATGAAGTCCGTCCATATTTTAAGCAGGGCGATTATTATTCCGGAATAGCCGCAGGACTAAATGCAATAATGGCTGCTTCGCGCGGTGAGTACAAAGGTGACGTTAAAGAAAAAGGAAGTAAAGGAAAGGGATTTCCGTTTATTTTCATAATCATATTGATAATTTTCATAACTTCGCTATTTAAGAAAGGTGGTAAAGGCGGTGGCGGTGGTCTTTTGCCGTGGATTATTCTTGGTTCAATGGGAGGCGGAGGAAACCGCGGTAGCTGGGGCGGCGGCGGCGGATTTGGCGGAAGTGGCGGTTTTGGCGGTTTTTCCGGGGGTGGCGGCTCTTTTGGCGGCGGCGGCTCAAGTGGAAGCTGGTAAATTCCTTTCATAAAAGTCTTATTTGTCTTGAAGTTCTAGCCTTGTTTTAGTATTATTTCAACCGCATTGATAGAAATTTCTAAAGGCATCAGTTTATTTAATGAAGCCGAATTTTTTTCGGCTCACGACTTTTTTGAAGATTGTTGGGTTATTTGCGATCGGGAAGAAAGATTGTTCTTCCAGGGAATGGTTCAGATTTCAGTTGGATGTTTTCATCTTCTATCCGGAAATTACAAAGGTTCTTTAAGTCAGTTTTTGAAAGGAACAAAGAAACTGAGGAATTTTAATCCGTCATACAGAGAAATAAAGATTGATAAGCTGTTGATCGAAATAGATGTACTAATTAAATCCATATCCGAAAATTCTATAATTGAAGATCCAAAGAAAATTTGGAAGTTAATTCCAAAAATTGAACTCAACAGTTAAATTTTTTAATAAATAAGGAGGCCAGTTATGGCAATAATGATAACAGACGAATGTATTAATTGCGGCGCATGTGAACCCGAATGCCCTAATACGGCTATTTACGAGGGCGGCGCACAATGGAAATTAGGTGCAACAACTTATGGTGATGGAGATGCAGCTCCCTCCGGTGCAGACGGATTTTTCTCCAAAGATTTTTTCTATATAGTTCCCGATAAATGTACCGAATGCAAAGGATTCCATGATGAACCGCAATGTGCCGCTGTTTGTCCAGTTGATTGCTGTATCCCAGATCCAAAACATGTTGAAGATGAAGAAACATTGTTGAAAAGAAAAGATTATTTGGATGGATTGGGAAGGTAAAAAAAATTATTCCGATTTATCAAAAAGGCATCGAATGATGCCTTTTTGATAAATAATATTTCTTAATAACCATTCTATTAAATGACTAATTCCGACAAGCGTAAGAAAAGACTTCATGAATTTGAAAAGACCATTCTTAAGTCCTCACAGTTATTAGAAAAATTGCAGCGTAAAAATTCAAACTTTGGGTGGATCCGATTGTCGGTCTTTCTTACTGGACTTGTGCTTTATTTATCTCTCTTCTTTCTAAATCTAAAAACATTTTCTCTGCTTAGTCTTATACCATCTATAGGTTTATTTATTGTTATAACTATTTTTCATAACCGGACAATTTATGCTGTCTCAATAATCCGGAAATGGATAGAGATAAAAAAATCTTATCTGGCACGTGCCATTCTCGATTGGCAGAATATACCCGCAGAAAAAATATTTTCTCAAAGCGATATCTCACCTATAGAAATAGATTTGGATCTGACAGGCCCCAGGTCACTTCACCAATTGCTGGATTTTTCGAAATCTACTGAGGGAAGTCAACTCTTAAAAAAATTATTAATTGAAAATCCACATGGTAGAAATGAAGTAATCCATCGGCAAAATTTGGTGAATGAATTGTTAAGTCTCTCCCACTTTAGAAACAAATTTATTCTAACAAATTCACTCTCTGCTAAGGATGATATTAATACAGAAGCACTTCTTAACTGGCTAGCTGAATCCGAAAAAACTAATCAAATTAAAAAAATGCTGATTATTCTAGGATTGATATGTGCTGCGAATCTCGTATTCATTATACTAGCAATTCTTGGAATTATGCCGACATTCTATCTATATACAACATTCTTTTATTTTGTCTCTTACAATTTAAATAGCAAACTTATTAAAGCGTCCTCATCTGAAGCAGAAATAATAAATGATCAATTCAGAAAAGTAATTGGCATTCTTTCATTTATTGAGAATTATAAATTTGGTGCCCGTAAAAATTTATCTGATTTATGTAGCCCACTCTCAGGTAAAACGAAAAGTCCAACAAAGCAACTCAATAAGATAAACAGTGTACTCTCATTATTATCAATGAGATCAAATCCAGTTGTCTGGTTCCTTTTTATGCTGATCTGCCCAATTGACTATTATTTGGCGTACTGCGTTGAAGTTTATAAAAAAGGGATTGTGAAAAATCTTCCAATTTGGTTAGATGTCTGGCATAAATTAGAAGCTTTTGTATCGATAGCAAATTTTGCATATATAAATCCGGATTATTCATTTCCGCGCATCGGTAAAGATAACAAACTTGAATTTACTACAAAGGGAATGGGGCACCCGCTGATTAACCACGAAAAGAATGTAACTAATAATTTTCAAATACATGATGTTGGAGACATCTCTATAATAACCGGCTCAAATATGTCTGGTAAAAGTACATTCTTAAGAACGGTAGGAATCAATATATCTCTTGCTTACTCAGGGGCGCCGGTTTACGCTGAGTCATTTTCGTTATCAATGGTAAGAATTTTTACTTGCATAAGAGTAAGTGATTCTGTGATTGATGGAATTTCTTATTTTTATGCGGAAGTTAAAAGACTAAGGGATTTGTTAGATAAAATTGAGATACCGAACGAGATACCTATTCTTTTTTTGATAGATGAAATTTTTAAAGGCACAAATAACATTGAACGTTTGCAAGGGAGCCGGGCAATTATCAAAGTTCTGGCTGATAAAAACGGAAGCGGTTTGATCTCAACGCATGATCTCGAGCTAGTGAAACTAGCTGAAGAAATTCCCTCCATATCTAATTACCATTTTCGTGAAGAAGTTTTGGATAAAATTATGTTGTTTGATTATAAACTTAAGAATGGACCTTGTCCCACAACCAACGCACTAAAGATTATGCAAGCCAACGGATTACCAATTTAGCTACTGATGTGTAACGGTTCATCAGCCGCTCTCTAATTAAAAATAAATTCTCATCAGTTCCATTCTGAAACTCATTCCGGCATCGTAAAAATCTTTGAAGCTGTCAATTTTCTTGTAACCAAAATTCTGCTTCATCAATTCTTCTTTAGTCGGGGGCGCAGGAGGGAATACGTGAACATACAATAACGTGCCGATAATCGGTGAAAAAGCTGCAATGTAACGAGTAAAGTGAGTGCGTTCTTCTCCCGTATATGCAGCAGCTATTCCACTGGTTATAAGAGTCATGACTAAACTAGATCCTAATGTAGCTAGGTAAGAAAGATTTGGATTATCATGACTCGCAACAAGGTAGACGCCAGAAGGAAATCCAAAAACGTACCCTATTGCAATACCAAAAAGAGCTGCACCAAGTCCTGCATACTCCCCATGTTCCCTAATTACTGCCGCGTAAAGTAAACCACTCGCCAAAGAAGTTACTAACGTTGTTGCTGAACCTACAAACAATTCAAGCGGTATAGAGACGTGAAGCGGTCGTGGTTTGAGAATGATCTTTATTCCGGTTGAATCAATATTTATTATTTGAGCAGTCTTTGAATCTCTCAAATCTCCGTCTAGTGTGTCTGAAACATTCTGTTTGTAATATTCCCAAATCCCTTCATTGTTTTCCTTCGCGTATTTTTCTGCATTCATTAAGGATGCTGTTTTAGTTGAATCAACATTGTTAATAAATTTTCCGAAACCTCTTTCTAAGAATTTTTGGTTGAAGTCTAAATTTTCCAGAGGATACTCTAACCAGAGATAAACAAACTCATACTCATTTGAATCAGCTTTGGAAATGGATTGTACCACAACTCTCCTTTTTAGGATAGTTTCTGTGTGATATGTTATTGCTTGTTTTGCTGTTTCCGCGAAGAGCGGTATAGGATTATTTAATTGGGGTGCGTCGATTCCGGCAAGTTTAATTTTTCTGCCATCCTCAAGTTCGAAAAGATTAGAGTCGAGAATCATAACAATTTTTAAAGATTGCGCCCTAATGGAGCACGCAATAATTAATAACACAATAAGCGCCGTTAACATTCCCCTGTAGATCATAAAGCTCCGTAAAAATAATATTCAATACGAAACAAATATAGAACAATTCTTCTGACCGGGCAGTGATGAGAATTGTTCTTTGTTTAACCTTCCCGATAACTTTACTCCAATTCGATAATCGTGCTCACCGGAAAATGATCCGATGGATATTTGCCATCATAGTTTGTTCTAATTATTTCAGATTTTTTTACATCAAAACCAGTTGATACAAAAATAAAATCAATCTTATCTCCGGTTATCTCTCCCTTGAATGAGTTAAATGTTCCTTCGTTTGGTTGCTTAACATGAAGTTTGTGGTACGTATCAATCATTCCCGATGAAAGAATTGTTTTTATTGCGGGATTATCATCTCCGCAATTGAAATCTCCGGTAAGAATCACGGGCAATGTTTTTTCGGAAATTCGTTTCATGAGTAGTAGGGTACTTTTTTCACGAGACGGCTGCGACTCATGATCGAGATGAACATTAAACATGTAAAACGTTTTACCGGAAATTTTATCTTTCAAACGTGTCCATGTGCAAATGCGTGTTATATTATTTCCCCAGCTTTTTGAAGCAACAATGTTTGGCGTTTCGGAAAACCAAAATGTTCCGGTTGAATCAACATCGAACCGTTTCTTTAAGTAAAAGATTGATGAATGTTCGCCTTCTGATTTACCATCATCTCTCCCAACTCCTAAATAGGAATATTCAGGCATTTGATTAAGAAATTCATTGATCTGAATTTGAAGTGCTTCCTGCACTCCAAACAGATCCGGTCCGAAATTTTTGATTGTCTTCACAACATTATCTTTTCTAAACTGCCAACTGTTCTCTCCATCATTTGCAGTTCCGTAACGGATATTAAAAGTCATTACTTTTAATTCTTTACTTGATTGAGCTATAACCGGATTAACAGTTAGACAATTTACAAGTAGTACGGCTGTAATAAAGACAACAGCAATTACTGCAAATTGGTGAACAAATTCATTAGTAGGTTTGTTGTTCATAAAAATATCCTTACTTATTTGTAACTTTCACTCAAAGATATCAATTTCAAAATAATCATAAAGCTAAAAGATGAAAATCGGTAAATATGAATTAAATGTTATAGAAACAGGCTCGTTTGGTCTGGACGGCGGGGCAATGTTCGGAATTATACCAAAACCGCTCTGGAGTAAATTCAATCCGGCAGACGATCTTAACCGTGTAACATTGAACGCAAGAAATCTCTTATTGGTAAATGGGAAGCGTAAGATAATGATCGATACGGGTATCGGTTCGGATTGGGATGAAAAATTTGAGAAGATATACCGCTTAGATCAAACCGAGAATACATTAAATAATTCTTTTATTAAACTTGGAATAAAGCCCGATGAAATTACCGACGTTCTTCTAACTCATCTTCATTTCGATCATACCGGCGGCTCAACAGTTCTGAAAGATGGAAATTGGATTCCGGCATTTCCTAACGCAAAGTATTATGTGCAGAAAAAACATTTTGAATGGGCGATGAATCCAACTGACCGCGACCGAGGAAGTTTTATTCAAAATAGGTTTATGCCGTTACACAAAGAAGGATTGCTTCACTTTGTAGAGGGTGATGTTTCTTTTGATGACGAAATTGATTTTCTAACTATTAACGGGCATACATCTTTTCAGCAGATGATAAAGATATATGATTCATCGAATACAATTCTTTACTGCGGAGATTTATTCCCGTTTACATCGCACATTCCAATTCCTTATGTGATGGGCTATGATTTGCAGCCGCTTGTAACCGTTCAAGAAAAGAGAAAAATTCTTCCTCAAGCCGTTGAAGAGAATTGGAATTTGTTTTTTGAACATGACCCGGAAGTTGTCATGGCTACAGTTGCCGAATCGAACAAGGGATTTTCTATTGATGAAGTTTATACCGAGATGATTAAATGAACGAACTTGATGGCTTCTTTAAAGTATGCAAGTATTCCGATCTAAAAGAAAAAATTGGACAAAGATTTTTTGTAAATGATGTTGATATAGCGGTTTTCAAAGTAGATGGAAAAGTTTATGCGCTTAGCAATATGTGCATTCATCAAAAAGCGGCAATTATATACGATGGTTTTATTGAAGACGGAAAAGTTGAATGCCCCGCACATGGCTGGCAGTTCGATCTTAAAACCGGCAGAGTGCCAAATGCAGTTGCCGGGTTGGATTCCTATCCGGTAAAAATTTTAGGTGATGAAGTACATATTCAAGTTTATGAGAAAAAATTGAGATGGTAGTGAATGATGAAAGAAGAAAAAGGAATAAAGGAAAGAAGAAATGATTCAATCTTAGACACTCAAGAACTCAATCACTCAGTTACTCAGTCACTTCCAATATGAAACTAACAAACCAAATCGTAATTGAAAAAGCAAAAGAACTTGGATTTGATCTTGTTGGTTTTACTCCTGCTCAAACACTCACAAAAGAATCCGAGCATTTGAAAGAATGGCTTGATAAGGGTTATCATGCAACGATGGATTACATGGCGCGCAATTTTGAAAAACGGCTTGACGTAAAAAACATTTTACTGAAAGCGCGAAGTGTTATTTCTCTTGCGATGAATTACAACACAAATCATCATCACTCAATTAAATCAAAATTATCAAACAGATCGGGTAAAGTCTCGAGATATGCATGGGGAAAAGATTATCATATAATTATTTGGGAAAAACTTGAGCTGTTTAAAAAAGAATTGCGGAAGATCGACCCGGATTTTGATTGTCTCACTTATGTTGATACCGGTCCTGTTATGGATAAAGTCTGGGCAGAACGTGCGGGAATCGGCTGGCTTGGCAAGCACACTAATATTATAACACGGGAAATGGGAAGCTGGGTTTTTCTTTCAACAGTTATTACTAATTATGAATTTGATTACAACAAACCTGTTGCCGATTTCTGCGGCTCATGCACAGCTTGTATTGACGCATGTCCCACAAAAGCAATTGCTAATGAATATGTAGTTGATGCGAACAAATGTATTTCATTCTTGACTATTGAGAATAAAGGAGAGATTCCGAATACATTTAAAGACCAATTTGATGACTGGATCTTCGGCTGCGATATCTGCCAGGATGTCTGTCCCTGGAATAATAAATTTTCTGTTCTTACTAATCAGAAAGAATTTGAACCGGCAGGGAATAAAGAAATTCCGTTTGATAAAATTGAAGAAATGACCCCTGAATCATTCAAAAAAAGATTTGAAACAAGCCCAATAAAACGTGCAAAATTAAGCGGATTGAAGCGGAACGCCGCTTTCCTGAAATCGCTTTCGTAAATCATATCGTTAGATTAAATGAATCCTATAGACAATAATCCCATCTAATAATTATTATAATTCATGTTGTTTAGGTAATTTTGTTCAGTAAAATTTTGGAGATAAATTAATGTCTGACAATCATCATAAAGTAATAATTATCGGTTCAGGTCCAGCAGGATTAACAGCAGCCCTCTATACTTCGCGTGCAAATCTAAATCCGATTGTTTTGGAAGGAATGCAGCCGGGCGGACAATTAACAATTACAACAGAAGTTGAAAATTTTCCCGGTTTCGAACATGGAATTCAAGGTCCGGAATTGATGGATATAATGCGTAAACAGGTTCAACGGTTTGGTGCAAAATGCTTTTTCAAAAATGTAACCGAAGTTGATTTTTCGAAAAGACCTTTTACAATCAAAGCAGAAGATGAAATCTATACAGCTGATTCTGTGATTATTTCAACAGGTGCATCGGCAAAACTTCTGAACATCGAAAGTGAAAAGAAATATATGGGTTATGGTGTTTCTGCGTGTGCTACTTGCGATGGTTTTTTCTTTAAAGGTTTGAAAGTGCTTGTAGTTGGCGGCGGAGATACAGCGTTTGAAGAAGCATCATATTTAACAAAATTTGCATCCGAAGTTACACTAATTCACCGTCGTGAAGAATTCCGTGCATCAAAAATTATGATTGATCGAGCCCAGAAAAATCCTAAAGTAAAGTTTATAACGAACGCCGTAATAAAGGAAGTTCTCGGCAAAGATGAGAACGGTAAAAAAGTTGTTACCGGTGCGAAGCTTGAAAACACAAAGGACGGTTCAACATGGGAAATTCCGGCAGACGGAATTTTTATGGCTATCGGTCATCAGCCAAATACATCATTGTTTAAAGGAATTTTAGATATGGATGAAACCGGTTACTTAATTGTAAAACCGGGAACAACACAAACAAACATTGAAGGTGTCTTTGCTGCGGGTGATGTTGCTGATAAAACTTACAGACAGGCAGTTACCGCTGCGGGAACCGGTTGCATGGCGGCTATTGATTCACAACATTGGCTTGAAGAACACGAACTTGCATAATCTTTAAAACTGAACGAAGCGAAGTATCTCTTTTTTAATGAGAATCTTCACTTCGTTCAGATTGACAATTTAATATTAATTTCCGTTTTTCAGTTTTCTGGTCGATAAGAAAGCGGTTACAAATCCTAAGCCGGTCATAAAAACAACCCAGAATCCCATCCACCTGCCATCTTCGTTATGATCCATCCATCTATCGGCACCAGAACCAACCTGGAATTGATATCCGAACCACTGTTGAAATAGAAATCCCAATCCTATTCCAAGACCGACAAATAATGTAATGATTCCAAGCTTTAGCATTAGATAAGGATCGCGTTTTGTTCTAAGGAGTTCCATCATTTGTTCGATGGATAATCCTTTTTCAATCATCATCTGCTTTTCTCTAGAGCGGAAATAGATAAATGTCACCAGTACCAATCCGACCACTAAGAACATTATAATAGGTATTAACTCTTCCATTTTATCCTCCTTTTGTTGTTTTATTCTTTTGACTGAAACTCTAACAGTAAGGTTACAATCATTTTTATTTTTCTTTTGCCAGATTCTGTTATTTTAAGAACAGATTTATTCGTTCACTTCTTTGGACTTGTTTACACATTCAAAAGGTTACAAATAATATTTAAAGAAAAGTGTAACCTTGTAATATGTTATAAGGTCTAATGCAGTAATGAAACACTTAAGCGACATAGAAATAATAGATTCGATCAACAGAGGGAATAGTTCTGATTACTCTCTTTTGGTCAACCGATATAAAGATAGAGCGTTTTCACTACTCAGACGGTTGCTAAAGAATGAAATGGATGCCGAAGAAGCGCTTCAGGATAGTTTTCTAAAAGCATTTAATTCGCTGAAAGGTTTCCGGCAGGATGCTAAATTTTCAACATGGCTTTATAAAATAGTTTACAACACGGGATTGACTGTAATCGCTTCTAAGAGAAGAAAGATTGAACTTGAGATGAGTTCAATTGACGACGAATTTGATCTTGCAAGTCACGACAATGAAGTTTACAGTACGGTTGATAATTCCCGGCAGTATGTATTGAAGATGGTAGATAAACTTCCGGTTCGGGGCGCCCTGGTTGTTATATTGTTTTATATGGATGGAATGTCGCTCAGCGAAATTAGCCAGGTAATGGGAACATCGCTTGTTAATACAAAAGTTTTATTACACAGATCGCGTAATGCTTTGAAGGACCTTCTTCTTAAGCATAATTATCAGGAGGAAATGTTATGAGCAATGTAACAGATGAAATTTTGAATAAGTATATAGACGGAGAATTGGATTCTTCCGAAGTTGAAATGGTAAAGAATGAAATGGAAAAAGACGCCAAGCTGATTGCAAAATTACAGGCGCTCAGAATGGTTGACAATTCATTGCACCAGATGGAAGTTGAGCATACATCCGGCAATTTTACAGATAATGTAATGAAGGCAATTGCCGCGGCTAAGAAGGCAGTCAAACCAAGTGTTAATTATTTCTTCATAACTATAATTTCTATTTTTTCTTTAGGAGTAGTTGCCGTTCTAATCGCCGCATTCCAAGCATATAAAAAAAACAATTCTCCGTCTGCAATTGCCCCTTATGCGGACAAGGCGAAAGAATTGTTCAACCAAAATTTAACTGCGCTTCAAAGCATCTTTTCTAATCCGAGTGTAATACTTGTAATTTCAGTTTTATCTTTAGTTCTTTTAGTAACTGCTTATTTCACATTTGAATCTCACAAAAACTTTACGAAGAAGCTGAACAGCATTTCGCATTAAAATTTGCAAACACATGTTGCTATGCTTCACATATGTGAATGTTTTAAAGCAGTTCATTTCTATAACTTCATCATTAGCGTATCAGTCATTCCCCCGGCTGTCAAGGACCACTCCTTGACATCGAGAAATCCGGACAGGCTTAGTTTCGTCGAGGAATGGTCCTCGACGACCTTCATAAAGAGAATAGGAAAGATAAAACAGATGAAGTTGAAACAGGAAGAATTTATAAGAAGATTTATGCTTCATATATTACCTGATGGTTTCAGGAAGATAAGAGACGGCGGGATATTCTCATCAAACCAAAGGCGAAAATCAATTTAGATAATAAGAGAATATTTTGTTAATTTACTGCCTGAAACAGAGGAACAGATAAAAGCTTTTTATGATGGATTAATAAAATACATATTGAAATTATGTCCGCAATGTGTAGGGAGAATATTAAAATACAGAAAGGAAATTTTTGTTCCTGGATAGACAGAATGTTGAGAGCTTATTAATAAAGGGGGCAGCTTCATATAACAAGTTCTTCAAGCCGACAGCGTATACGCATTCGGCATTTTAGAAGTCGTAAAGGTAGTCGTTCCGTGTCGGCTATCCTGTTCTAAGTTGCAGAGTAAAAAAAATTTATAATTATTGGCGTAGTTAAGCAAAATAAGCTGTCTTCTATTGGCTGCGGCTTAAGCACCACGCCGTTGTAGGCAACCTTATGTAAGTTCTGGCTGAATGTGGTAGATTTGATTACTGTTTAAAATCAATAACTAAATATGCTTCTCAAAAACTTAATAAACTGCTATGAGAAATGTTAATGAAACCAATTGGTGTCCGGGACAAAAAATGCCAAGACGCAAGGCAATTAACCTTATTGGTTTAAGTGCTTTATCTTTTTGGATTCCTTATAGCTGCACAAGTCAAAAATCAAAACTATCATCTTTTGAATTGCAATTTTTACATTATAAGACATTGGCTGAAGTTGCCGAATGGATACGAACGAAAAAAATAACCTCAGAAGAGCTCACGCAAATAATGCTTGACAGGATAGCGGCTATAGACAATCGTTTGCACAGCTACATTACTGTAATGGGCAAGGATGCATTGACGGATGCAAAAGCTTTGGATAAAGAGTTGGCAGAGGGCAAATACTGGGGGCCATTGCATGGTGTACCTGTTGGCGTGAAGGATCTTTTATACACCACCAATGCACCTACTACCGGCGGACATTTATTCAAAGCCAACTTTATTCCGTCCTACAACGCAACTGTTGTTGAACGGCTTCACAATGCAGGGGCAGTGATACTTGGAAAACTAAATCTTACCGAAGGTGCAACAGGTGGCTACAATTCCACCACACCAATTCCAAAAAATCCATGGGGTGAAGACCTGTGGACAGGTTTATCATCAAGCGGTTCGGGTGTTGCCACTGCTGCCGGACTATGTTTTGGATCGATAGGGACTGATACAGGAGGTTCTATACGTTTTCCGTCATTTGCTAACGGTATTGTAGGCCTTAAGCCTACTTACGGATTAGTGAGCCGCTATGGGGTGTTAACATTTGCTGGCTCTCTTGATCATGTGGGAACGATGTGCCGGTCTGTTTTGGATGCGGCACTAATGCTGGAAGTTATAGCAGGATTTGATCCAAACGATCCGACTTCTTTGCCGGGCAAAGCACCCAACATATCAGCCGGCATCAGGAACGGGATGAAAGGTTTAAAAATTGGTGTTGATCATCAATATATTAATAAAGGAGTTGATCCTGCATTGGCAAGCTGTATTGATGCTGCTGTTCGCAAAATGGAGGAGCTGGGGGCAACCATTGTTTCTTTTAAAATACCAACGACAGAAGAAGAACATGGCAATGCGTGGTTTACGATTGCTACCCGGGAAGCTTATGAAGCACACAAAGCGACCTATCCACTTAGAAAAACAGAATACGGGAAATACATAGCCGAGTTCCTTGAGATAGGTAGCCATGTAACCAACGAACAATACAACAAGGCACGCCAGTTTCAAAAAGATTTCACCGATAAATTCCGTATGGCTTTGTCGGCAGTAGATGCTTTTGCAGCCCCTGCATGTGGAATGGTCAAAGGCGTTACCGAACAACTATGGAGGGCAAATATGTCTGAAGGGCTAATTGCTCACTTTAGTAAGCAGCTTAATTTTCGGTTTGCTGACGCAGCAGACCTGGCGGGCATTCCGTCGTTAACCCTTCCTTGCGGAAAAGCAGAAAATGGAATGCCTCCTCCTGGCTTCCAACTGATGGGTGGGGCTCTGACTGAGGCAATACTTTGCCAAATCGGTTACGCTTACGAAGAAGCGACGGGCTGGTCAAAACAACACCCGACCATTTAAACGTCTCAATGATTAATTATGATCCTATTTAGTCGGTAACACTCTGCTTTTATGATGATCAATTTTCTGACAACAAAAAACAAGAGCTGGTAAATGCACTCTTTGTCACGAAATCAGGCTACCTACAACAAGGGGTTTGGCGTTATTGGGGCTGGAAGTTATTAGCTTCGGCTGCAGTTCGCTATGAGCTTCGGTTTCGGCTTGACGTTAATAATTTTAGCTTTAGTCCTTAACTTCAACTTTTAAAAAATATTGGGCTTCAGTGTCAGCTTGACGTTCCCCCGGCTGTCAAGGACCACTCCTTGACATCGAGAAATCCGGACAGGCTTAGTTTCGTCGAAGAATGGTCCTCGACGACCCAGATAAAGACTCTCTATCGGTAGTACCATCCCCTTAAATTTTTAGCTGAAATCTAATAGTGGATGCCCAATAGAAACGTTCGGGCATGACAAATACTGATGCATTACTAGAGAATTGTCCATTAGCGTATCAGTCATACTTTCGATATTTTTGCCTCCACAATAAAAAAGAAGAATATGTCACATAAATCGGGATTCGTATCTATAATAGGAAAGCCCAACGTTGGTAAATCAACATTAATGAACGCTCTTATCGGCGAAAAACTTTCAATCACAACAAGTAAACCGCAAACAACTCGTAAAAAAATTTTAGGAATTCTTTCTGCCGAAGATTACCAGATTATCTTTCAAGATACACCTGGCATTCTAAATCCGGAATATCTTTTACAGGAGAGAATGCTTGAATATGTTTATCAGTCAGTAAAAGATTCCGAATTGATTTTATTCATTATTGATATCAAAGCAGATCCGAACGGTTCAGAAACTCTTTCCGATGAACGTGTTTCAAAAATTTTTGAGAATACTCAATTAAAAAAGATATTACTGATCAATAAGATAGATCTCTCAAATCAAAGTGTTGTTGAAAGTCTCATAAAAGATCTATCCGCAAAAGGAATTTTTGAAAAGATAATTCCAATTTCAGCTTCGGAAGGATTTAATCTTTCTTCGGTTACTGAATCAATACTTGAGTTTCTTCCCGAACATCCAAAATATTATCCCGATGATCAATTGAGCGACGAAACCGAACGGTTCTTTGTCTCCGAAATCATTCGAGAAAAAGTTTTTGAAAGATACAGAGATGAAATTCCATACAGTACCGAAGTTTTAATTGCCGAGTATAAAGAACGCGAAAATGCTAAAGACTTTATAAGTGCGGAAATTGTAGTAGAAAAAGAATCACAGAAACCGATTATTATCGGTAACAAGGGGGAAGCGATAAAAATGCTGGGTCAAGAATCCCGTGAAGCCATTGAAAAATTTTTACATCACGAAGTCTATCTTGAATTGCGTGTAAAAGTACGGGAGAAGTGGCGGTCAAATCCGAACATGTTAAAAAGTTTTGGCTATAAGGCGGATGATAAATAACCCTGCTCAAAAAACTTCCGGTAAATATGTTGGCGAGGGTGCTCTTCTTTTAATGACGCTTCTCTGGGGCGGTACATTTGTAATAATTAAAGAATCCCTTAACGATATTTCAAGTATGCTTTTTGTTTCATTCCGTTATGGAATTGCAGCTTCAATTCTTCTTTTAATTATGGTTGTTAGAAAAATTAAGATTGATCTAAAATCTATATTACCGGGAATGTTCCTCGGTTTATTCCTTTCCCTTGGTTCTTTAACACAAACGCTCGGGCTTAAATATACATCGGCAACCAAATCCGGATTTCTGACCGGATCGTTAGTTGTGATGATTCCAATATTTCAAATGATCATTGAAAAAAAACTTCCGTCAAAAGGTTCTATGATTGGAACACTTCTAGTTTTTTTCGGAATAGTTTTTTTATCAAGCGGCGGAACATCAATAAAAGATTTTCTCGGCGAACTGGGAGCCAACTTCAATTTCGGAGATGGAATAACACTAATCTGTGCCATCTTCTTCGCTCTGCATATAGTTTATATCGATGTTATCTCGTTGAAGAATCATTTCTGGACAATTCTGCTTATGCAGATTTCCACTGCCTCTGTTCTTAGCTTTATCGCGGCATTCCTTTTCTCGGGAGTCTCGATCGAATCAATTCACATCTCAATCACAGAATATTTGATTTTCGGATTGCTCTATACTTCTGTCCTCGCAACACTTTTTAATATAGGACTTCAAACAAAATTTCAAAAAGTAGTAAGTCCTACAAAAGCGGGAATCATTTACTCATTCGAGCCGATCTTTGCAGCAATCTTTGCATTCTTTTTACTAAGTGAGAAAATCACTAACTTTGGTTTGGTAGGATGTGCGCTGATTTTTCTTGGCTTAATTGTTTCCGAAGTTTATGATTCATTCTTCGAAAAGAAAATAACAAATGAAGAGGGCAGAAATTTTAATTAACGGTCTTGTCCAAGGAATTGGATTCAGATATTTTGTAGTTAGACTTGCTGAGAAATTTGGATTGAAAGGCTATACAAAAAATTTATATACCGGAGAAGTTTATACAGTTGTAGAAGGTGAATTGGCAGTGATTGAAGAATTTTTCAATAAAATAAAGATAGGTCCTTCACAAGCCGATGTGAAAAACGCATCTATAAAGTGGAGCGAATCAAAAAATGAGTTCACTAAATTTGAGGTACGGTATTGAGCGCACAATTTAAAATTGGTTTTGGTTATGATGTCCATCCATTTTCAACAGACCGTAAATTAATTCTTGGCGGAGTTGAAATTCCTTCCGAAAAAGGATTGCTTGGGCATTCCGACGCCGATGTTCTTCTTCATGCGATATGCGACGCCATCCTTGGTGCTCTCGCGCTCGGTGATATCGGAAAACATTTTCCTAATACCGATCCTAAATACAAAGATGCCGACAGTAAACAATTGCTGAACCATGTTTTTTATTTGATGGCCGATTTCCATTACGAAATTGGAAATGTGGATTCAACGGTTCTCCTTGAAGAGCCCAAACTTTCTATATTTATTCCCGAGATGAGAAAAATTATAGCAAATATTTTAAATGTAGACGTTGATCGTATTTCCATCAAAGCGACTACGTCAGAAAAATTAGGATTTGTCGGTCGTCAAGAAGGTTGTGCTGCCCATGCAGTTGTTCTTCTAACTAAAAAAGATAAATAATGCTTCATGAAATAATTTCCTATATCAGCACTCTCGATCCGGCACTAATCTATCTTGTTCTTTTCTTTTTTGCTTTCGTCGAAAATATTTTTCCTCCTTCACCGAGCGATTTTGTTGTCCTTTTTGGGGCAACTTTAATTGCAAATTCAACTCTTGGTTTCATACCGATATTATTGCTTACTAGTATCGGCAGCGGACTTGGTTTTATTGTAATGTATCTAATAGGTGAATTTTTTGGCGAAAAAATAATTCGCAAAGGAAAATTTAAATTTATCAAAGCAGAATATTTGATTAAAGCCGATCTATTCTTTCACAGGTACGGTTATAATATAATTATAATCAATCGATTTCTCCCAGGCACTCGTGCGGTAGTCAGTTTTTTCTGCGGAGTACACCGTCTTAAACCGATGCGTACATTTATCTATGCTTGGGTAAGTTCATTTATTTGGAATGCCCTGCTGATTTTTCTAGGCATTAAATTGGGAGAGAATCTGCAACTAATTGATTCTTATCTTTCTAAATATTCGATGATCATTTTATCACTCACATTCTTAGTAATTGTTTTTGTTTTGATTAGATTTTGGTTGAAAAAGAAAAAGACAAATGAAATTTCTTGAAAAGTATAGAATAGTTTTAACAACCGAAGAGAGAAAGGAACGAAAGAAAAATTTGTTGCTCGGGCTCTTAAGCGGTGTAATGCTTGGCATCTCCTATCCGCCGATTCCTTTGCCGTTTCTAAGTTTCTTTGCTTTTATCCCATTTCTCTATGTACTTGAAAAAAAAGAAACTCTTGCATCGCTGAACCGTTTTACCTACTTCATTCTTTTCTTTTTTAATTTAATAACATTATACTGGGTCGGAAGCTGGACAAAAGAAGCGGACACATTTTTGATGATCTCTGGCGCCGCACTCTTATTCTTTAATCCTTTCTTCTATTTAATTATACCAACGCTTTATCATTTTTCAAAAAAAACTTTTGGTAAAAGGATTGCACTTTTCCTTTTTCCCTTTTACTGGGTAACATTTGAATATCTCTATAGTTTAACCGACTTACGCTTTCCATGGCTTACGTTGGGAAATTGTTTACCCTACTTCAATACATTTATACAAGCCGCAGATATAGTAGGCGTCTATGGTCTTTCACTGATCATTCTGTTCCTTAATATTTTTATTTATCTCTCAATCAAAGATCTGAAAGAAAAAAAGAAGATTGATAATAAATTTGCTTTAGCAGCAGTTGCGCTTTTTTTTGTTGTGATGATCTATGGAGTTGTAAGGATAAATAGTTTCAAGATTGCAGATAAAAAAATAAAAGTCGGATTGATCCAGCCAAATTTGAATCCGTGGGATAAATGGAAAGCCGGTAATCTTGATGATCAGCTTAGTCAATATTTGGAATTGTCGCAAAGTGCAATTAACAAAGGCGCAAAACTTATTATTTGGCCCGAATCCGCTTTGCCCGTCTATCTCCTCTCTGGAAATTATACAGATCAGGTTGACCGTATTCACAATTTTGTCAGCACGAAAAATATTTTTCTGATGACCGGAATGCCGGATGTAAATTTTTATTTTAATAAAAATGAATCTCCTAAAGATGCAAAAGAAACAAAGAGCGGCGTTCTGTATACATCTTATAATTCAATTTTACTTTTTACACCTTACTCTCTCGAAGTTCAGAAATATGGAAAGATAAAACTCGTTCCTTTTGGTGAGCATGTGCCGTTCGTTGAAGAACTTCCATTCTTAGGTGATTTTATTAAATGGGAAGTTGGTATATCAAGCTGGAATGTTGGTAAGACTCAAACTGTATTTAATCTAAATGAATCGAATAATCTTCCTCTTAAAGTTGGCGGCGTTGTTTGTATTGAATCAATTTATCCAGAATTTGTTGCTGGCTTTGTCCAACAGGGCGCAAACTTACTTGTGGTAGTCACAAACGACAGCTGGTACGGAAATTCAAGCGGACCGTATCAGCATAAAGAAATTTCTGTTCTACGAGCTGTGGAAAACCGGAAGACGGTAGTCCGCGCCGCTAATGGCGGAGTTACTTGCATAATCGATCCGCTCGGAAGAACAATTGCCTCAACAAAACTTTTTACACGTGATATTCTTGTTGTAGATGCAACTATAGAAGATGGAATGACATTTTATTCACGTTACCCATCTATAATGCCGTTGTTTTCTTCTTTCATTTCAATTGGAACCTTTTTGTTTTTTATTTATAAAAAAATCTCAACTAAACTGAAGAAAAGTTCATGAAAAAAATTATTGATTTAAGAAGCGACACTATAACAAAACCATCACAAGAAATGCGCAAGGCAATGTATGATGCTGAAGTAGGCGATGATGTGTACAAAGAAGATCCGACAGCAAATGAATTAGAAAGATATGCCGCTGAACTTCTCGGAAAAGAGGCTGCACTTTTTGTCCCGAGCGGAGTGATGGGAAATCAAATTTGTTTGAACGTACTTACTCAACCCGGCGATGAAGTAATTTGCGAAAAAGATGCTCACATATTTCAATACGAATCGGGTTCGCCAGCTGCCTTGAGCGGGATTCAGCTAAGTCTTGTTGATGGTACGCAAGGTATATTCACTCTTGAACAAGTTGAACAGTTGATTCGTCCCGAGAGCGCATATTATATGGCGCGTACAAAAGTTATCGAAGTTGAAAACACACACAACCGTGCCGGTGGAACAATTAATCCGATAAACAACATTATTGCTTTAAGTGAATTAGCAAAAAAATATAATCTTTACTTCCATCTTGATGGTGCACGAATTTGGAATGCTTCTGTTGAGACCGGAATTTCACCTGCTGATTACGCAAAACATTTTGATTCAATTTCTTGCTGTCTTTCAAAGGGACTCGGTGCGCCGATCGGTTCTATAATTGCGGGGACTAAAGATTTCATTAAAGAAGCTTACCGTGTACGTAAAGCTTGGGGCGGCGGAATGCGCCAGGTTGGAATTCTCGCCTCAGCTGGTTTATTCGCACTCAAAAATAATATTCCGAGGTTGAAAGAAGATCATTTAAAGGCAAAAATATTGGCGGAGGCACTTTCAAAGATTCCGGGATTAGCGATTCAAAAAGAATTTGTGCAGACAAATATTGTAATGTTTACACCGTTAAAAATGTCTGTAGATAATTTCCTGGCAAAAAGTAAAGATGCAGGAGTTCTACTTGGAACAGGAAAAGTTGGTGTTATACGGGCTGTAACTCACATGGATGCTACGATGGAAGAAATTGGAGAAGCAGCAAAGATTTTTGAACAGATAATGTTATAAAATTTTCATGATCTTAATCTTGCTCTCTCTTTTGATTAATTTTCAAAATGAGCAAGAATAAGATTATGATTATGATCAAGAAGGGATAGAAAGAATAAATGGATATAACTAATTACAAACATAAAATCGTTGAAGTTGTTCGTTTCCACGAGGTTGATATTCTTGGGGTTTGTAACAATGCGGTTTACTTCAACTACTTTGAAGATGCGCGTATTAAATATATGCAAGACATCAAGAAAAATTTTGGGCTGATGGAAATATTGGAAGGCAACTCATTTTTCATCATGGTTCATAACAACTGTGATTACATAGCATCTGCGTATATGGACGACGAACTTAATATTTATACCCGGATAGAATTTATCAAGAATACTAGTTTTGGATTTAAGCATATTGTGGAAAATAATAACACAGGTAAAATAATTGCTCGAGGCGGCGGGGTTGTAGTTCATATTAACAGAGCGACAAATAAGTCAATTCCAATCCCGAATGAGTTTTATGAAGCAGTGCAAAAATTTGAAAAACATTTAGAAATTATTAAAACAACCTAACGTATAAAAAATATTAACGTTGCTATACATAGTACCGATACTGTTAACCAACGTGAATAAAACGGGTACGTCCTTTTTAAATTGCCCCATACTTTTGCAAGCACAAGCATTAGTACAATCAAAACCACAGTTACGATCAGACATTGAAATAAATTGTAATCCTGCCGAGAAATCTGAATTAAACTTTTGCCTAAAATTACCTGCTGGTAAATTAATTGTAGATGTACCCAATAAACTAAAAGAGATTCACGGCTAACATCCAGTATGAGCGATTTATAATTCTCTTTATTGTGCAAATAAAACCAGAATGTTCCAAGCGCAAAAAGAATAACTCCGAATCTTTCGAAAAAGAAAAATGGGCTTGGCCGATATTTGGCTGTCTGAGTCGGAAATAAGATATATTGAACAATCACGCTAATAAGATAAAATGCTGTACCATAAATAATCAGTTTTTTTGCGAACTCTTTTTCGGCTCCTTCCTTTCGAGCTTTGATGTAATATTTTGCGACATAAGCACCGCTAAAAACAAAAGCCCACCATGGAAATCCCGGAAATAAAGAGCCGTGCATTTTGTTAAAATAATTTGCGAAGAAAAGAGGCATGTACTTTGCAAAATCAATACTCCATGTTATTGGACTTACAATCAATACAAGTGCAGTGATAATCAAAGAAAAATTGTAAAAACCGTTCTCCGATTTGATCACAATTCGAGCAAGGAGAAGAAATATAAGTCCTGTTGAGATTAATTGAAGAATATCAACAGTGTATAAACTTTCTAAATTAGACTGTGTGGGATTAGCCAAAATTTTTGCGAACGAGTAATAAGGAATATGAAGCGAGTACCCTACAAAAAAGATTAATCCAATTCTTGATACTTTGCGCCAAAATTCCTTACCAAATGTTCTTAGTTGTACAATCCCTTTTTGTAGAGAAAGAACAAAAACCAATCCCGAAGCGAAACTAAAGGAAGGCGCTACTAATCCATTGATAAAATTCAAACGGGCAAACCACCATGTATCTCTAAGCGCCGGGGTTAATAATGCATTAACAACGTGCACTTCGATCATAATAATTAAGGCAAGCCCTTTTAAAAGATCGATAAACAAAGCCCGGTTTTTTAAATCCATTTTTTACTCAAAAAAATTTGTGTTAAGATAATGAATTTAAAATTTTTACAATAATCCGACCAGGTAAATTTTAACATTTTATATTGTATCATTTATTATTAAAATTCATTAGTTTAACACAGGAACAAGTAAATAAGTGGGGCATTATGAATCTTGTTTTTGATATTGAAACTGTTAGTTTTGGTTTTGAAACCCTTTCAGAATCCCAACGGGAATTCCTTCTTCGATACACCGAATACGAAAAAGATTGCCAGAAAAAAAGCGAATTGGTCGATGAAACTATGCGCTATCTCAGTCTCTATCCGTACACAGCAAAAATTATTTCACTTGGATTGTTCAACACAGAAACCGGCAAATCGATGGTCTTTTTTGAAGGCGGAAATGATGATGAATGGATTGCTGAAGAAAAAGTTATTAAGTACAAACCAGTAGATGAAAAACAAATGCTATCATATTTCTGGAAGTATGCAGACAAAGCGGAAAAATTAATTTCATTCAACGGTAGAAACTTTGATCTGCCCTTCATAATGATTCGCTCGGTTTTAAACAAAGTTAAACCAACAAAAAATTATCTGAAGAATCGTTACGATTCAACTCACCATATTGATATGCTTGAACAACTCACATTTTACGGTCTTACTAAAAAATTTAATCTTGATTTCTATTGTCATGCTTTCGGTGTAGAATCGCCTAAATCCAAAGGAATTACGGGTATGGATGTTAAAGAACTTTACCGAGCCGGAAGGATGAAGGACATTGCAATTTACTGCGGACAAGATGTTAAAGCTACATTCGAACTTTATAACATATGGGATGAGTATCTCAACATCTAGGTTTTACAGATAAGACATGAATTAAAATTGTCAAATCAATTCCCAGAGGCACACCGGTGCCTCTTTTTGTTTTAAAGATTTTATTTGGGAAATTACTTCTAAGAGTTTTCAAATTTAGAATAATTCATGAACAAAAAATATAAAGAGCTAACGGGATTCATTCTTGCCGGCGGCGATAGCAAAAGGATGGGTATAAATAAAGCACTTCTTAAGATCGGAAATAAAACTATTGTTGAACGCTCACTTGATTTAATGCTGAATATTTTTGAAAATGTATTTTTGTGCACAAACGATTTTGAAATCTATAGGTTTCTCAATACCCCAATGATTGAAGACATCTACAAAAGTCTTGGTCCGCTTTCAGGAATACATGCCGGATTAGAAATTTCCGAAACAAATAAAAATTTTTTTCTCTCATGCGATTTACCATTAATGTCGGAAGAATTGATTCGTTACATTACCGAATATAAAACTAAGAGCGATTTACTAATCACTTCAGCAAACAGAAGAAATCAACATCTATGCGGAATTTATAGTAAATCATTAATCAGAACCATTGAAGATATTCTACGAAGTTCAAATAATTCTATTAATAAAAATGGAAAAAGTTCTTCAAGTATAAAAAAAATGATAGTTAATACCGGAGCTGAAATAATCAAAGCAGAAGATATTCCATTCTATAACGAAGAAATCTTTTTCAACATGAACACACAAAATGACTTTGAGATAATCAAAAAGAAAATTTTAGGATGAGAAAAAGGTATAAACCAAATATAAAATTCTTATTAACATCGTATTTTTTTGTACTCCTTGCAGCCTGCTTTTTTATCTACGGAGTTTATTGGTTCATAAATGTTCCGGTTGACGAAAAAGCCGAACTGTATAGAATTGAACTGCTCAAAAAACAAACCGGAGTTGATGAATCTGCATTCCGCCAATTACCACTTATTCTCAATCGTAGAGAAGGGTGTGTTACATGTCATGATAAAATGGAGGGGTTTGAAATTTCCCACGATCCGGAAAAAATCGGATGTTATTCCTGTCATCTTGGAAACAGATTAACAGAGGATAAAATAAAAGCACATCAGAATATGGTTCTCATTCCCGGCAATTCATCCAATGCGGAAAAAACCTGCGGCGTTAACGGTTGCCATCCTCAAATGATTTCCAGAATGAATAATAATATAATGAATACTATGAACGGTGTTGTTAGTGTTGATAAATGGGTTTTCGACGAATCTGATTCACCAACATTCAGATTCCCGATTGATTCAATCGGATTCTCGTCCGCTGAAACACATTTAAGAAATTTGTGCGCCTCGTGTCATCTTTCCAATGAGAAAACTGATTTTGGACCGGTTGAGGAATTATCACGCGGCGGCGGATGTCTTGCTTGTCATCTTAATTACTCAAAAGAAGCAGAAGAAGAATTGAAGAAAATAAGAAAAGAAGGAAAGAAGGAAGGAACGAATGAGAAATTCCATCCGTCAATTACTTTACAAGTGGAAAATAAACATTGTTTCGGATGCCATTCACGCTCGGGTAGAATTTCTTTGAGTTATGACGGTTGGCATGAAACACTCCTTAAACCCGAAGAAATAAAAGGTAAAGTGGGATTTAGAATTCTTGATGATGGAAGAGTTGTAACAAAAATTCAAGCGGATGTACACTCGGAACGTGGAATGATTTGTATTGATTGCCATACTTCGTATGAATTAATGGGAGATGGAAAATATAATTTGCACAAAGAAGAGCAGATGAAAGTACAATGTGTGGATTGTCATTTAACGTCTGCCCCGGTCACTCAAAAATTTAGCGATTTTGATTTTGAATCGAAGCAAATAGCTCAATTGAAGAAACTGAATGATAACGACAAAAATTATTTGACTGTCTCTAGGAATGGTTTTCCGCTTGTCAATGCATTTGTGCAGAATGGTAAATCGTATTTAATACAAAAATTTTCCGGAAAGATATCGGAAATAAAAAATCCGGCAAAAATTTGTGTAGAAGGAGCGGCACATAAAAATTTATCGTGCAACTCATGTCATAGCTCATGGTCTCCGCAATGTATTGGATGCCATACAGAATATGACGATAAAGGAACAATGTTCGATCTTCTTTCAAATAAAGAAGAAGCTGGAGAGTGGCTTGAACATCCAAAAGATTTATTGCCTGAACCGTCAACTCTTGGAATTAGAGAAACTAATGAGAATGGAATTACCAAAAAAGTAGTTGAAGAATTTATACCGGGAATGGTTTTAACAATTAATAAAAATAAAACTAAAAATGAGAAACCGATTTTCAAAAGATTATTTGCGCCCGGTTTTTCTCATACAATTGTTAAAAACGCGCGTTCATGCGAATCGTGTCATAACAATCCTCTTGCACTCGGATACGGAAGAGGAAAACTTGAATACAAAATTTTTGGTAATACAGGAAAATGGAAATTTATACCGCAATATTCAATTATCAAACAAGATGGACTTCCTGAAGACGCATGGATTGGTTTTCTGAAGGAGAGAAGTTTCAACTCAACTACTCGAGATAACACACGTCCATTTTCAATTGAAGAGCAGAAAAAAATTCTTACAGTTGGAGCTTGCTTAAATTGTCATTCTTCTAGCACAAGAATAATGAAGGAAGCGGTCTTAGATTTTTTAAAAACCAAATCGATGCTGACCAAAAAATGTATTTTGCCAATATGGAATTAATATTCTTGCAGATATAAACTCCTCTTTATATCTCTGTCCAAGACTATCACTCTCCTTATTTCCAAATCCAAGAAATTATTTTTTCTATTTCTTAATAATAAAAATAAAACCTTTGATTTTTTACTGAAATCGAATGAATAGTTCGTTTTATAATTGGCAACATAGTTGATATTTATAAATATCAACAACAAGACAACTTATATGAACGATATAAACGTTGCACAAAATGAACCCATCTTTACAATCAGTGCCGCAGCTCAACTACTGAAAATTTCTGTACATACTTTACGAATGTACGAGCGTGAAGGGCTTTTCATTCCTTATAAGAAAAAATCGAATCAAAGACTTTTTTCTAAAGCGGATATTGAGCGGATACAATGTATTCGGAATGCGATTAACGAGGCAAAGATCAGCATCAACGGTATAAAAACAATTTACTCGCTTATTCCGTGTTGGGATATAGTTAAATGCTCTGACGATGATCGAAAGATCTGTAAAGCTTACGCTGGAAGCCATGAGCCATGCTGGACTTATCACCATCCCCAAACAATTTGTGAAAAAAAAGAATGCAGATCATGCGAAGTTTATTCAAAATATTCTGAGTGTGGTAAGATAAAAGAATTAATAAAATCGATTACGAGGTAAGGATGAATTCTATCTCAAGAAGAAAATTCCTAAAGATTTCCGGATTTACAGTCGGCGCTGCTGCAGCTGTTTCTTCTATCGGTCCGGTAATCAAAGGAGCTAAAAAAATCAACAAAGAAAAAGTAAAAGGAATTCAAAAAATTCCAACTTACTGCGATATCTGTTTCTGGAAATGCGGAGCCATAGCATATTTAAAAAACGGTGAGCTGTGGAAAATTGAAGGACATCCCGAAGATCCATTAAGCAAAGGAAGATTATGTCCCAGAGGAACAGGCGGCATTGGAGCTTATTCGGATCCTGATCGTTTACGTTCGCCGCTAATCAGAACAAGGGCGCGAGGTAAAGAAGAATGGAAAGAAGTTACGTGGGGTGAAGCATTTGATTACATCGCGGAGAAGATGAATAAAATTAAAGCTAAGTATGGACCGGAAGCGGTTGCGTTTTTTGCTCACGGTATTGGCGGAAATTTTTTGAAACATACCCTCAATGCATTCGGAACACAAAATATTTCGGCACCGTCATTTGCGCAATGCCGGGGTCCAAGGGATGTTGGCTTCGAATTAACATTTGGTGAGGCTATCGGTTCGCCTGAAAGAACCGACATAGAAAATTCAAAATGTCTTGTGCTCATTGGTTCTCATCTTGGTGAGAACATGCATAATTCACAAGTGCAAGAATTTGCTACTGCGGTTCAGAAGGACGCTGCAATTATTGTAGTTGACCCGAGATTTTCAGTGGCTGCATCTAAAGCAAAATATTATTTACCGATTAAACCGGGAACAGATATTGCGCTTCTTCTCGCGTGGATGAATGTGATCGTTTCTGAAAAACTCTATGATGAAGAATACGTTACAAAATTTGGTTTTGGTTTCGAACAATTCGCAGCTGAAATTTCTCAATTCACACCCGAGTGGGCTTATCCGGAAACGGGAATTGATCCCGAATTGATCCGGACAACAGCAAGAGTTATGTCTCAACATAAACCGGCAACATTAATCCATCCCGGAAGACACACAACCTGGTATGGAGATGATACACAGCGTTCGCGCGCAATTGCATTGTTAAATGCACTTATGGGAAGTTGGGGACGAAAAGGCGGATTCTTCTACCCGACAAAATTTGGAGTTCCAGCTTATCCATATCCCGCATATCCTGAACCAACAAAACCCAAAGTTGATAATCCTGATAAAAAATATCCATTCGCATCAGAAGAAATTACAACCGGAGTTAGAGACGCAACTATAACAGGTAAACCGTACCCAATTAAAAGCTGGTTCGTTTATGCTACAAATTTAATACACGCGTTACCTAATGAAGAAGAAACAATTAAAGCAATTCAGAATTTAGATCTGATGGTTGTTGTAGATGTAATTCCAAGCGAGATTGCCGGATGGGCAGATGTTGTTCTTCCGGAATCTATTTATCTGGAACGTTATGATGATTTACACTCATCTCCATTTAAGGAACAATTTTTAGGAATCCGCCAGCCTGTTATTGATTCACCAAACGACCAAAAACCAAACTGGTGGATCGCAAAAAAACTTGCAGAAAAATTGGGGCTTGGTCATTACTATCCTTGGAATGATATTGAAGAGTATCTCGATTTTCGTTTGAAGAAAATCGGAATGAGTTTAGAAGAGATGAAGAAGAAAGGAATTATTCACGGTAATAAAGTGCCAATCTTTTTTGAAGATGGAATTGTTCCGGAATTTGCGACTCCGTCCGGCAAGATCGAATTTTACTCGCCGCAACTGGCTGAAGCCGGATTCGATCCCGTTCCAAAATATAAAAGACCGGAACAGCCGCCGTCCGGATATTTCAGATTGTTATTCGGGCGCGCACCGGTTCATTCATTTAGCCGTACTCAATCAAATAGAATTTTGATGGATATGATGGATGAGAATGAAATTTGGGTGAACGAGGATGTAGCAAATCGCTTTGGATTAAAAAATGCTCAGCACGTTCGATTGAAGAATCAAGATGGTGTTGTGAGCAATAAAATTAAAGTTAAGATAACGGAAAGAATCAGACCAGATTGTGTTTATATGGTTCATGGTTTCGGGCACAATTCTAAAATGCTTAAAGGTGCATTCGGCAAAGGCGCAAGCGATGCTCAACTTATTACCAAATATAAAACCGATCCATTGATGGGAGGAACAGCTATGAATGTGAACTTTGTAACTTTTGAGATGGAGGCATAGCATGGCAAGATATGGAATGGTGATAGATACAAAAAAATGTGTCGGATGTATGGATTGCGTTGTTGCATGTAAAACTGAAAATAATGTGCCCGAAGGACACAATAGAGATTGGATTGTAACTGTGGCTAATGGAAAATTTCCAAGTGTGAATCTTGAAATTCAATCTCAGAGATGCAACCATTGCGATAATACTCCATGCGTTGCGTGCTGTCCAACCGGAGCCAGCCATATTCACGATATTGGGAAAGTAGTTTTGGTTGAACATAATATGTGCATTGGTTGTAAAGCATGCCTTGCGGCTTGTCCTTATGATGCACGTTTCATCAATCCCGAAGGTTACGCTGATAAATGTACCTTCTGCATTCACAGAGTTGAAAAAGGAGAATTGCCGGCATGCGTTTCCGTATGCCCAACCCATTGTATGTATTTCGGCGATCTTGATGATCCGAATAGTGAAGTATGCCGATTGATAGCTTCAAGAAAAAATCATCAATTAATTCCTGAAGCCGGGACGCAACCTAGAATTTTTTATCTCATATAATTCTGAGGAACGAAGTGACGAAGAATCTCCTAACAAAAAAAGTTAGAGATTCTGAAATGGGAACACCAATTCAAAAATGGAAAAAAAGAAAAAATGTTTTCAAAATAATTGTTGGGAGATTCTTCACCCGATTTCATCGGGTTCAGAATAATAATTGTGGACAAATATTACGTCTACATAATGAGCAGCAAAGCAAAAGTACTTTATGTCGGAATGACAAATGACATCTCAAGACGAGTTTACGAACATAAAAACAAAATGAATATTGGATTTACGGCAAAGTACAATGTGGATTGCCTAGTTTACTTCGAGGAAGTAGCAAACAAGGTATCAGCAATTAGAAGAGAGAAACAATTGAAAGGTTGGATTAGAGACAAGAAAATAAAATTGGTTGAAATACAAAATCCAAATTGGGAAGACTTAAGTAAACCATGGCTTGATGAGCTAATGGGGAAAGAAGAAAACAAATAAAAGTTAGATTTATGCTAGCGATGTAGTAGGAGATTCTTCGCTACGCTCAGAATTAAAGGAGTAAGAAATGCAAGAATTAACAACAACACGGCACAATCCGCAGATTGATCCTTTCACAGCAGTATGGGGTTGGGAGATTCCTGTTTATCTTTTTCTCGGCGGAATGGTTGCCGGGATGATGATCATAGCGGGTTATTTTTTATTTAAAGAGAAACATAAAAATTCGGATAGTATTGCTAATTATATCCCGTTAATAAGTATTGTGTTTTTAAGTTTGGGACTTGGTGCTCTCTTCCTCGATTTAGAGCATAAACTTTTTGTGTGGCGACTTTACACAACTTTCAAGATCTCCTCACCAATGTCATGGGGTGCTTGGATTTTGATTTTGGTTTATCCTTTGATATTTGCAAATATGATTATGGTGCCTCCGTCATTTCTTGCGAATCGTTTCCCTCAAGTAAATAAAATTACCGATTACATCAATTCACGACCGCACCTAATACAAAATATTGGAATTGGAAATATGCTGCTTGGCGGTATGCTTGGTGTTTACACCGGCGTTCTGCTAAGTGCCATGGGCTCACGTCCTTTGTGGAATACTTCAATTCTTTGGGTTCTTTTTCTTATCTCCGGATTGTCCACTGCCGCAGCTTTCGTTCATATGATTGCAAAAAATGTTCAAGAAAGGGAATTACTTGCTAAAGCCGATAACGGATTTATAGTGATAGAAATGTTTGTAATAGTCCTTATGCTGATCGGTCTTGCAACTTCTTCACAAGCTCAAATTCAAGCTGCGCAACTTTTACTAGGCGGTCCTTACACAGCTCCTTTCTGGGTTTTTGTAGTTGGAATGGGCTTGGTTGTGCCACTCATTATTCAACTCTTGGCAGTTAATCATAAAATTAATCATACACCTATCGCACCGATAATGGTAATTCTGGGCGGATTGATATTACGATTTATAATTGTTGCTGCGGGACAGTACAGTCATTATCTCAATGCTCATTTTAATTAAGAAAGATTCAATTGAAGTTCAAAAAAGATTAAAACGATGGAGTATTTATGAATTCACAAAAAGAAAAATCTCATGTAGAAAAACATCATGAGCCGAAGCCGTATTCGAATCCCTACGTTACCGGCGTTGGTTTAGGACTTGTTCTACTTGCAGCATTTTTAATTATGGGACGTGGGCTCGGAGCTTCCGGAGCAGTTTCAACTCTTGTTGCAGTAGGTGTTGAAAAAGTTGCGCCCGAACATGCTGCTTCAAATAATTTTTATAAAGAGTACATAGGCGATGGAACTACAAATCCTCTTAAAGATTGGCTCTTATTTGAAGTTATTGGTGTTGTTGTCGGGGGATTTATTTCCGGTTCTCTCGCACACAGAATTAAACGTACAACAGAAAAAGGTCCAAATGTTTCCGTAAGAACAAGATTGATTTATGCTTTTGTTGGCGGATCAATAATGGGTTTCGGCGCAAAGTTGGCGCGTGGATGCACGAGCGGATTAGCACTTACAGGCGGTGCATTACTTAGTCTTGGCGGCTGGGCTTTCATGTTAGCAGTATTCGGCGGTGGTTATGCTGTTGCATTTTTCGTAAGGAGGCAATGGTTATGATGCCCTATTTTAAATTTGATTACTTCGGCTTCGATTTCAGTTTGGTCGTAGCATTTATTATCGGCATTGGCTTTGGCTTCGCACTTGAACGAGGCGGATTTGGAAATGCCAGAATTCTTGCCGCGCAGTTTTATTTCTATAATATGCGTGTTTTAAAAGTGATGTTCACCGCAATTGTTACCGCAATGCTTGGATTATTTTACTTCGCCTGGTTGGGCTGGCTTGATCTTTCTCTTGTTTATGTTGGCGATACTTACATACTTCCTCAAATAGTTGGCGGATTGATACTCGGGATGGGATTTGTAATCGGCGGATATTGCCCCGGCACATCTGTTGTCTCAGCTTCAACAGGAAGAATCGACGGTTTAGTTTACTTGTTAGGAATTTTCTTCGGCATCTTTGTCTTTGGAGAAATGTTCCCGCTGTTAGAAGGATTTTATAATTCGACTAACATGGGAAGAGTCACTCTTCCCGGTTTCCTTGGACTTTCACACGGAATGGTTGTTTTCTTAGTTGTTGCAATGGCATTAGGTGCTTTTGCGGCAGCTCAATGGGGAGAAAGAAAATTAGCAAAGAAAAGCGGAAGAGGTATAGAATGAAAGAATGGTTTATGAAACTAAGCAGATCAAAAAAATTAGCGATGGCTGCTGCTTTTCTAGGAATTATCGCGCTCTTTATAGCTAATCCAACAGACGATAATAAAATTTATGTAAATGCGAAAGAGATGGCACTATCAACCGTTAAAGATCAAGACAAAATTGATGTAATGACTTTAGCGGATTGGCTGATCAAAGAAAAATCGGATTTTACTTTAGTGGATTTAAGAAATGAAAAAGAATATTCCGAATACAACATTCCTACTTCAGTTAATATTAGGATGGAAGATTTGCTCGGTTCAGGATTAATGAGAAATCAAACTATTCTTCTTTATGGTATTGATGACATATCTGCAGCACAAGCTTGGTTTGTACTAAAGAGCAGTAATTATAAAGGTGTCTATATTCTTTCCGGCGGATTGAATGAATGGAAAAATCAAATTTTATTTCCGAAGCTAGCATTAAATGCAACACCGGAACAAACAGCAGCATTTGAAAAAGCAAAACAGATTAGCGCATACTTTGGCGGTACGCCTCAATTAGCAACAGCAGAACAGACAACATCGGCGGCTTCGCCAACTATAAAACCAACAACTCCGGTATTGCCAAAACTTTCTACTCCCGCTGTTGGTGGAAAAGCTGTAAAGAAAAAGAAAGAAGGTTGCTAAAGAAAGAACAAGATTATGTGCAAGATCATGATCAAAATAATTTTACTTTTTGAACATGATTGTAATATAAAAGTTCGGATTGCTTGAATAAAGATTGGTTTTGAAAGTCAATCAAAAGATTTTTTTTATGAATCACATGAGCATGCCGTCTGTGTTGGATGAATCTATTGGTCTCGCTCTTTTTGGAAAAGAGTATAAGAAGAATTGATCTGAAAGAATAGATTCAAATAGTTCACAGTGTTACTTAATTACGTATTCAAAAAAAAATCACAAAGAGGTACAAAGATGAAAAAGCATTTCAGATTTCTTCTTGTCTTAGCGGTATTTTCATTTATGAGCCAAAGTATTTTTGCAACCGATGGATATTTTCGTCATGGTTTCGGAATTAAATATTCCGCACTAGCAGGTGCAGGTTCAGCTTTATCATTAAGTTCTATAGGAGCTGCAACAAACCCGGCAAGTTTAGCGTCATTAGGAAATCGTTTTGATGTCGACTTTGCAGTTTTCAGTCCTGCTCGTCAGTTCACAGTTACAGGAAACCCATCCGGTTATCCGGGAACATTTGGATTAATGCCCGGAACAACTGAAAGTGAATCAAATTATTTCTATATGCCAACCTTGGGTGTAAATTATAAGGTTCAAGATAATATGGCTTTAGGATTAATGTTTTATGGTAATGGTGGAATGAACTCGGATTATCCAAAACAAATTTTTGGAGATCCTTCATCTCCTGGAACCGGAGTTAATATTGAACAAATGTTTATTGGTTTGACCTTTGCAGCAAAAGTTGATGCTAATCAATCTCTTGGAATAACTGGATTATTCGGTTATCAAAGATTTGCGGCAAAAGGATTGGCAGCATTCTCAATGTTTTCAAGTGACTCCAAAAGCTTAACAGGCAATAGAGTCAGCACATCATCTGGTTTTGGGGTACGTGTTGGTTATCAAGGAACATATGCAGATCATTTTATGATCGGTGCTTCATATCAAACAAAAATGAGCATGAGCGCATTTGACGGTTACAAAGGATTATTTGCAGAGAAAGGTGATTTTGATGTACCTGCAAACTGGGTTGTAGGTATTGCAACAGATGTCATAAAAGATTTCACATTTGCTTTTGATGTCCGACAAATACTTTACAGCGCAGTAAGATCAATTAACAATCCAATGATTCCAAATATAATGACTGCACCTTTAGGCGCTGACAACGGAGCGGGATTCGGTTGGAAGAATATGACAATTTATAAATTTGGTGTGATGTATAAAGGCATTCAAGATTGGACCTTTATGGGCGGATTTTCTTATGGCAAAGAACCAATATCAGAAACGGAAGTAATGTTTAATATTCTTGCACCTGGAGTCATTGAGAGCCATCTAACTTTTGGTGTATCTAAGATGATTACTAAAACGAATGAATTGAATGTTGCTTTTATGTATGCTTTGCCAAAAGAAGTTGCTGGTGCTAATCCATTAGAAGCACCGGGTCTTCAAACTATTGTTTTAAAAATGAGCCAGTGGCAATTGGAATTTGGGTACGCATTTAGTTTCTAATAAAGAAAATGTTTAAAGGCATGGGCAAGATTTTCTTGCTCATGTTTTTAATATTAATCGAAATCAAACAGAGTAAATTTATTCTCAAGTTTGTAATGCTCAACAAATTTATCAATTATTGAGCCCCTAACAACACACAAAATCTTTCCATCATACTTTTCGAATTCATTCAAAATCTTTGAAACAGCAGGTTCCAGCCCTTTGCTCTCAAGTTCAAGCGGACCGATCTCATCGATCACAAGCCAGTTCAGATCTTTACTCAAACAATCGAGTAATTTTTCTTGTGCCCATGAAAATGTTTCTTTGCTAAAAAAATATTTTCCGATTTTAATTATAAGTTCATCTTTTGTTGTTGACGGAACTTCTAAGGATTTTAATGTCCGGGAAGAAATGTGATATATGAATCGCTTGTCATCAATAACGGGTTGGAAGATACCGTCAATTTTTTTCTGTGATGCCGCCCAATGCATCAAGCGAGTTGTTTTGCCGGAATGGAACGCTCCTGTAAGTATGAAAATTTTTTTAGTCAATTTTAATTTCCGCTAAAAGTAAAAGTGCAAGAGAATCCGAGAAAAATTTTCTAATTCTTTTTGTTCCTTTTTTCAATGAAGAGATTCTCCAGCAGAAATTTATTATCTGCTTAAAACCGGGGAACAATGCGGTTACTTCGTTCATCTCAGAAGCATGCCTAAAATTTTTCTTTTCAAGAAATTTTTTGAAATGTTTTATAACGAATGGAGAGATAATCGAAAACCAGAAGAACGTTATTACAATTGCTCTCACCAAAGTGAACATAATTTCATAAGCGCGATTTTTACCAAGCTGAGGAAAGTAAAACGAAAGAATCATCAATCCAAATAAGAATAAAAACAATAAAATTCCCGAGGATCTCTTAAACCAGCGTTTCTTCTTCTTTGATTTTTTGAAATAGTCTTCGTTTTCTGCAAAGTCAATTTTCATTTTCTCAAATGATTCCGATTTCGATATAAGCCAACGCGGAATTAGTGCGGCTTTTATTCCGATATAAATTCCCGAGAATATATGAATACCTGCATAAATTGAAATTAATATTATACTAAAGCTGAAAGTTGTAGACTGCTTAAAAATGGGAATTTGCGACAAAACAAAATCAACGAATAGGTCAATGGATTTCCATAAGCCCGTACCGAATATCAAAGAGAGAAAAATTAATTTTTGCAAGGCCGAAAAAAGTAAAGAAAAAAAACCAAGAAGCAGCGCTGCCGCACGTTCATACTTGATCAGCGAAAAAAATAAATAACCAAGAACTCCTTGAAGCGCTACCGCAAAATATGCCGTTATTGGAGAGTAAGGGCTGACAAATGCTTTCACTAATATTACGATTAACGTGGCTCTCAGAATTGCTAACTTATCATTTGAATAATGAGCTATTAGAGTAATAAAAATTACCGCCGCACAGCCAAGAAATAATCCAGTGAATGGAATTTTTAGCGCATGAAGTATTCCGCCGAATGCCGCTTCACTAAATCCCCAAAGAGCAACAATACGTTGAACTTTTAAGGGAGTCGTCTCATCAAAAATATTTTTAAGTTCTACTAGAGGTTTTTCAGTTTGCAAAATATTTTTATTTGCCTTTCTTCTTATCTAGGATATCATCCATCCAGCTCATAACTGCCATAGAGGATGGGAATCCAATAGTTGGAATCGAAAGGAGTGCAACCTGACGAATTTCCTTTTTTGTTAGTTTAGCTTTTAGAGCTTTTCTAACCTGAGCATGAACAGCACCTTCCATTTTAGCTCCGGCAGAAATCGCAAGTTTTACCAACGTACGTTCCTTTTCGGTAAGAGAACCTTCTTTGTGAATTGCGTCCCCGAGCATTTCGTATGCAACCGCAACCTCAGGATATTCTTTAAGAAATCTTTCAAATCTTTTGGGAAGAGTTGACATCCCGACCTCATTTTTATTGTCGATTGCAAATTAATCCAAAAATGTTGTTCCTGCAATTTGATAATGCGAAACAATAATCGGTCATTCTAATTGAAAAGTTTTTGTATTTTTGAATCAATAAAATGTATCGAGGTATTATTGAAAGTACTTGTTACAGGGGGCGCCGGATATATCGGTTCGCATTTTGTTAAACTCCTTATCGATCAAGGGCATCAACCTCTTGTAGTTGATAATTTGTTGCGCGGACATATTGAAGCTGTTCCTCAAAATGTTCTGTTTGAAGATATTGACATTCTAGACACAGAAGCCCTTGCTCACACAATTCGAACTTATTTACCGGAAGCGGTAGTTCATTTTGCCGCATATGCATACGTGGGAGAATCAGTCGAGAACCCAGGAATTTATTATCAAAACAATGTTGTCGGTAGTTTGAATTTGATCAGGTTATGTGCGGAGAATGGTGTTAAAAATTTTGTTTTCTCTTCCACATGTTCTATCTACGGTAATCCTTCTAAAGTACCGATATCGGAAGATCAGCCGTCGAATCCGATAAATCCATATGCAAATACTAAATTGATGATTGAAACGATATTGAAAGATTTTGAAATTGCTAACGGAATGAGACACATTGCATTGCGTTATTTCAATGCTGCGGGTGCCAATTCATCAGGTTCAATTGGAGAAAGCCACAATCCTGAACCGCATTTAATTCCGATAATATTACAAGCTGCATTAGGCGTAAGAAAAAAAGTTTCTGTCTTTGGAAATGATTACGAAACAAAAGATGGTACATGTATCCGCGATTACATTCATGTGAGCGATTTAGCGGACGCACATTTGAAATCAATAAATTATTTGAACAGCGGAAGCGAATCAGCAATAATTAATTTAGGCACAGGAAAAGGGAATTCAGTTCTTGAAATAATTGAGAAAGCAAAAAATATTACTAAAAAAGTAATTCCATTTGAAATTGTTGGAAGACGTGCCGGAGATCCGGCAGTACTTGTAGCCGATAATAAAAAAGCAAAAGATCTTTTAAATTGGTCACCAAAATATTCTATTGAAGAAATTATCCAAACAGCATGGCGCTGGCACCAAAATCCAAAATACTGAGGTAAAGATTGATATTCGAAAAAACTTTTATAGACGGGTTGATTGTGGTTAAACCCGATGTTTTTCAAGACGAACGCGGTTATTTTTTTGAAGCATTCAACCTGGAAAAATTTATAAATGGCGGAATTAATAAATCATTTGTTCAGGATAACATTTCCAAATCATCAAAAGGAACTGTCCGTGGATTGCATTATCAAATTGGTGAATATGCTCAAGGTAAGTTATGCAGTGTGGTTGTGGGAAAAGTGTTAGATATTGCTGTTGATATTCGATTCGGATCCCCAACATTCGGTAAGTATTTTGCTGTTGAGCTAAATGAGGAAATAAAAAATCAGTTGTGGATTCCTCCCGGATTTGCTCACGGTTTTTCTGTCCTTTCAGATTCAGCGATTTTTAGTTATAAATGTTCGGCGCTCTACAACAAACAATCTGAGCGCGCAATTCTGTTCAACGATTCTGATCTTAAAATTGATTGGAAAGTTGATAAACCGATCGTCTCCGAAAAAGATTTACAAGCAAAACTTTTTAAAGAAATAGAAAAAGATTTTCTCTACTAATATTCACGGGGTCAAAAATGAATTTATCAGTTATCGGAACAGGTTATGTTGGGCTTGTAAGCGGAACGTGTTTTGCAGAGATGGGCAACCAGGTTATTTGTGTTGATAACAATCAAGATAAATTACAGAAGTTGAATGCCGGGGAAATTCCAATTTATGAACCCGGTTTGGAAATGCTGTTCCATCGAAATGTTGAGAAGAAAAGAATAATCTTCACCGACGATCTAAAAAAAGCTGTCATTGAATCTGAGGTAATTTTTCTCTGCCTACCAACTCCACAGGATGAAGACGGTTCCGCTGAACTTAAATATGTTTTTGGAGTTGTTGAAGAGATTGGAAATATCCTAAAGACTTCCGGGACTAAGGATTTTAAGATTATCGTAAATAAAAGCACTGTGCCTGTCGGAACCTCTGCCAGATTGACAAGAATTATTGAAAAGTATGGAATCAAATATTTTGAGGTTGTCTCTAATCCGGAGTTCTTACGCGAAGGATTTGCAGTTGATGATTTTATGAAACCCGATAGAATTGTTGTTGGAACACGGACTCAAAAAGTTTTCGAAAAAATGTGTGCGCTCTATGAACCTTTCGTACGGCAAGGAAACCCGATATTGGAAATGGATCCGGAAAGTTCCGAAGTAACTAAGTATGCGGCTAATTCATACCTAGCAATGCGCATCACTTATATGAATGAACTTGCAAATTTTTGCGAATCTGTTGGCGCAAACGTTGATTTGGTAAGGAAGGGAATTGGCGCCGATACTAGAATAGGAAAAAGATTTCTTTTTCCGGGTATTGGATATGGAGGCTCTTGCTTTCCGAAAGATGTAAATGCATTAATTAAAACTTCGGAAGAACACAACTCACCAATTCGATTACTCAAAGTTGTTGATGAAGTAAATAAACTTCAAAAACTAATTCTTATAAAAAAGGTTTTGAAACATTTTGACCGTGATATAAAAGGTAAAAAATTTGCAGTCTGGGGACTGGCTTTCAAACCGAATACAGACGATATGCGTGATGCACCATCTATCACAATCATCAAAGAATTAGTGCGGCTTGGTGCCAAAGTTTCTGCTTATGATCCTGCAGCTATGGATAATGCTAAATATTATTTGGATGACATTCTTGAATATTCACAAGATCAGTATGCAGTTCTAAAAAATGCAGATGCTCTTCTTACTTTGACCGAGTGGAATGAATTTCGCAATCCGGATTTCGACCGTATCAAATCCGAATTAAAATCTTCAATAATTTTCGATGGTAGAAATATTTTTGATACAAAAAAGATGGCGGAGTTAGGATTTGTGTATTTCAGCATTGGAAGAAAACCGGTAGGAATATAAATTCTGAGCGACCTTCATACGTGCTTAAATGAAAAACTTCTCAATTTTCAATTTTGAGATTCCTTGTTCATACTAAAGTATAATCTCAGAGTGACATTATGAATTTAGAACCTTTTCATAATACTCAACATACTTCGGTACAATTAAATTCTTATCAAAATTATTAACTGCACGGTCACGGGAATTTTTTGAAAACGATTTATACCGTTTCTCGTTTGTCAGTAATTCAATTGCGTACTTTGCCATCCGGTCAATATCTCCAATCTCTGCAATATAACCGGTTTCGTTGTGAATATTTAATTCCGGCAAACCGCCAACAGAGGTACTAACAACCGGAACGCCGCACGCCATTGCCTCTAGTGCAGATAATCCAAAACTTTCTGATTGAGACGGCATCAGAAATAGATCCGCCGCATTCAAAATTTCTACAAGACCATCCTGCTTGCCAAGAAATACAACATCTTTCTGCAAATCGAGTTCTCTTGCAAGACGTTCGCAATCCGATCTTTCTGGACCATCACCCACAAGTACTAATTTCGTTGGAATTTCTTTTTTCACTTTTTCTAGAACCCGGATTGTATCGGCAACTCTTTTAACTTGCCGGAAATTTGAAGTATGAACCAAAACTTTTTCGTCGTTTGGTGCTATATGTTTACGGAAAACTTCACTCTCTTGATTCTTATATTTATCAATATCAATGAAGTTATAGATAACCTCAATTTCTTTTTTGATGTTATAATTAGTCAGCGTCTTCTCTTTTAAAAAACGGGAAACTGTAGTTACGCCGTTGCTCTCTTCGATGCTGAATTTTACGAGCGGCATAAATGAAGGTTCAAGACCAACAAGAGTAATATCGGTTCCATGCAGTGTTGTAATGAATTTTAAATTTTTACCTGACTTGCGTAAAACTTGTTGAGCAAGGTATGCGCTAACTGCGTGCGGTATTGCGTAATGTACATGCATCAAATCCAAGTCCTCGAATTCAAATACTTCCAGCATCTTGCTTGTCAAAGCTAAATCATACAGAGAATGTTCAAACAATGGATAGGTGCTAAGTTCTACTTCGTGAAAGAAAACATTTTCATAAAATCCGGTTAGTCTATGAGGAATGGCGTAGCTGATAAAATGAACTTGATGTCCAAGTGCCGCTAAAGCTAAACCCAATTCTGTTGCTACAACGCCGCTGCCGCCGTAAGTGGGGTAACACGTAATTCCAATTTTCATTCTGTCTTTCTATCTTTATTGATATGAATATAATTCACTATTTTATATCTAAACAACTACGTTTATAATTACGTTCAAAATACGTTTTTTTTAATTCAATGAAAATTTTGCTCATAGGACATTCAATTATCGATCACTTTGAAGAACTCAATAGTGAAATCTCCAGACCAGGAGGAATATTTTATTCAACTATCGGAATATTGTCTCTAGCCAAGCCGGAAGATGAAATCTTTCTTCTTACAAGTATGAATGAAAAATCATTTCATCTTTTTGAAAGTCTCTATTCAAAAATTAATAAGACGTTCATAGACACAGTCGAAAATATGCCTGAGGTTATTCTTAGAACTTCGGGTTTGGGGGAGCGAAAAGAAACATATGAAAATTTGTCATCGCAGCTTATAATAGAAAAAATTGGAGATTGGAATCAGTTCGACGGAATCCTAATAAATATGATTACCGGATTTGATATTTCTCTTGATCAATTAAAAACGATTAGGAAATATTTTAAAGGCATAATTTATTTTGACATTCATACACTTTCACGGGGAGTTGGTGCGAATATGGAACGAGAATTCCGCCCGATCCCCCAAACCTATGAATGGCTTACTAACATTGATATTCTTCAATGTAATGAGAGCGAACTAAATACAATAGTTCAAAACATGGACGAATTTAATTCCGCAAAAGAAATTCTCCGATTCGGACCCAAAATACTCATCATCACAAAAGGAGAGAAAGGAGCACAAACTTATTTTCTTGAAAACGGAGAAATCAAATCACTTTTTCTAAATGCTGAACAAGTTGTAACAGTTAATAAAATTGGCTGTGGCGATATTTTTGGGGCGGTCTTCTTTTATTCATATATTTCTACAAGAGATGTAAGTAAATCACTTAATAAGGCAAATAAAGCGGGAGCTATTGCAGCCACAACAAAAAATTTAACGACGGAAAGATTAATAAAACTGAATGATTAGCGGTGATTTAATAAAAAAGAGAATATTAATAATTGGTTCAAACGGAATGCTGGGGCAGCGGCTTGCTGAATTTTTTCGCTCTGACGATAAAATTGAACTCCTCTGCGCGTCTGTGGAAAATGAATCTCTCATTCCTGAAGTCAATTATAAGCAATTGGACATTAGACAAAAAAATGAAGTTCGCGAAATCATTCTTAACTTCTTTCCGGATTTCGTTATAAATACCGCTGCTTACACCAACGTTGATAAATCTGAAACTGATAAGGAAACTGCATGGAAAATTAATGTTAACGGTCCGGAAAATATTGCACATTACTGCTGGACTATTGACGCACATCTAATTCATTTATCAACGGATTATATTTTTGACGGAAAGAACGGACCTTACACCGAGGTAGATAAACCATGTCCAATTAGTTATTACGGAAGAACTAAACTTGCAAGTGAAAACTCTATCCGGACTAGCGGTGTGCGATTTACAATTATTCGTACAAATATTTTGTATGGAGCTGCTAAATTCGGTCGCAATGATTTTGTTAAATGGGTTTTAACTTCTCTAAGTTCCGGTCAAACAATTCGCATTGTTACAGATCAGATCGGCAACCCAACATATATTGATGATATTGTCTCTGCTATAAATAAAGTAACTGAATTTAAAATGGAAGGAATCTACAACATCGGCGGTATTGAAATGTTGTCAAGATTTGATTTCACACAACGCATTGCCGGATATTTCAATTTAGACAAAAAGTTAATTTTGCCGATCCTTACTAAAGATCTTAACCAACCCGCACATCGCCCTCTAAAATCCGGACTTATTACGCTCAAGGCTGAGACCGAACTTGAATATAAACCAAAATCGATAGAGACAAGTTTCCAGCTTATCAAAAATGAGCTGAATTTATAATAATCATTTTTCACTAATTCTTTAATTGACAATTTGATCTATAATTATGAACTTGAAAATAGAATTATTGGATTTAAACCCATTCATCAAATCAGGAGGAGGAATAAAACTATGAAGAAATTATTATTGGTTGTTGCAGTATTATTGTTGTTTTGTGCTAGCTCGTATGCTCAGTCTCAGGTTCAAAGCAGCTGGTTTTATTACACAAAGGATAGCCCAAACTATACACTAAATACGAATCAGGGAAAGAGAATGGTTGAGTTCGAGGTTAATTTTAGCAAACCATTCGATAAGAAACCAAAAGTTGTTATAATGCCGTCTCTTCTTGATGCTGAAAAGGCAACCCAAGTTCGCTATAGTATAAGAGCTACCGGTATTTCCCGTGACGGGTTTGTATTACTTGCAGAAGTTTGGGGCGATACTCAATTAAACGCCATTGGCGGATTCTGGCTTGCTCATACTGAAGAATAATTTTTAATGATAATTTTAATGAAAAGCTGTTCCTTTTATATAAAGGGAATAGCTTTTTTATTAACTCTACCCTTTATCAATTGACCGAACTGATATTTTTATTACTTACCAATCAGAAATAGTTTTGCTTCACACAAGTTTCTTATCGGATATTTAGTTATTCTGTTTTAGATTGCGACTACAAAATTCAATGTCGTTTTTCTCAACCCTTCATCCGCCGGAGGTTGAATGCTGTCACAGTTACTCAAACCAGAAATAACAGATTTAATTCAAAATAGACAGTTCACTGCCCTCAAAGAAATTCTAATTGATTGGGTACCTATAGATATTGCAGACCTTTTTCTTTCATTACCAGAGAATGAACAAGCAATATTTTTCCGCCTTCTTCCAAAAGATTTGGCTGCCGATGTTTTTGAATATTTTGATGTTGATGCTCAATTAAATTTGATTCAACTTCTTGGTAAAGAAGATATTGCTTCTATACTCAATGAAATGGCCGATGATGATAGAACTGCATTATTCGAAGAAGTCCCGCCAAATGTAGTTAAACAAATGATCACTTATTTATCTCCGGAACAAAGGAAGATCTCATTACAGCTTCTTGGTTATCCGGAAAATAGCATCGGTCGTTTGATGACTCCCGATTACATTGCAGCACAACAGAATTGGACTGTACAAGAAACTCTAAATTTCATTCGAGTCAATGGAAAAAACAGCGAGACACTGAATGTAGTTTATGTAGTAAATGAAAAAGGTGTTTTAATTGATGATATAACAATCCGCGAATTTCTTTTGTCTCCGCTTGATGATAAAGTTAGTGATCTAATGGATTTTACTTTTGTTTCATTAAAGGTAAATGATGATCAAGAAACGGCGGTAGAAGTTTTCAAAAAGTATGATAGAATTGCTTTTCCTGTCACAGACTCAAGCGGCGTACTCGTAGGAATTGTTACTGTAGATGATGTTCTGGATATTGCGGAAGAAGAAGCTACTGAAGATATTCAAAAAATTGCCGCAGTAGAAGCGTTTGACGAGCCCTATACGGACATTTCCTTATTTAAGATGATTAAAAAAAGGGCTGGCTGGTTAAGCATTCTTTTCTTAGGCGAGATGTTAACAGCTTCAGCCATGCAAATTTTTCAGGATGAAATTCAAAGAGTAGTTTTATTGGCTCTTTTTATTCCTCTCATCATTTCCAGCGGTGGAAATTCAGGTTCACAAGCTACAACACTTGTTATTAGAGCACTTGCCTTAAAAGAAATAACTTTAAAAAGCTGGTTCTTCATTTTTAAAAGAGAAATATTAACCGGCTTGGTTTTAGGTATTATTCTTGCTTCAATTGGGTTTGTAAGAATTTCAGTATGGCAATCTGTGGGGCATTATTACGGCAATCAGTGGTTTTTACTTGCACTTACAGTAAGTGTTTCATTAGTAGGTGTTGTTACGTGGGGAACATTAATGGGTTCGATGCTACCATTGATAATTAAGAAACTTGGTTTTGACCCGGCAACTTCTTCTGCTCCTTTTGTTGCAACCCTTGTTGACGTTACCGGATTGATAATTTATTTTTCGGTTGCACTGATTATTTTATTATAGATGATTTCATCCAATAACTTGAGATTAAAATGGCTTCAGAACAATTTGAACTATTTGTAATTCTGCTCAAACTTAAATCTTATTTAATTAGTCTGCTGGATGATCCTTCACTGGATTATAACAGCTTTGACTATACTGAAGAATATTTGCTTAGAAAATACCCAGACAGAAAAGAGGAAGTGTTGGGAATGCTGATGGCAAATAAAATTGAGAGCGATGCTCAAATTGCTTTCTCTGAAAATATACAGCAAAAGTTCAAGGAGATTGTGATTGGCCTTGATTCACCACACAAGCTTTCTGAAATACTGGATAAATTCCAAATAGAAGCAATTAACGATACACTCAGAGAAAAAACGTTAGACGATATTAAACTGAACCGTGAACAAAAACTTAAAGAGATAGTTTCTGTTTTACTTCAACTTGCCAGAATCTGGACAAGACGAAATGAAATTGAAAATAATATTGAAGACTTCTCACTTTTAGATGAAGAAGAGGTAATTCGTCCCGAGGAATTGGAAGAATTGGGGCAACTCGATTTTGAGACGTCGGTTTCATATAATACAATTTCAAAGCTAACGGAAATTTATTTAGAGCAACTAGCGGAATATTATTTCAGATTTGGCGGAGATATCTCTTTAGTTAAGCTTTTAGACAGTGTGGATGAATTTAAACGTCTTGTGTCAAATAAATACCGGGATCTTTTTAACGAACATGGATTAGATCCTAACAAGTTTCAATAAATGAGATTATTAAAAATCAGTATAGCTACAATTTGTCATTTTAAATCTCTAATCAAAACTTTTACGCCAGCTCCTCATTAAAAAGCCTGTAATCAGTAATGCAGTTCCTATCAGCGAAACTTTAATGTATTGATCCGAATAAAAATAATATCCGCCAATTGCTACAGGTATATTCTGAATTTCCAGAGGAGTAAGTCCTTCACCTCTGGCAATTTCAACTTTGTAACTTATATGGAGTAGAGCATAAGCTAAAATTACACCGCCCTGCAAAAAACAGACTATATCTACAAGTGCAAATACAATAACGGACATTATCTTTTTCATTTGAACCTCATTAATTGAGTAACATTAGTACCCCCGAGAGGAATCGAACCTCCGACCAACAGTTTAGGAAACTGCTGCTCTATCCTTCTGAGCTACGGGGGCGGCTATTTCTTTTCTAATTAACAAGAATTTTATGCAGAATAGACTTAATTCTAAAGCATAATTTTCGAAAGGAAATATAACCATTGGATTATAGAATAAAAAATTAGCTCAATATTGTAGTTTCAAGCTGATTCAGAAATGTTAAATTGAATTTGCTTGTCCTTTTTGATAATTTTTGCTTCGAATTTTTGAATTACACACTAGGAGAAAAAGAATGACAACGATTGTAGATGTATGGGGAAGGGAAATACTTGACTCACGCGGTAACCCAACGGTTGAGGTTGAAGTGACACTGGAATGCGGAGTTGTTGGAAGAGCAGCAGTTCCGAGCGGCGCTTCAACAGGTGAAAATGAAGCTGTAGAATTACGCGACGGTGACAAAACTCGTTACAATGGTTTAGGTGTTACAAAAGCAGTTGATAATGTTAACAACAAAATTGCAGATGATCTAATCGATTTCGATGCAACTGATCAGGTTGGAATTGATAATTTTCTTTGCGAATTGGACGGCACTTCCACAAAATCTGAACTTGGTGCAAATGCGATTCTTGGCGTATCATTAGCCTGTGCAAAAGCTTCTGCAGAAGCACTTGGTCTTCCTTTATACCGTTATATCGGAGGTATAGGCGCTAGAACTTTGCCAGTTCCAATGATGAACATTCTTAATGGCGGCAAGCATGCCGATAACAATGTTGATTTTCAAGAATTTATGGTGATGCCTGTTGGCGCACCCACATTTAAAGAAGCTCTTCGATATGGCGCTGAAACATTTCATTCGCTCAAATCAGTATTAAAAAAGAAAGGTTACAACACTGCGGTTGGTGATGAAGGTGGATTTGCACCAAACTTAAAATCCAATGAAGAAGCAATTACTGTAATTCTTGAAGCAATTGAAAAAGTTGGTTTAAAAGCCGGTAAAGATATTTTCATTGCTCTCGATCCTGCTGCAAGTGAAATGTGGGACAATGAGAAGAAATCTTACTTCTTCTTTAAATCTGATAAGTCTTATATGACTCCGGAAAAAATGGTTGATTACTGGGCAAACTGGGTTAAACAATATCCAATCATTTCCCTTGAAGATGGAATGGCAGAATTTGATTGGGACGGCTGGAAATTATTAACCGATAAAGTCGGCAGCAAAATTCAATTAGTTGGCGATGATCTCTTCGTAACCAATACAGATTATTTATCGAAAGGAATTGAGCTTAAAGTTGCAAATTCCATATTGATAAAAGTAAACCAGATTGGCACGCTCACTGAAACTCTTGATGCAATTGAAATGGCTAAACGAGCAAGTTATACTGCCGTAATATCCCATCGTTCGGGAGAAACGGAAGACACTACAATTTCTGATTTGGCTGTTGCAACAAATTGCGGACAAATTAAATCCGGCTCGGCAAGCAGAACAGATCGTATAGCAAAATACAATCAATTGATTAGAATTGAGGAAGAGTTGGATACAACAGCAATCTTTCCTGGAATTGATGCAATAAATTATTCTGTTAAATAATAAGGTATAAATTAAATATAAAAGCCCCCGCTTATGGCTGGGGCTTTTTTGTCCTATTCAAACTTCATAATAAAATTGGCTTATTGAGGTCTTTATGCCGCACCACACTATTAAAACTATTAACGAGTTCATCAAGAAGAATAAGATTGAATTTATTGATTTAAAATCCATTGACCTTTCCGGTAGACTTCATCACATCTCGCTTCCGGTTTTTGATAACATAATTACCAAACTTACAACTGAAGGAGTGGGATTCGATGGATCCAGCTTTGGCTTTCGCAAAGTTGAAAACAGCGATATGATAATGATTCCGGATTTGGATACAGCCGTGATTGATTTATTCCGAGATGCGCCGACTTTAAGTTTTTATTCCAACATTGTTTTAACAGATGAAAAACATTCACGCTTTTCGCAGGATGGGAGATATTTAGCAAAACAAGCAGAAACGCTTCTAAAAAAAATAACGGGTGCTGATAAATCCTGGTGGGGACCGGAATTTGAATTTTATATTTTTTCGAAAGTCGAGTACGATACCAGAACTGCAACATCATATTACCGTGTAGAGCACACGGAGGAATTTTATAAACGGGCTTACCATGCCGCAAATCCGTTTGATCTGTATGATGACTTCCGCGATGAGGCATCAAAGCTTCTTCAAAAGTTTGGAATTAAAATTAAATACCATCATCATGAAACTGGCGAGCGCGGTCAGCAGGAAATAGAAACTTATTTTAGCGATTTGTTAACCACTGCTGATAACATTATAACTGCTAAGTATGTTTTGTTCAATCTTGCAAAGCAGAAAGATCTTTCTCTTACCTTCATGCCTAAGCCGATGTACCAACAGCCCGGCAATGGATTGCATTTACATCTCTATCTTACTAAGAATGGGAAGAATGCTTTCTATAAAAAGGGAGAATATGGTAATATGAATGAGCTTGGCAGATTTTTTATCGGTGGAATGTTGAAACATGGTCCCGCTCTCTCTGCATTTACAAACCCAAGTACAAATTCATATAAACGATTAGTCCCTGGATTCGAAGCTCCGGTCGCATTAACATATGGTCGAGGCAATAGGGCTTCTGCTATCAGAATCCCTAAATATGTTTCTAATCCAGATGAAACACGTTTTGAATACCGTCCGCCTGATGCAACGATCAATCCATATTTATGTTTAACTGCAATGCTTCTTGCCGGCATAGATGGAGTAGTAAATAAAATCGATCCGGTTAAAGAAGGATTTGGACCTTACGACAAAAATTTTCTTGATGAAGAGCATAAAGAAAAAATTCACTTTTTGCCGAGGAACTTGAATGAGGCGCTCGATGCACTTCAGGCAGATAATGACTTTTTGAAACGAGGAAATATTTTTAGCGATGAGTTGCTTCAGCAATGGGTTAATTTAAAAGAAGATGAAATACATGCAATCGGAACGATGCCGCACCCGTTCGAATACAAAATGTATTTTACTCTTTAGTATTAACAAGAAGTTCAATTTATTGTGAACAGTTTTTAGAAAACTATAACGACTTATTTCATTTGTGAAAATTCTTGTAATTAATACAAAATTTCTTGGAGATTTGATTGTCTCAACACAGGGACTCAATGCATTAAGAAAAAAAAATCCAAACTCCGAAATAGTTTTGATTACAAGAAAAGGTTACGAGGAAACACTAAGGAATAATCCGAACATCGACCGGATTATTCCTTTTGATTTTAGTGTGAAAAAGAAAAATATCTTCAGCAGAATTTCCTCTGAAATTAAGTTTATCTATCAGATCCGAAAAGAAAGATTTGACGTTATTATAGCACTGCATCCCGGAGACCGGATTGCGTTTTTAGCATGGCTCAGCGGAGCCAAGATTAGAATTGCCCCCCGCAAACAGCCATTTAATTTTCTTTTTAATGTTCTGGTTGATGTTGAAGAAGATTCAATCAGCTATTTGGATTATTACAATAAATTAATAATTGCTTTTACAAAAGAATCTATCAAAGGGAATACCGAATTTTTTGTGAGTGAACCGGATTCAGTTTGGGCTGATGAATTTCTAAAAGAGAACAATGTTAACAGAGACGATTTGATTATTGGAATTCATCCTGGTGCCAGCGAACCAACTAAAATTTGGCCATCAGAAAATTTTGCCGACCTTATTCAAAAACTTTTCTCGACATATAATTCAAAAATCTTTCTTATTGCTGGTCCAAATGAAGAAAAAATCGTTGATACTATTTCAGCTAAATTAAACAATGAAAATCTTGTTGTATATAAATCCACAGATGTAAATCGTTCAGCCGCCTTGATTAAAAAGTGCAGAATATTTATATCGAATGATACCGGAACTCGTCATCTTTCAGTTGCACTTAGGACTCCTGTAATTGCGTTAATGCCGGATGATAATCAAAAATGCTGGAATTTTTATGAGGGCTCAGATAATCATTTTGTATTAACGGGCAAAAGAACCTATCCTATAAACGGAGTTCCATTTCTTGGTTCAATTACAGTTGATGAAGTCTTCAACAAAGTAAACGAAGTTTTGAATAAATGAAATTATCACCGGCAAAAAATATTTTAATTATAAAATGGGGAGCCCTTGGCGATCTAATAATGGCGACCTCAACCATTAAAGCCATTCGAGATCAATATCCCAATGCAAAGATTACAATGATTTCGAACAAGATAATGAAGGAACTTTTCCCTTCCGGTTATATAATTGATGAATATATTTTCCTTAATAGAAGCGGTCGGCATGTTAATGAATCATTTCTTAATCAATTATTAATGATAAAGGAATTAAGAAAGAGAAAGTTCGATCTTGCCTTTAACCTGAAATGGAAATCTGAACGGGCTAGTGTGTTGACCTTCCTTAGCGGTGCAAAGGAACGAGTTGGATACACACAAAAATATTTTTCAATTTGTTACACTCATCAAATTGTTCATCCGGAAGGGCGTTATCAGGAAGTGGACCGGAATCTAGATATTGCGAAAAGTTTTGGAATTAAGGTTAATAATACTAATCCGTTAATTTACATTTCCGGCGATGATAAAAAATTTGCTCGAGAATTTTTTACAAACAATTCTCTTACGAAGGATATTACAATTTGCATTCATCCGGGTGCAAGTAAAAACAACCGTGCGTGGCTGCCGGAAAGATATGTTGAGCTTTCGAAAAAACTGATCTCTGAATTAGGTGCAAAAATATTGGTAACGTGGGGAGCGAATGAATTAAATCTTGCACGTGGTATTGTTGAATCAATAGGAAGTAACGCAATTCTATCCCCAAACACAAAATCAATTGCTGACCTTGGAGCCATAATTGAACAATGCAAATTATTCATTTCAGTTTGTACAGGTCCAATGAATGTTGCTAACGCGGTCAACACTCCAATAATTGCTTTGTTAGGTTCAACAGATCCATTAGATTGGTCGCCGGTCGGAGAAATACATCGAACAATTAAATCGCCCCATGTGCTTGAACATTATACAGATGAAGATGAACGAAAAGCACTTGATGAAATTTCTGTGCAAATGGTTTTTAAAGTTGTAGAAGAAAAATGGAATGAGCTTAAAATACGAGAGCTCGAAATCTAATAATGGTCAAAAAAATCTAAACTTATAATTTATCTTTTGAATATTCCTTGAAATATCTAACATTTATTTTGCAATCTATTAGTAGGGATTATGCTTCCATTCGGTGAAATAGCAGCATTAACAACGGCTTTATTATGGTCGGGAACTTCTATTGCTTTTACGGAAGCTTCAATAAGAGTCGGACCGATTTACGTGAATGTAACACGTATGTTCATGGCTCTTCTCTATCTTTCAATAACTCTGCTGATAATAAATGTAAAGATTGATCTTTCAATTCATCAAATCTGGAATTTGGTAATAAGCGGTTTCGCCGGATTAGTAATTGGAGATACTTTTTTATTCAAAGCTTATAGAAGTATAGGCGCGAGATTAAGTATGCTGGTTATGGCAACAGTCCCACCCATTTCTGCTTTACTTGCATTTTTTTTTCTTGGAGAACGTTTATCTTTTTACGGGATAACTGGAATTGTAATAACTGTTGCCGGTATTTCAGCAGTGGTTTTGAAAAGGGAAGAGAAACCTGCATCGAATTATAAAATTGATTACACCGGGATCTTTTATGCGTTGATTGGAGCTACAGGCCAAGCAGTGGGATTGATCTTTGCAAAACACGCATTCAATGAAGGAGAAATGAGCGGCTTTCTCGCAAGCTTTGTCCGTATTGCCTCTGCCGTAGCAATAATTTATCCTCTTGCAATGCTGACAAGAAAATATCAAAACCCGGTAAAAGTTTTTATGAAAGATAAAAAAGCTCTTCTCTTTACAGCTATTGGTTCCATAATTGGTCCGTATCTTGGCATCACATTCAGTATGATCGCAATTTCACATTCAAAAATTGGAATAGCTTCTACGCTTATGGCAACGGTACCGATTATTATGCTGCCGATGGTTCGTTATTATTACAAAGAAAAACTATCATGGATCTCAATCTTTGGTGCGGTTATAGCTGTGATAGGGATAGCGATTTTATTTATGTTTTAGTGAATAGTCGATTGAGGTATTCGGTAGTTGGAGAATGAAAAGTTGATAAATCATGAAACGAAATAACTGTTTATAGCAGTTAACAACTCATGGACTGAAAATGGTTTTGGAAGTAAGTTTGAATCCGGAATTTGTTTAATTCGTTCAATTGTATTTGCATCATTGTAAGCCGATAAGAATAGAATGGACGGTTTAAAAGTATCAAGAATTATTTTGGCAGTTTGGACACCATCTTTTTCTCCTTGAATGTTAATATCCATCATTATTAAATCCGGCCTTTTATCCAGGGATAATTCGATAGCTTTTTCGGAGGATTGACATTTTCCAACGACAATAAAATTATTCATCTGGAGATGCATCTCAATTTCCATTGCTACAATTACTTCATCTTCGACTATTAAAATTTTCTTCTGTGAATTATCCATTATTTTATCCCCCGAAATTATGTTTCATAAGGATCGTAAAAACTGCACCTGAATTTGTACTAGTTGTCAACTCACCTCGTACTTGTTGTGTTAAGTTATTCACCAACTTTAATCCTAAAGACTCACTTTTCTGGATATCAAAATCTTTAGGTAATCCAATACCATTATCGGAAACTTCGAACAAAAGTTGATCGAAATCTTTCTTTAACCTAATCTGAATAATCTTTTTCTGTTCAGATTCGGGCTTTAAATGCCGGAATGCATATTTAATAGAATTTGTAAGTAATTCATTTAATATGAGACCAAGCGGAACAGCATCATCAATCGACATGAAAACGTCGTCCAATTGATAGTCGAATTCAATATTAGCGCTTTGATTTTTATAGGTTTGATAAATAAACTGGGCTAGATTATTTATATACTCGCTAAAATTAATACGCGATAATTCTTTTGACTGATAAAGTTTTTCATGAACTAACGCCATCGATTTGATCCTGTTCTGACTTTCCTGGAAAATGGAAAGATTCTCTTCATCCTTAATTTTGCAAGACTGCAAAAATAAAAGACTAGATATGATTTGAAGATTATTTTTTACTCTATGATGAATTTCTTTTAATAAAATATCTTTCTCTTCAAGAGAAGTTTGAAGTGTCTGGGCATGAAGTCTTAAATTATCCTGTAGTTTTGATGAAGCAATTGCAACCGAAAGTTGATTTGAAATTTCCCGCACCACAGATCCGTCTTCCTGCGAAAATTGATCACGATTCGGAGATCTGAAAATTAATTCGCCAATTAATTCTCCTTGGAAACTTAGAGTTGATCGGAGATATGATTTAATTCCAGAATACAATAGTTCGCTCTCTCTTTCTTGAAGATTATTTTTCTCTTCAAGATTATTACAGATCACTAAATCCGGCTGATGTAAATCTTCTTCTGTAAACTCAGGAATAGGAAATTCAATACTTTCCTGCTCCACATGACTTCCGTTTTGCCGGAATTGATGAATGACTGCTGTCTTACTAGCGAAATCAAACAAATTCAAACTCGCCTCTGTAAAATCGGCAATTTGTGTTTGTAATTTACTAATTGTTTCAAATGCAATCTCTTTAGCTGTTTTTGCTGTTATAATTCCTCTATAGATATCCTGCAAACCCTCAAGTCTAAATGCATATCTCTGAAGTGAATCTTCCATTTTTCTTCTTTCGGAGATTTCATTAACCATAATTTCATTTGTCTCGGCTAAAGCGGAGGTTCTTTCTTGTACTCTCAGTTCAAGTTCATCTCTCGCAATTCTTAATGAATCGGTCATTTTATTAAAAGATACTGCCAGACTTTGTAATTCATCACCGGTATTAATGTTTGCCTTTGCCGAAAGATTTCCTCCAGCAATTAATTTCGTTGTCCGGTCCAATATTCTCATTGGTTTTGTTAATTTTTTTGCGAACAAGAGCGAGAATACAAATCCCAAAACCGCCATTACCATTGTTAACCAGGTAATATTAATTTCTATTTTACTTAAACTTTTATCATAGTTATCCAGAGATAAGCCGATGTGAATCCATCCCCAAACTACTCCTGAAAAAGAAACTTTGTAAGATTTTTGGAATACTTCTCCTTTAATCAGATTACTCCAAATGATTTTTCCTTTGTTATCCGTAGTATCAGGAAGCCAGCTTAAATCGTTTCTAGTTTCATACCATTTATTCTTTGTATGCACAATTGAATAGCCGTCATTCCTCGTAACAACCACATATAAGATTGATCTACTATCATTGACTAGTTGTGTGCAATGGTCTACTACTGTGCCGTAATCTTCTGTTATAAGCGCCGAATTATTTGCATGCAGAATTGAATTTCCAATATCAACCGATTCATTTTCCATCCTATCAATTAATGTCTCTTTTTGAAAAGGAATTGTGTAAAGGACAAAAATAAGTATCGTGAAAAGCATTAACCCCCAAATCCATATAGTTGTACGCCACACAATTTTTTGTGCAACCAAGCGGAGAAAAGTTTTTTTAATAAATATTATCATCATTAATTCTCGGGTACAAATTTAATGTTTTCATCTCATCTATTTTTATGTTTCATATTGTATAAATCAATAAGTTGTTTTGTGCCGGCAAGGTCTTTGTTCTTTATCTCAATTAGTTTTTGTGCTCTAATAAAATTTATAATATTATGACCTTCCGTAGTCTTGTGAATATTTTTTGCAACTTTATAAAACATATCAATTACTTCTTGCTCGGTATTCTTCCGGATCGCAGTCAAACCATGAATAAGTTCAGGAGATGTTTCTGGAACTTTAAGAGAATCACAGACAATTTTCGATCTTTGTTTAAACGCTATCATTAACAACTCTTCACATGGTCTTTCAATATATTCTGAAACATTTTATTCCTCTAACTTTTTCCCAACATTACCTGAACTGTTATAATTTATTTATAGTCTTACTTACTCTGAATAGCTGCATAATCGTTAAACAATTCTGTTATATTTGTCAAAAATTCGTTTTTGAAAGGGACTAATTTTTTCATTTTAAATATTTTCAAAAAATTTTTTCCGGCATATGTTTCATGCAAATTATAAATAGTAGTTTTAAGAAGATCAAAATCTTTCGATTTTTTTTCTTTCTCGGTATAACAAACAACTGCAAGCAATAAAGGCTTGGATGATGCTAAAATCTTTAACTCTCTCCCCACTTGTGGATTTAGTTCTACAACAGTTTTATAATCATCCTCTACAACAATTGCCGCATCCAATTTTTTGAAAAAGACGCTCGTGATTGTTTTTAATGGCTGCTCTCGATTAATATTCTGTGAATTGAGCATCTTATTAAAATTTATTTTGTTTTTATAAAACAGAACTTTTGACCAAACTCCTAAAATATTTGAATTGCCCCCGGATGTAGTTGATTCCATTTTGATCTTTTTATCACTCAAATCGGCGATAGAATTTATGTTCGAATCTTTTCTTACCAGGATAATTATTTTATTTAAACATGAATCGCTTAAAATGGGAGCCGCAACCGGATATAACCGGATTTTATTCTGAATGGCTAAATATTCATACCCCGTCATTGTAATAACATCCAATTCTTGATTTTTAATATAATCGACATTATTCACAAGATCGTCTATTATAAATGCTTTACTTATATAATTAGTATTAGTTTGTTTGATAATTTGCTGAACGAAAATCTTTGAAGCTGCTTCTGCATCTGCAAGATTAACATTTCTAAAAATACCTGAACTGTAAGCAACTTTAAATGTGGGAATTGAATTGTCTGTCTGAAGATTGTTCTCGTGCTCACTTGCGTTTTTGTATTGGGTAGATAATCCTTCAAAGAGAATAAAACATAGAAAAAAAAGAAGGATTCCTAATTTTTTAGTAAGCAAAATTATACGAAGCGATATTTTCATTGAATGGTTCAATACATTATGAATTATTTATTGATGAATATTATTCGCCAGAACAAGTTCCATTTCAGCATACAATTGTAAAGCTTCGTATAGAATAATCTGGTACTGAGCCTTCATCATAGATTCGGTGATTTGTGCCTGCATTACATCTTTTAATTCCATTATTTCACTAAAGTATGCTTTCTCAACTAATTCTCTATCTTCCGAAGATGTTAGCATTGCCTCTTTGGAAGCGGATTCTCTCCCTTTGGAAGCTAATATTTTGTTGTAGAGATATTGAATTTTTAATGTAATTCCTTTCCGCAATAATTCTTTCTGCTCATTTAAATGCTTGTAATTTGCCGTTGCCTCTTCAATTTGCCCTGAAGTTCTATATCCATTAAAAATACTCAGTTGAACTCCTAAGCCGACAATCCAAATATTTTTATTTTCAGCTGTCATTATTCCGGCATCGTAAGGAGAAATTATTTTTCTGTAACTTCCAAATAATGCTACTGAAGGATAATAATCACTCTTGGCTTCATCAATTCTTGATTCATAAACTTTCAATCCTTTGCCGACTTTCATAATCATTGGGTTTGATTCAGTAGCAGTATTAATCAAATCATTTAAAGATAATTCGTTATTGGAGAATGGAATTTCATTTTCTGTTATTGTAATTCTTGTTTGCCATTCCAAACCTATTGCGTTGACTAAAGCAGCTAACGCAATTCTTCGTTCTCCAGATATTTGGGCAACGATTGATTTAATCACCTCGACCATTGTTTTATTTTTTAGATAATCCGATTTTGTTACTTTACCTGATCCTTTTTGATATAAGGACTCGGTCAAATCCAATGTAGAGTTTAATCTTTCGTATGCTTCGGTGGCAATTTCTTCCAACTTTGTTGTTAACACTACGGCATAATAAAGTTTTTTCGTTTGGAATATTATTTCTGCATCGGTAGCCCGCAAATCTTCCTTAACGGCATCAAGTCCGGCCTCTGCTTCAGAAATATAAGCTGAAATCTTGCCGCCTGTGAAGAGCGGATATAGAACATCAAGCGATGCACTTAGCATTTGCATGTCCGCCATTTTTATATTCTGAGCCGGAAAAGTAAACGGCGGTAGATTTAAAGTAAATGTTCCAAGATCAATTGAAGTTAAAGAGATATTCATTGCCGGCATTACAAAATTTGGATTCTGGTCCATCAGAGAATAAGATCCGGATAAATCTAATTTCGGATAATGTCCCGAACGAGCTTGCTTTAATTGCGCTTCCGCTGCTTGAACGGCGAATTTACTTGCCGCTCTAGAATTATGATTCTGTAATGTTTTTTCGATACACTGATTTAAAGTTAAAGTCAGATCGGAGTTAGAATTATTTTCTTGGGCATAATTTTTTTGTGATGGAATCACCAATACTGATAAAATTATAATCAAAGTACTTCTGCATAGTCTCATTATCTACTCTATCACTTTTGACAAGAAATTGATGCCACTTATTGATGAATGATATTGCATTATATATTAGTGAAATAGAAAAGATTGCTTCTCTACGATTCTATATTCGACCATAAATTTGATATGTTTATAGTTAATGTTGTGAACGGGCTAATTCTGTAGCAAACGGTATTATTTTGGTGGAATTAGTTATACCATGAATTTGATAAAACGTTATAAAACATCTAAAAACTAAACATTTACAATTAACAATTGGATAACCGGACATTCCATCGAAAAATTGCACGCTGCTAAAAAAGGAGAATTGATTATTTAATAAAATTTTGACTGGGGAGGCTAAAAAAAAATTCCAATTTCATTGAATGTAATGATCGGCTATCTTAAAAAAGTTTAAGAAATCTTTCGAGTTGAAAAACACAAAGATTATTTTTCCCAGTGCTGATTCAGTTTTTAAAAATTCGCTAGTAACTTTACATGCAATTATTGAAGCGCGCTCAAAAGGAAATAAATAAGCTCCCGTGCTTATTGCAGGAAAAGCAATTGAAAAAACGCCATGTTCCACCGCAATTCGAAGAGAATTTTTGTAACAACTAGTTAGCAACTCATCTTCATGCTTTTCTCCTCCTTGCCAGACTGGTCCTACTGTATGAATTACATATTTTGCAAAAAGATTGTAACCTTTGGTGATTTTAGCTTCTCCGGTTCTGCAGCCTTTTAGCGTGCGGCATTCTTCTAAAAGTTTTGGCCCTGCAGCTCTATGAATCGCACCATCAACACCGCCGCCTCCAAGAAGAGAACTATTGGCAGCATTTACTACGGCATCAACATGAAGTCTGGTTATATCACCTTCTACTATTTCAATGCGATTATTCATAACGTTTATTCTTTTCGAAACAATGGAGTAGAATTGCGGATCCTTTATAATAAGGCCAAACTTCATGAGAATTTAATTTATGAAAAAGAGAAATTTGGTCCATTTCATTAAAAAATCCTCCTACCGAGTGAAGAATTAGAGAAGGTTTTTCAATAATATTTTGGGTCTCGTCTATCATAGAACCGAATATTCCTAATCTTGTTATGTAAAATCTGGAAAACATTTGTCTCCATCAAGCTTTTCCCCGTTACAAATCATAATAGAAAAAATGTCTTATAATAAATACGATTCTCAACATGAAACGTCTCATATTTCCAAAATTATGAATTTACATTATAAAGCAAGTGTAACTATGGCACTTAAGTTGAGTCTATCCGAAATCAAAATATAAATTGACAATGGAATTAATAGAGATAATTTCCGATATACTGATTTTTGGGGGGATCCTGCTGATTTTTGTTGTTCTTATTTCGTTTCTTCTTTCTAAAAATGAGCGAGAAGATGAAAGAGCAAACATTAAAAAATCATACCGGAGTATACTCACTCAAAACAATTTACATAGCAACATGAATATTGAGCAGCAAGCTTTTAGGAATAATCAAACATCTGCATATCCACAAATTTTCCAATTAAATAATTATGCGCACAGAGAATTAAAGATAGTCAGAAAACGAACCGTTGAAACGCGCGATATTCAAGATAGAATATTGAATGATGATGGACACATCAAGATTACTAACGGAAGCAGAACTCGCTATACAATAGTGAATGAAGAGATTAATAAATCAAATATTAAAGCCGCAAATTTTTATCTGTAAACTCTAATCTTAAACTTCAAGTCAATAGTCCTTTCAACTGCAACTAACAAAGAACAAATTTTCTCTATTTTGACAACCTTAGTACAACTACTAAGCTTTTCCTCACTAAACAGCTAAAAAAAGTTAATTCTTTAGTATAACTACTAATGTTTTATCTCTCCGCCAATTATATTTTTCTTGCAGTAATTGGCATAATTCAGAAAATGACTATAAAATCGAAAAGAAAAATTACATCTGCTTTTATGATTGGATATTTCACTTCTCTTTTGAAGAATGAAATGACCGATGAAGAAACAGAATCAAATCATGATCAAAATTTTTTGATTATGGCTCTAAACACACAAATTTTCACTACTATGTCGGACCTACATAAAGATATTTTTGGAGAAGAATTCCCACGTGTAAAATTTATTGAATGTATTGATGATCTTAAAGTAACCCTATGTGATCTTAATGAGATGATTTCAGAAAAGATTCAGAGGGGGGGTGAATCTTTTCTGGAAATTTCATTTTTATGCGGTGGTTTTCTGGGTCTAACTGAAGCCACTGATTCTCTCCCTCACGAAATACAAAAATTGGAAATCATCGTTTATCATTTATTAAACAAACTTGACGTGAATTTGTGTTGGAATGATCTTGAAAAAATTATAAATGATTTAACCTCCGGGGAAATTCAACTGCGCCGGAATTCCCGAGATCAATTATTTTCGATGATATGCGGCAGTCATACAAAGCATCAAACGATTTATGAATTCCAAAACTTGTTTGAACGTAATTCTTCAGTACAACATTTTGCCTTCGCTTAACCCCAATTTAATTTTCTATAATCTATTAGTTCATCTATTCCATTTATATTATTACTGATATTACGCATATTTTTAAATACCTTAGCCACAAAGACACTAGGGCACTAAGAAATATCGAAAAACGAATAAATATCAAATTTATACTTGGTGCCTTTGTGTCTTAGTGGCAAAAAATTCACCGCTTGCATAACAACAGCTATTAATTTGAATGAGTAAAAATACTTCAAAAAACGGAAGTTGGTTTCATTTAAACTGTTTTCCGCATTAATGATTACTTTCAAGAACAAACCCATTATTTTCCCAACTATTTTTATCATATTTCGTATGTAAAAATTTTCATTTGCTGAATATTAAAAAGCGGTGTTTTCAATTTTGAAAACCGTAAAAATTTTGGAGCTAATATGATTAAATTTTCTCAATGTGTTGACTCAATGAGAACATCAGAAATACGTGACTTGATGAGTATTGCCATGAGACCGGATATTATTACGTTTGCCGGCGGGATGCCGAATAATGATCTGTTTCCTGTCAAAGAGATAGACGAGATCTATAACGGACTTGATGACAAAACAAAAAAAGTTGGATTCCAGTATGGACCAACACCCGGTTACCCGCCTTTGATAGAATCTCTAAAAGAATATTTGAGAGGTAAAGGTTTACCGGTTGATACGAATGAATTAATTATCACAGCCGGATCACTTCAAGCAATTAATATTATTACAAAACTTTTTGTGAATCCCGGCGATACAGTAATCTGCGAGAATCCATGCTTCATAGGCGGCACTTCGGCATTTAAATCTTATCAAGCTCATATTGTTAGTGTTCCTCTGGATTCGGACGGAATTATAATGAGTGAGCTGAAGAAAGCAATGGAAGGTGAAGCCAAAAACGCCAAGATTCTATATCTGTCTCCATATTTTCATAATCCCGCCGGAATTGTTTACAGCAAAAAAAGAAAAGAAGAATTATTAAAATATCTTGAAGGCAAAGAGATAATTCTTATTGAAGATGATCCTTACGGTGAACTTTATTTTGAAGATGAGTACAAAGAATTAACCATACCTATGAAAACAATTCAACCTGAACCGGTACCCATCTGCTATCTTGGTTCATTTTCAAAAATTCTTGGTCCCGGAATGCGCCTCGGCTGGCTCCTTGCCTCACCGGAAATAATCAATAAAGCCCAATTAGCAAAACAATCTATGGATGCATGCTCTTCAACTTTTACACAGGTACTTGCAGATCAATTTTTAAGACAAGGAAAATTACAGCCCTATGTTGAACGGTTAAGAATTATTTATGCAAGAAGAATGAAGATAATGAATGACAGTCTGCAAAAAAATATGCCGCCGGAAGCTACATGGGTTGTTCCTAAAGGCGGATTTTATATTTGGATCTCGCTTCCGCAGCATGTTGATGCTCTTGAAATATTAAAAGAATCAATGAGCCGCGGTGCGATTTTTGTTATTGGCAGAACCTTCGATCCGATGGGAATAAAAAATAATTGTCTGAGATTAGCTTTCTCTCATACACCGGAAGATGAAATTGAGAAAGGAGTCAAAATAATTGCCGAGGCGTTAAAAGCAAGATTATAAAATGAAAATGAAAGACTCTGCAAAAATTTTGGTGAAATGATTTTCTGAAAAAATAAGTAGCACTATTGAAATGTTAGATCTCATGCGGAATATTAATGAATTTCATGGTATTCAATTAAAAGTTATTAATACTTACGTGTTGTGTGACTTAAAAATATAGTTTAATAAACTGTTGAAACAGTTAAAAAAAACATTGTCTCAGTGATTAACCCCGCGATTAATCGCGGGGTTAGAAGCACAAAATACAATGTTAAAACCGTTTTAACGGTTTACATTCTAATTCACATAACGGGTTAATACTTATCAAACGACAAAGAAAATAGATTTTGATCTTTCCAACTTTTCTTTGATTAATGCCTACTCCTTCCGTATTTTTGAAAAGAATCTAAAACGAATATTTGGTAATATTAAATGAAAATCTGTGAAATTCTAAGAGTTGAAAAAATTATTGCGTCATTACAAGGCTCTACAAAAGCCGAAGTAATTGACGAACTCATTAATCTCTTTAAAGATGACGAACGAGTAAGCGACCTCGAAGGATTGCGTAACGCCGTGCATGAAAGAGAAAAAATCATGTCTACCGGCGTTGGTAAAGGATTTGCGATTCCTCATGCAAAAACAAACAGTGTAAATGAGATTATTGCAGCATTCGGTAAACTTGATAAGCCTCTAGACTTTCAAGCGCTTGATGAACAACCGGTTAATATTATTTTTCTTTTAGTCGGAAAAGAAAATATGGTTGGTCCTCATATTAAACTGCTCAGCCGTATCTCCCGTATGATGAATAAAGATGAATTCCGTGAAAGTCTGGCTAATGCTAAAACTTCAGAAGAAATCTATTCGTTATTCGAACAGGAAGAGAAACAATATTTTGAAGCAGTATAAATATGATTAAAGCCGTAACTGGAACCCGCGATACACTTCCAGCCGATATTCCTAAATGGAATTACTTGCAAACGATTGTCGAATCGGTATTCTCAAAATTTAACTACAAAGAAATCCGTACCCCCATTTTTGAAGAGACAACTTTATTCGCCCGTGGAATCGGAGAAGCAACAGATATTGTCGGCAAAGAGATGTATACTTTTGTTGACCGGAGCGGAGATAGCGTTACACTAAGACCTGAAATGACTGCCGGTGTTGTACGGGCATTCATCGAACATTCGTTGGACAAAAAGCAAAATCTTAATAAACTTTTTTACATCGGACCAATGTTCCGCCAGGAACGTCCGCAAGCCGGGCGATTCCGCCAGTTTCATCAATTCGGAGCTGAGGCACTTGGAAGTAACGACCCTCTTCTAGATGCCGAAATGATAATTATGGCTTACGATATTTTTGCCAGCCTCGGGTTGAAACATTTGGTGGTGAAGATCAATTCGCTTGGCGTTCCATCTTCAAGAGAAAGTTATAAAACTATATTAAAAAATTATCTTGAACCGCATTTCGAAAAACTTACTTCTGAAAGTAAAAAAAGATTTGATACAAACATTCTCCGTCTATTCGACAGCAAAGAAGAGAACGACCGTAAGATCATGGAGAACGCACCGCTTTTAATCGAATATCTTGATAATGAAAGTCTTGAACATTTCGAAAAAGTAAAACGGGCTTTGCTGGCTTCGCATATTCCCTTCGAAGTTGATGCCCGTTTAGTGAGGGGACTGGATTATTATACGCATACAACATTTGAAGTTGTTAGCGGAAGTGTTGGTTCTCAGAGCGCATTATGTGGCGGAGGAAGATATAATCTCCTTGTCAAAGAACTTGGAGGAGGAGAAACTCCGGGAATCGGTTTTGCCGCTGGGATAGAAAGAATTTTACTCGCGTGCGAAAATGAAAAATCATTTTCATTAGAAGAAGAAAAACTAGATCTTTTCCTGGTAACAATTGAAAGAGATTTACAGAACTTTGCATATCAAACCGCAGTAGATTTTAGAAGAAAAGGTCTAACAGTTGATCTTGATTATTTGAGCAGAAGTGTAAAAGCTCAGATGCGGGAAGCAAATAGAACCAATGCAAAATATGTTTTGCTTATCGGCGGAGAAGAATTTGCACGTGGTGAGTTAGTTCTAAAAAATATGAGCAATGGTGAACAGAAAATTTTTAATAAAGACGAATCCGAGAAAATCTTTCTTAGTATAAAGGAGAATTGATTGTCTCTAAAAAAACCGGTTAGCATTCCCAAGATACCTAAGACAAGAAAGAAAAAAGCGCATCTTGCGCTATTAGCCGTTCCCACAAAGAAACCGGACAAAATTGAATATCTATGTAAAGCTTATTATGATTATGATGAAACCGAGAGAAAACAATATTGTGTCTTTGCAATTGAAACGATAGTTGAGTTTACAAGTTTTTCGTATGAAGTTTCTGTGGATGTAATCCAGGAAAAAAATGTATTCAATTTTGTGCTGATGGGTCTTAAGGCGAAAACAAATGTAGTACCTCTTGTTCAACCGGCAAGAACGGAATTGCGTTTTCAAGATCTGGTTGGTGATTACATTGTGAATGTTGTAAAACAAGATGGTGCAATCAATACAGGCGAATATCATTTTAATATTTATAAAAAAGAAATTCTTTTAACAAAACATTACAAACCAAAAAAGAAAAACAATCGCCTCTTTTGTCAATTTGAAGTTGCAGAAGAAGAATTTTCTTTTCCCGAAAAATAAAAAGGAATAGAACGCTGATCTTTATGATAACTATGATTAATTGAGATCATAAAAAATCATAAACGATCATAAGAATCCGCGTTCCATTTGATTTATGCAAAAAATCTTTGGTAGAAAACCGGTTCTTGAAGCTCTAAAATCCGATGCGGAGATAGAAGTGATCTATATCGCTTTTGGTCAGCACGGCGATGTAATCAGTCAGATATTTTCCGCTGCGAAGAGTAGAGGAGTAAAGATTACTCAGCTTGCAACACCAAAGTTTGATGCTCTGGAAGACGGACAAAATGCTCAAGGAGTTATTGCTCTCAAGAGTACGCAAAAATATTTTGACCTTAGTGAACTGATCAAAAAATCAAAAGCATCACCATTGCCGCTTTTGCTTCTTCTAGATTCAATTCAGGACACACACAATCTAGGCGCAATATTACGGACAGCCGAATGTGCCGGTGCCGATGGAGTTATTATCACAACAAATCAGAGTGCGCCAATTAATGAAATTGTAGAAAAAATTTCTGCCGGTGCGGTTTCGCATCTTAAAATTTGTAAGGTAAATAATCTTGTCCGAACGATTGAAGATTTGAAAAAAAATGGATTTTGGATCGTCGGAACTCACATCAACGGAGAGAAAAATTACAATCAACTTGATTATAAAATGCCCGTGGCTCTTGTAATGGGAAATGAAGAAAAGGGGATCCGTAAACTCGTTTCTGAAAATTGCGATTTCCTAGTAAAAATCCCTATGAAGGGAAAAATTGGCTCGCTCAATGTTTCCGTTTCAACCGGTATTCTTCTTTTCGAAATAAACCGCCAAAGATTAACTAATTAATGCGATTTTGGAACGATTTTTAACTGAAAATGGTTTTAATTATAATCTTGACTTTATTTTCAAGATAGAATAGTTTTGAACCCGGTAATAAACTGAAAGAAGCAAAATGAATAATATTGAAGAAAAAGAATTAAAGCCGCCTCAAGAAATCAGCGACGATATGAAAGTACTGGATGATTTAACCAGTTCCGAATATAAATGGGGTTTTGTGACTGATATTGAATCGGAAACAGCCGCTAAAGGTCTGAATGAAGATGTTGTAAGAATGATCTCGAAAAAGAAGAACGAACCCGAATGGATGACCGAATGGCGGTTGAAAGCATATCGTTATTGGTTGAAAATGGAAGAACCGAAGTGGCCGAATGTGCATTATCCCAAAATTGATTATCAAAATATAAGCTACTACTCGGCTCCAAAGCAGAAACCAAAATTAAATTCTCTAAACGAAGTTGATCCCGAATTGTTAAAGACTTTCGAAAAACTTGGAATTCCGCTTGAAGAACAAAAATTTCTTTCGGGTGTTGCTGTTGATGCTGTGTTCGATTCGGTCTCTGTCGCTACAACATTCAAAGAATCGTTGAATGAAAAGGGAATAATATTCTGTTCTGTTTCCGAGGCGGTTAAAGAGCATCCGGAACTTGTAAAAAAATATCTAGGTTCAGTTGTTCCGTACACAGATAACTTCTTTGCTGCTTTGAATGCAGCAGTATTTAGCGACGGTTCATTTGTTTACATACCAAAAGGTGTACGCTGCCCGATGGAACTCTCAACTTATTTTAGAATTAATACACAAGAGACGGGACAGTTTGAGCGCACTTTAATCATTGCAGAAGAAGGCGCTTATGTAAGTTATCTCGAAGGTTGCACCGCACCTATCAGAGATACCAATCAGTTGCATGCCGCAGTAGTTGAACTGGTTGTGCTTGATAACGCAGAAATAAAATATTCGACAGTTCAGAATTGGTATCCCGGCGATAAAGAAGGCAAGGGCGGCATTTACAATTTTGTAACTAAACGAGGCGCCTGCAGAGGAAAGCATTCAAAAATTTCTTGGACTCAAGTTGAAACGGGTTCGGCAATTACGTGGAAATATCCAAGTTGTATTTTACAAGGAGATTATTCAATCGGTGAATTTTATTCTGTGGCGGTAACAAATAATATGCAGCAAGCCGATACCGGAACAAAAATGATTCATCTAGGTAAACACACAAAAAGTACCGTTGTCTCGAAAGGAATTTCTGCCGGTCGAAGCAACAACTCATACCGTGGTTTAATAAGAATTGGAAAGAATGCTGAAGGTGCCCGCAATTATACACAATGCGATTCTATGTTGATGGGTGACCGTTGCGGAGCTCATACGTTTCCATATATAGAAGTTGAAAATGATACGGCGAAAGTTGAACATGAAGCAACAACCTCGAAGATTGGTGAAGATCAAATATTTTATTTGAATCAACGTGGTATAGCGACTGAAGATGCGGTTAACATGATTGTGAATGGTTTTTGTAAAGAAGTGTTTAAAGAATTGCCGATGGAATTTGCTGTGGAAGCACAGAAACTCCTTGCTATTAGTCTTGAAGGTAGCGTCGGGTAAAGCAATTGCTAATTTATAATTGAGAATTTATAATTAAAGCTGATGGCTGAATGCCGACAGCTGAAAACTGAGGAAAAAATGTTATCAATAAAAAATCTGCGTGCAAATGTAGAAGGAAATGAAATTCTTAAAGGGATCGATCTGGAAATAAAAACTGGTGAAGTTCATGCTATAATGGGTCCTAACGGTTCCGGAAAAAGTACACTAGCTAATGTGTTAACTGGAAATAAAAGTTACGAAGTAACCGGTGGAGAAGTTTTATTTGAGGGAAAAAATCTGCTTGAAATGGATCCCGAAACACGTGCAAGGGAAGGAATGTTTCTTGCATTTCAGTATCCGGTGGAAATTCCCGGAATCAGTAACGCGACATTTCTAAAAACAGCTCTTAATGAAATTAGAAAATATAAAAGCGAAGCGGAATTAACTCCAAAACAATTTCTTGAGAAGATTAAGGAGAAAGCAAAAATTCTTGGTCTCGATGAAACGCTTATCAGCCGTTATGTTAATGTCGGTTTCTCCGGCGGTGAGAAGAAAAGAAATGAAATTTTTCAAATGCTGATGCTTGAACCGAAATTTGTTCTTCTGGATGAAACAGATTCTGGTCTTGATATTGACGCGCTCCGAATTGTATCAGACGGAGTGAATGTTTATAAAAATGGAAAAAATGCATTCCTAGTAATTACTCACTATCAAAGACTGCTCAATTATATACAGCCGGATTTTGTTCATGTTCTTTACAAAGGAAAAATTATTAAATCCGGTGGAAAAGAATTAGCTCTTGAACTGGAAGAAAAAGGTTACGATTGGATCAAAACAGAAGAAGTTGAGACTGAAAATGTGCGATTGGAGAAATAATGACCGGTAAAGAATTTTATATAGAAAACTTCAATACGTTTCAAAAGAAATTAAACGGAGAATCGAAATCATTTTTAAATGATATCCGCAAAGAAGCGATGAACAGATTGTCTGAACTTGAATTTCCGACAAACCGAAACGAAGAATGGAAATACACAAACGTATCGCCGATTCTAAAACAGAATTTTGTCCCGGCAGTTAATACAACAATACCAAATTTTACCAAGGAGGAGATCAAAAAATTTCTCTTTCAAGATTTTGATTGCCACTTATTAGTCTTTGTAAATGGATTTTTTTCTGAAGAATTAAGCAGAATCGATCAGCTTCCAAAAGGTGTTGTTTTAGGAAGTTTGAAGAAAATTTCTAAAGAAGATCCTCAAATTCTCAGCAGTTACATTAATAAGATTTCAAAAATTGATAACGCGTTTAACGCTTTGAATACGGCTTATGCGCTTGATGGTCTTGTTGTTATTGTACCGGACGGAATTGAACTCGAGAAACCAATTCAAGTTTTGTATCTAAACACAAGCGAGAACGAAGTAGTCCTTTCTCTTCCAAGAAATTTGATTGTCGCCGGAAAAAAATCATACGTAAGTGTTATTGCAAATTACAGCGGTTACGGAGAAGAAAAATACTTCAGCAATATCATTACTGAAGTTTTTGTTGATGAATATGCAATAGTTAATCTCTGCAAAGTTCAGAATGAGAATGAGAATTCATACCATATTGAAAAAGTGCAGGCACAGCAAAAGAAGAATAGCGTCTTCAATCATTACAATGTGACTTTCGGCGGAGCGATTGTGCGCAACGATATAAATTCTTTGCTCGATGGCGAGAATATCGAAACGCATTACTACGGTTTATATATGGCAAACGGAACGCAGCACGTTGACAACCATACATTTATCGATCATGCAAAACCTAATTGTATGAGCAACGAACTTTATAAAGGAATTCTCGACGATAATTCTCGCGGCGTATTTAACGGAAAAATTATTGTTCGCCAAGACGCGCAAAAGACAAACGCGTATCAGCAGAACAAAACAATTTTACTCTCTAAAGGTGCAACTATTGATACAAAACCGCAGCTTGAAATTTTTGCAGATGATGTTAAATGTTCTCATGGCGCAACAGTCGGTCATCTTGATGAGACATCGGAGTTTTACATTCGTTCACGCGGTGTACCGCAAGAACTTGCTAAATCAATGTTGATTAGAGCATTTGCAAATGATGTAATTGAGACTATAAAGATTGAACCGTTGAAAGAGCAGATCAATAATATGATATTTGATCATCTTCACAGAATTGAAATTGAAAATGAAAAATAGAACACGGATTATCATGATTTTATATGATTTTCGCTGATCATAAAAAATCATAATCATCATAAAAGTTCTGCGTTCCATTAAAAGGTGAAAAGTGATAACTGCAATCCCGGAAGTAAAAAGAAAATTTGATGTTGAAGAAATTCGCGCTGATTTTCCAATCTTAAAAAGATTAGTAAATGGAAAACCTCTTGTCTATCTCGATAATGCAGCAACATCTCAAAAACCGCAAGCGGTCATCGACGCTCTAACACAATATTATACTTATGATAACGCAAATATTCATCGCGGTCTTTACTTCTTAAGCGAACTTGCTACCGAGCAATACGAAACAACGCGGCTTAAAGTGAAAGAACTAATTAATGCAATGAGCGTTTCGGAAATTGTATTTGTCCGGGGCGCTACAGAAGCTATTAATCTCGTAGCATCATCGCTTTGTAGAGCAAAACATTTTAAGGATGGTGATGAAGTCATAATTTCGAATATGGAACATCACTCCAATATTGTGCCTTGGCAGTTAATGGGCGGCAGAAAAAAGACAAATCTGAAAGTCATTCCTATTAACGACGCCGGTGAACTGGATATGGAAACTTTCGAAAAAATGTTTAACGAAAAAACAAAGCTTGTCTCGGTAGTTCATATCTCCAATTCGCTTGGTACTGTTAATCCGGTAAAAAAAATAATTGAGATAGCACACTCGCACGGAGTGCCTGTTCTACTCGATGGAGCTCAGGCAATTCCTCATTACAAAATTGATGTGCAAGAATTAGATGCGGATTTTTATGTATTCTCCGGTCATAAGGTTTTTGGACCTACCGGCATTGGCATTCTCTACGGCAAAACAGAATTTTTAGAAATGATGCCTCCTTATCAAGGCGGCGGTGATATGATACGCACGGTTACGTTCGAAGAAACCACATTCGATGATATTCCAAGAAAATTTGAAGCTGGTACACCGAACATCGCCGGTGGAATCGGACTTGGTGCGGCGATCGATTACTTAAATCAATTTGACCGTCAAGATTTAATTGAGCACGAAAATTTTCTTCTCCAATATGGAACAGAACAACTTTTGCAAATTCCAGGATTGCGAATTATAGGAACCGCTAAAGAAAAAGCATCTGTAATATCGTTTGTGATTGAAGGGATTCATCCATACGATATCGGGACAATTATTGACACCGACGGAATTGCAATACGAACCGGACACCATTGCACTCAGCCGATAATGAAAAGATTTAACGTGCCGGCAACTGCGCGGGCATCGTTCGCGTTCTATAACACAAAAGAAGAAATTGAGAAGCTCGTTATGGGAATTCATAAAGTAAAAAAAATGTTTGCATAATAAAGAGAATTTTATTTTGAACTTTGAATCTTAGTGTCTTGGTGGCGGAAGTAATTTTAGCCACAAAGACACGTAGGCACAAAGAATAAACAAAAAGCGTTTGGAAAATTTATGATAGACAAAGGAAAATTAGAACAAGCGGTTATTTCTGTGCTCAAAACATGTTTCGATCCCGAAATTCCGGTTGACATTTGGGAACTAGGATTGATCTACGGAATTAAAATTGACGATGAAGGAAATATATATATTAAAATGACATTGACTTCTCCGGGTTGTCCGGTTGCCGGAAGTATGCCCGGCGATGTAAAAGAAAAAGTAAAGAGCGTTCATGGCGTCAAAGATGTTTATGTTGATCTGGTCTGGGAACCCGCATGGAGTTTTGACAAAATGACGGAAGAAGCAAAATTGGAATTAGGGTTTTTATAATTAATTCTGAGCGATGCGAAGAATCTCAATTTAAGTATTATGAGATATTTCGTCGCTTCGCTCCTCAATATTACAAGAAAGGCAGAAACATGTTTAACATAAATCAGAAAGCACCAATTTACGACCCTGAAGCAGTTCAACCGATGCGTGATGAACTTCTTTATGTAGGATTTGAAGAAGCCACCACCCCGCAAAAAGTTGAAGAGTTAATTTCAAATCGTGACGACAAAGCTGTTTTCGTTTTTATAAATTCAGTTTGCGGATGCGCTGCAGGAAGCGCACGCCCCGCTGCAGCGCTTTCTCTTCAAAACGATATAATACCGGATCGACTTGTAACCGTATTCGCTGGACAAGACAGGGAAGCGGTAGATCATCTGAGAAATAAATATCTCTCAAATATTCCGCCGTCATCGCCGTTTATGGCACTCTTTAAGAATGGAGAAGTTGTTTATACAATGCCGCGTCATCATATTGAAGGAAGAGATGCTGAGGATATTGCAAATGAATTGCAATCCATTTTTAATAAACAATGCAAAGCTCAAGGACCGTCAATTTCTCCCGATAAATATGCCGAGCTGGTTCATGCTGTAACATGCGGATCTAAAATACCGTTAAATAGAAATTAGAAGAGCATGAGAGTGATTGAAAAGATTGTATGTCATCACGAGTTCCGATTTATCGGGACGAAGTGATCTCATCTTTTTTTAGATTGCCTCGTTTCCCGACTTTGTCGGGATTCTCGCAATGACTTTCACTTAAAATAGTGAAATGAATTTTTTATAAGTGAAAACAATATGAAATTCAGTGCGCAAGAAGAATATGGACTTAGATGTTTACTCCGGATAGCAAAATTTTATTCCGTTGAGAAATCTTTGACTATTCCGGAGATAAGCCGCGCGGAAGGAATCAGTGAACACAATGCTGGTAAAATTTTGCGCGTGCTTCGCATCGGCGGATTATTAGAAAGTTCGCGAGGACAAATCGGCGGTTACACATTAACACGTCCGCCTGATCAAATTTCCGTCGGCGATATTTTGAAAGTCCTCGGCGGCAGATTATTTGATGATGAATTCTGCAATACTCACACAGGAGCAATGGACATCTGCACAAACTCAATTGATTGTTCGGTACGCTCTCTCTGGAAAATGATACAAGATTCCGTTGATTCAATTGTTTCTAAAATGACTCTGAAAGATTTAATGGTAAGAGAAAATTTTATGTATGATGAACTCAGCGGCAATTCAAAAATAAAAGAAGAGCTGAAAGAAATTGAATCTTAGTGATTAGTCATTGGTGGTTAGTGATTGGTATCAAATAACCAACCACAAACAACTAAACACCGATTTTCTGCTTTGCAATGAACGATTCATTTATTTATTTTGTTCACCGGCTAAAACAAGAATTACCAATGACTAAAAAAAGAATTTTTTTGCTTATCCTAGCAAGCACTATAATTGCAGCTGCTTCATCTTTTACCGGCTGTAGTTGTAACTGCGGTAATAACGGCAATGACGAAAGTTTTGTAAAAGGCTACATAACTGTTGTTGGCAATGAGCCGTTCACTAAACTTGCAGTTAAAACCGACGATGATATGATTTACATTCTACAGTGCAGTAAAGAATTGAAAGAGGAACTGTGGAAGAAGCAAGGGAGTTTTTACTATATCATTTATAGTAGTCTCCAGAAAGAAGAAGGAGATTCAACTATCACTGTTGAAAAAATTATTCCGTTAACTAAAGATGATAAATAATCTAAAGCGTGGGAAACATGAAATCATTTAAAATATATTTACCCATCCTGTTTTTTGTTTTTACAATCTCTTTTGCTCAGACCAAATTGAATATGCAGAAGGTTGATGAATCTGCTCTTTCTAACGGAGAAAGTTATCCAGTTGATGCGCGGGAATCAAATGAAGCTTTTGATAAAGCGAACGGGATTGATTACGCTAAGCTTGGCCAGCCGATTCAGACAAATCTTAAAAAAGTTGCATGGAACTTTACTGTTGGTAGTATTAAAAGCTGGATTGTAAGCGATCGTAGACCAGGTACTTCTACTCCTTTTTATCCAATTCCCACAACATGCCGCGCAGCTTCTGTTGGTTCTAATTGTTATATCTTTGTTGCGGACTCTGTTTGGGGCACACGCGTTACTCAAACTGCTGTTGATCAAATTAGGATTGCATTTGATTCACAAAATGCGGTACCTAATTCTAATAAAGGAATTTTTCAAACCGACAAAGAAACTTATGGTGATCCACCCGATGTTGATCACGACACTAAGATCATTATACTGATTTTTGATATTTTAGATAGTTACAGTGTAACACACACGGGTGGTTATACTGTCGGCTATTTTCATCCAATAAATGAGTATTCCAAATTGCAATACTCAAATAGTAATGAAGCCGAAATGTTTTTCCTTGATGCCAATCCACTTGATATATCAAATTCAAGCGGATTAATAACCGGGCTAAGTACACTCGCTCACGAATTTCAGCACATGATTCAATACAATTACCATGGAATGTTAACAGCAGCTCAACAAGAAACATTTTTTGATGAGGGATGTTCCCTTGTAGCGGAAGTAATTAATGGATATCCTCTGTACAGCCAATCATCTTATTATAATATAAGCACGAACAGATATATGTTAGGCTGGAATCCAAATAATGATGCAACAGATGTAATAAAAGATTATTCTCGCGCCGCACGTTTTTTCCTATACCTGAAAGAACAATTTGGTGTCGGTGTACTTAAATCTTTTACACAATCCACAAGAACAGGTATTAATGCGCTTAATATAGATGCTCTTCCAGCTGTACCTACTTCAAGAAGATTTAGTGATATTGTGGTTGATTGGTGGATTGCGAATTTTCTTAATGATAGAAACGTAGATACCAAATGGGGTTACATTTATCCGAATGTACCGAAAGTTCCAGCAACCACTATGAATGCAGATCCAAATGTTACATATAAAAGCGATGCCGTTTATAAATTGGGAGCTGAATATATCTCTTATATATCAGGAAATAATTTAACGGCAAATTTTAATACTAATGGTAAAACCGCATTACAATTAAGAGCGATTGAAACCGGTCCGGCTGGAAAGAAAGTTTCGGTTGTCACTCCGGGAAGCAATTTTACCGAACCAAACTTTGGTACAGACTATACAAATGTAACTTTCCTTGTTTGCCATAACGATAATAATGATGCTGTCCTAAATCCTAATTCGATACCATTCGCCTACTCCTATACTTCATCCGGTACTAATGAAAACAAGCCGACGGAAATCGCTTATGATAATACCGAGCCTACTGGTATTTGGAATTGGCCAGCAGGTGATTCAGTTGCTGTTGTGTTTGACGGTATTCCCGGTACAAAACTGGACTCAATAAGAGTTGCTTTAAGAACATTAAGCTCAATAAACGGTGGAGTTTGGCGTAAAGCTACTTCCGGTTCCGCTTTATTCGGAAAACAATTAGCTGTACCGATAACTGCAACTGGTAAAACCTATGTATCCGGCACTTATCCACCTCAATGGACGAACTGGGTAAAAGTGGATTTGCGAAACTACAATATAGATGCTAGCACATCCTTTGTCGTTTCATTCGTACTTGAAGGCACATATCAAATTGGTGTCGCAACAGGTCCGAATAGAATTATGAATACATATCAACCTTCATCAAATAGCCTAACCTATACTACCAATAATGATGTTAGAAAATGGTATAATTTTACTGTTGATGATACCAACCCTCAAGATTCGCTTATTGTTTATTTAATCCGTGCATACGTTAGTTTGCCGACAGGAGTAAAAGACGTTATTGAGTTAATGCCGTCATCTTTCAAACTTGCTCAGAATTATCCTAATCCATTTAATCCTAGTACCGTAATAAGTTATCAGCTGCCGGTTAGCGGGCAAGTTTCATTAAAAGTGTATGATATGCTTGGAAGAGAAGTAGCAACTCTTGTAAACGAATTCCAGCAAGCAGGAAATCATAATTCTCAATTCTCAATTTCCAATTCGCAATTATCCAGCGGGATTTATTTCTACACAATCAGATCCGGTAATTTTGTTGAGACAAAAAAGATGGTGCTGATGAAATAATGTAAAACGTAAAACGTGAAAAGTATAAACGTGAGACGCAAAAACGTGAAATGAAAGTTGTTGATAAAATAAAAAACCCGATTCTACGAACCGGGTTTTTTTGTTTTTAAAGAACTCTGAAATATTACTTCACAGCGGTCATTGCGAGGAATGTTCCGAAGGAATCCCTTCGGGAAAATGACGAAGCAATCTCAATTTGGATTCAAAAAGCAAGTTTTAGTTTGCTTCTCCCGCCTTTGGCGTGATCGCAAAGACAATCATCTTTATTTTCAAAAATTTTTATCTATAAATGAGAAAATGTTTATACTTTTTCTTTTGAGTAGATTGTACTCAATTCTTTCGGAACTCTATTTTTCCATGAACCTTTATGGTAAGCATAGCCGGCAATTAGCGGCATAGCAAGTGTAGCTTCCGAATAAACCATTTGCTCGTAAGTCGTTTCAACTTTACCCCATGAACTTGCTTCTTTTAATGTTGACGAAGAGAGAGCGCCGTCGCGTACATCAGCAACTGTAATTTGAACTGCGTATTTATGCATTGATGCATCTTCTTCAAGAAGTTCTGCTGCAACAACAATATCCTGCGTAAAGTTTTTAGGAACTCCTCCGCCTATCATAAAAATTCCGGTTTCTTTATTATGCAGTTTAATTTGAGTCAGTTCAAGAAAATCTTTTCCGGAATCAATTGAAACATGACTTTCGGGATTTTTTACCTGGTGCATAACAATTCCGAATCCGGCAGAGCAATCGGAAAACGCCGGAACGAAGATTGGAACGTTCTTCTTGTATGCGGCATAGATTACGCTGTCATCAACTTTCGGTCCGCCGTTCTCATCAAGATATTTGCCGAATTGTCTTAATAATTCCCGCGATGAATACGGTCTATGCTCGAGTGAATCGAAAATTTTTGCGGTTGTCTCATCACAGATACGCAGTTCGTCTTCATCAATAAATGTATCGTAAATTCTGTCTATATGAAGATCGCGCATAACATTATCATCAACAAAAGGAGTTCCGATATAATGCTTGAATCCGAGCGCTTCAAAAAAGTCCTGATCAACCATCACAGCACCGGTTGATACAATTGCGTCTACCATATTGTTATTAACAAGATCGAAAACTACTTTCTTCAAACCGGCGCTGAATAAACTTCCGGCGAGAGTTAGAATAACGGCACATTCTTTATCTTTAAGCATCATATCGTAAATTTTTGCGGCACGGCTAAGATCGCGCGCGCTGAAAGCCATCTTTTCCATTGAATCAACCAGCTTAACAACATTGTGCTCTTTTATATCGATATGCTGAATAGTTTCTTTCAAAAAATCTTTCTTTGCTGCCATTTTATTTTCCTTTGATAATTAATTTTTCTGTTTGCAAATATAAATACTTCTTATGAAAAAGCTATCAGCTTTCGGCTGTCAGCTTTCAGCTAAAAGAATTTTTTTGCGAGCGAAAGTATTCCTTGTTTCCACGGAACGCGGTGACTGATACCGGATTGATTTTTAAATGATTCAAGATTTTCCAGATACCATTTGTAATTTCTAACCAAAGCGTTTTTATTAGAATACTTGGGAGAGAATCCCAAAATTTTTTCTGCTTTCTCAATTGAAACAAATGAATCTTTAGAAGCGGTTTCATAAACCCATTTGTAAAGCGGAGAAAGTTTCAATGCTTCAAGAAATCTTAGAGTGAATATTATCGGTGATGCCGGAAGACCGATAATTTTTTTACCGAAGCCTGCATAATCAAGAACAGCTTGATAATCTTCTTTCATGGTTGTGAATTCTTTAGCACCGATATTGAATGTATCATTCACAATTTCTTTCGGCAGAGTAATACAACTGTAAATTGCATCGCACAAATCATCAACATCAAGAAGCTGGTATCTGTTGTTGCCACTGCCGATCATAGGAAAATTCTTACCGTCTTTTGCCCAGTCGTAAAAAAGCGCAAACACTCCAAGCCGCTCCGGACCGATAAATGATTTCGGTCTAATCACAGGCAAACACATATTTTTATTACGGAATTCAAGACAAAGATTTTCAGCTTCTATTTTTGCTTTGCCGTACGGACCGACACCATCAAGTTTATCAGTTTCATAAAGAGGATGATGATCGGGGATACCATAAACCGCTGTAGATGAAATGTGTATGAAGCGGTCGATCTTTTTCATAAATCCTTCGTGAAGAAGAATACGGGTTCCTTTTACATCAGTAGAATAAATTTCTTCGGGAGTATATAGTGGAAGAGCTGCTGCTGTATGAATAACAACATCAACTCCTTTCATAGCATTTTCTACAACAACGTGATTACGGATATCTCCATTAATAATTTTGATCTTGTCTTTCATATCCGGGTAATCAAAATCTGCAATGTCCAAAGAAATTACATCATGATTTCTCTCAACTAGATAACGGATCAAATTAATTCCAAGAAATCCAGCTCCGCCTGTTACAAGTATTTTCATTCAGTTCCACAAAGTTGCGGCAAATTTAGTCAAATTCCGGTTATAGTTGTACATTTCACTCAACCACGGCTAATAATATGGGAATTAATGCTTTCTGACTTAAAAATGGGGTAAAATTTAAAATTGCTGTTTCTTGACATTCTAACTCTATAGAAATATATTTACACCCTTTGAAAAATAGCATTTTGTTTCTGGAGGATGTTTTGAAGCAGGAAAGAATTACAAGATTTATTAAACCCGAAGACGCTAATCAAAAATGGTATGTAATTGATGCCAAAGATAAAGTTTTGGGTCGTTTAGCCGCTAAAGTCGCTCGCGTCATTCGCGGAAAAGAAAAACCAGTCTTTACACCTAATATGGATGCCGGCGATTTTGTTGTTGTTATTAATGCCGATAAAATTCGTATGACGGGTAAAAGAGAAATACAGAAAACCTACTTCACCCACTCTACGTATCCTGGTGGCGGAAGGTTCAGAAGTTTTGCAGAGCAGATGGAAAAGAAACCGGAATTTGCTGTTGAAACTGCTGTAAGAGGTATGTTGCCAAAAACTAAACTTGGTAAACAATTAATTAAGAAATTAAAAGTGTATGCAGGCGAAAGCCATCCGCATAGCGCTCAGAAACCAGAAGTATTAAGTTTTTAATGGAGTGATTTGATGACAGATAAAATTTTTGTCGGAAGAAGAAAAAATGCCGTTGCTAGAGTTTATCTCAGAAGCGGTTCCGGAAAAGTTGCTGTTAACGATAAAGAAGTAGAAAAGTATTTTCCGCTTAAAGAACATAGAGATAACCTGTTGCTTCCATTTGTTGCAACCGAAACGCTTGGCAAGTATGATGTATTTGCAAATGCAGCCGGCGGCGGTATTTCCGGTCAATCTGATGCAATTCGTTTGGCAATTTCAAGAGCACTCGAATCTATTAACGGAGAGTTCAGACCATCATTGAAATCCGAAGGACTTTTGAAAAGAGATCCAAGAATGGTTGAGCGTAAGAAATACGGACAAAAGAAAGCGCGTAAGAGATTCCAATTCTCTAAGAGATAATTTTACAAGCCCAACTTTTACCGGTTGGGCTTTTCTTAAAAAATTAATTAACAACATTCATACTCTCGGATTTGTCCCCTGTGTCTCACACAAAAAGAGATGGAAGGCAAAGATGAAAAGAGTAGAAGATAAACAGGAGAAAACATGCCACGAGTAGAACTCACACAACTTATTGAAGCAGGTGCACATTTCGGGCACTTAACACGCCGTTGGAATCCAAAAATGAAACCATTTATCTTCATGGAGAAGAATGGTATTCATATAATTGATTTGAAAAAAACACAAGCAGCCGTTGACGCCGCGGCAGAAGCAATGACTGAAATTGTTTCGCAGGGTAAACGCGTTCTTTTTGTCGGTACAAAAAAACAAGCTAAAGGAACTGTCGCTTCGGAAGCAAGACGTTCGGACAGCAACTGGGTAAGCGAAAGATGGCTTGGCGGAATGCTTACTAATTTTCAAACGATCCGTAAGAGCATAAAGCATTTACAAAATATCGAGAAAATGGAAAGCGACGGAACATTCGAAAAGATTACAAAGAAAGAGCGTTTAGTATTAACACGCGAAAAAGATAAATTAAGAAAAGTTTTGGATGGTGTTGAAACATTAGCAAAAATGCCCGGTGCTCTATTCATTGTTGATATTAAAAAAGAATCTATCGCAGTTAACGAAGCATTGAAACTTAACATCCCTATCTTCGCAATCGTAGATACAAACTGCGATCCCGACCCGGTTGATTATATCATTCCGGCTAACGATGATGCTTCCCGCGCAGTTGAAGTTATTACTAAAGTAATTGCCGATGCAGTTATAGAAGGCAATCTAAAAGGAAAAGAATTAAGAGCACATGAAGTTGCTGAAAAAGAAAAAGATAAAAAAGATGAACAAGACACTGAGAAGAAAGACAGTAAAGGTAAAGTTAGAAGAGTAAAGATTGATGGAAGAGAAGATAGAAGACCTCAGCAAAGGGATAGAAGAGATAACCGCAGTGAAAGACCTGCACCGAGAAGAGAAGATAAACCGGTTGAAAAACCAGTTGATAAACCGGTTGAAAAACCAGCTGATAAACCGGCAGACGTTGCTGAAAATAAATCTGAAGAGAAAACAAACTAAAAGTTTTTGAAAAAATTGAGGTAAATAAATTATGGCAGTTAGTGCAAATCAAGTTAAAGAGTTAAGAGATAAGACCGGTGCCGGTATGATGGATTGTAAACAAGCTCTTACAGAATCAAATGGTGATTTTGAAAAAGCTGTTGAAATATTAAGAAAGAAAGGTGCGTCAGTTGCAGCTAAGAGAGCAGAAAGAACAGCTAACGAAGGTGTTGTACTTACCCGCGTATTCAATGACGGCAAAACTGGTGCAATTCTAGAAGTTAATTGTGAGACCGACTTTGTTGCCAATAGTGATGACTTTACAAACTTTGCTAATTTTGTTATGGATCTCGTCATCAGCAATAATCCTGCAGATGTTGCGGCGTTAACACTTCTGGCAAAAGATGGAAAAAATGTTGCAGATGAATTGAATACTTTAATCGGTAAGATCGGTGAGAAAATTGAAATTTCCCGTTTTGCTCTTGACAATACAACCAACGGCGAAATTGTAGATTACATTCATATGGGTTCAAAACTTGGCGTCTTAATCGAAGCGGAGAATGTTCCTGCAGATAAAGCTGCAGAATTTCAGCCGATCTTAAAAGACATTGCAATGCAAGTTGCGGCAATGAGACCTCTTTCAATTTACCGTGAAGAATTGGATAAGTCTTTGGTTGAAAAGGAAATTGAGATTTATAAAGAGATAGCACGCAAAGAAGGCAAGCCGGAACAGATTCTTGAAAAAATAGCTGTTGGTAAGCTTAACAAATTTTACGAAGAAAATTGTTTATTTGAACAAGCTTTTGTTAAAGACAACACCAAAAAGATCAGTGTTCTTATTGATGAGTTCAATAAAAAGAATTCGGCTCAGGCTAAGCTTGTCAAATTCAGACGCTTTCATCTCAGCGATGAAAAGAAGTGATTCTAAAGAAGGTCTTATTTCTAAATAAGACCTTTTTTTTTATATTGGAGCGGAATTATGAAAAAGAATCTTAAATACAATCGTATACTTTTAAAACTTAGCGGTGAGTCTCTTGCCGGTGAGAACGATTTTGGTATCAATCCCAAAATTTTGGATTTCTTCTCCGGTGAAATTAAAAAAGTTCATGATCTTGGCGTTCAAATCGGTATTGTGATTGGCGGCGGAAATATCTACCGCGGATTAAATTCCAACGGAAAAAGTATTGACAGAGTGACCGGCGATCAGATGGGGATGCTTGCAACAATAATCAATTCTCTTGCCCTCCAAAGCGCATGTGAAGATAAAGGGATGTTTACAAGATTAATGACCGCAATAAGCATGGAAGCCATTGCGGAACCTTATATCCGCCGAAGAGCAATCCGTCATCTGGAAAAAGGAAGAGTTGTAATATTCGGAGCGGGAACAGGTCATCCTTATTTTAGTACCGATACAGCGGCGTCTTTACGCGCAGTTGAAATTGAAGCCGATGCTATATTTAAAGGGACGCGCGTTGACGGTGTATTTGATTCCGACCCGGAAAAAAATCCAGGCGCAGCTCTATTTGAAGAAATCTCTTATCTGGATGTAATGCAGAAAAATCTTCGTGTAATGGATTTAACCGCTATCAGTCTTTGTAAAGAAAATAATCTTCCCATTATTGTTTTCAATATGGACAAACCGGATAATCTTTTAAAAGTAGTTACCGGGGAAAACATCGGTACTTCTGTTCGAAATTCTGTTCAACCTAATAAAAATTGATATAAACATTTAGAGGATTCTATGATTAATCATCCACAAATTAAAGATGCCCGGCATAGAATGGATAAAAGCGTTGAAGCTTTCAGAACGGAAATATCTAAGATAAGAACCGGTAAAGCTACTACCGCTCTGCTTGATGGAATAAAAGTAGATTATTACGGCACTATGAGTCCGCTCAATCAAGTAGGCAATGTTACTGTTCTGGATGTTCACACAATTGCAATCACGCCGTGGGATAAAAGTATGGTGCAGGCGATCGATAAAGCAATTCTTGCATCCGACCTTGGCTTAAATCCAATAAGCGATGGAACGAACATAAAAATTCCTATCCCGGTTCTAACCGAAGAACGAAGAAAAGATCTTGTTAAATTAGTGAAGAAGTTTGCTGAGGAAGCAAAAGTTGCTTTAAGAAATGTACGGCGTGATGCGAATGATCATCTTAAGAAATTGGAAAAAGAAAAGAGTATGACCGAAGATGAATTAAAAGAAGCCGAAAAGGAAACACAAAAATTAACCGATGAACATATCTCTAAAATTGACGAGATCATCAAACACAAAGAAAAAGAAATTATGGAAGTGTAGGTTTAGCTGTTAGCTGTAAGCGATTAGCTTTTAGCAAAAAGAACCCCGGCAAATGTCGGGGTTTTTCATTTTCTTCAATTGGAAGATGGTTTTACCTGTTTCTTGTTTTATAATAAAGCTATAATTTTCTCTGGCTGTCAAGGACCATTGCTTGACAGAAAGAAGTTGGGCGGGTTTAAGTTTGTCAAGAATTGATCATTGCGGATATTAACAAGTGTCGTCGAGGAATAGTCCTCAACGACCCAGATTAAAACCTTCCTGGCTTGTAAGAAGGAAGAGAACAAAAAATTTTTTGATAGTGAGGCAAACGATGAGAAGAATTACAATTATATCTATTGTACTTATATCTCTAATGCTGGGGTGTAACGATAATTTTGTTTTACCTGAACCAGTTGAGCACGAACCTCTTATGCCTCTTGGTGTTGGTAATTATTGGATTTATAAGGAATATAACCTTGATCGAGGAACTGGCGCAGAAAAAGATTCTAGCTTATGGAGATTCGGTTTTATAGTTCTCAATCCTTCTGAACAATTAACAAATAATAAAAATAAAACAAATTATCAAATGAGTTTATGTAGTAATGATTTACAACCTCTTGATGATTCCTACAGCGTATTATATGGAGGAAGTAAGTTGGTACATCAAAATAATGAAGGTTTTTATTATTCAGGCATCATAAGTAAAGATAGTCTTGTAATGACGTTTAACGATTTATTATTTCCTTGCCCGGCAAAAAAAGGAGAATCCGTAAGCGGTCATGTATTTTATTATTCAACCTTGGGGAATTATTCAAATGTTCCTTATGATATAATTACACAATATACCTGTGTATCAACTGATTCATTATTTACTACACCGCTGGGAGATTTCAGATGCATTGTTTACAAAATGGCTTGGCAGGACTTTGAACCTTTATTCCGTGATGAGGTTTATTACTTCATTAAACCGGGTATTGGTATTGTAGGTATGATACAAATGGTTTATCACTTTAGTCTTAAAAAATATAGTTACTTGGAAAAATATGTTTTAACAAATTACAAAATTAAATAGGGGAACCAAAAATGTTGAACGAAGAGAAATCCGGACAGGTTTACTATCGTCGAGGAATAATCCTCGGCGACAAGAATAAGTGTAGTTTTAGCTTTTAGCTCGCCTCGTCTTCGACAACGAGTCGAAGTGGGCTGTAAGCAATTAGCTATTAGAAAAAATTAGAACCCCGGAAAACCGGGTTTTTTTTTGACAATTTTAATCCAACACTTCTTTTTACTTGTTTCTTGTTTGATAATAAATCCATAATTTTTGGCAGACAAAAACCTCTTAATTAACGATTCAAATCATTTCAAGAATTAAAAAGGAATAATTTTATGAGTTCCAACAAAGAAGAAGCTCTGCGTTATCATAGTGAAGGAAGGAAAGGGAAGATTGAAGTTATTCCCACAAAACCTTGCTTTACAGCGCATGAGCTATCGCTTGCTTATACACCGGGTGTAGCTGAACCGTGTAGAGAAATTGAAAAAAACGACGACGATGTTTACAAGTACACTGCCAAGGGAAATTTAGTCGCTGTTGTTTCAAATGGAACTGCCGTTCTTGGATTAGGCGATATTGGTCCTCACGCCGGAAAACCTGTTATGGAAGGTAAGGGCGTGTTGTTTAAAAGATTTGCCGATATTGATGTTTTTGATATTGAATTAAAAACTCACGATCCAAAGGAAGTTATCCGTGCAGTTCAACTCCTTGAACCGACATTTGGCGGTATCAATCTGGAAGATATCAAAGCTCCCGAATGTTTCGAGATAGAAGAAGAACTTAAAAAAACTATGAATATTCCTGTCTTTCATGATGACCAGCATGGAACAGCAATCATATCGTGTGCCGCATTAATTAATGCTGTTGAGATAGCCGGGAAGAAATTAGACAAAATAAAAATTGTTATCTCCGGTGCTGGTGCTGCCGCTATTTCTTGTTGCAAATTATATGTAGCTGCCGGTGTGAAAGTAGAAAATATTGCGATGTTTGATACCAAAGGTCATGTCAACAAAAAAAGAACCGACTTAAACAAGTACAAAGAATTATTTGCCCAAAATATTGAGTATAAGGACTTGGCAGATGGGATGAAAAATGCGGACGTTTTCCTTGGTTTATCAAAAGGCAACGTTGTATCCAAAGACATGGTTAAATCAATGGCTAAAAATCCGATAGTTTTCGCAATGGCTAATCCGGATCCGGAAATTTCGTATGAAGATGCAGTTGATGCGCGAAAAGATGTTATTATGGCAACCGGCAGAAGTGATTATCCAAATCAAGTTAATAACGTATTGGGATTTCCATTTATTTTCCGCGGTGCACTTGATGTACGCGCTTCTCAAATCAATGAAGAGATGAAGATGGCGGCAACGCATGCTCTTGCTGGTCTTGCCAGGGAAAAAGTTCCCGAAGTTGTACTTAATGCTTACGGCGGGAAAGAATTTTCATTTGGTCCGGAATATATTATTCCAAAACCGTTTGATCCAAGAGTATTATGGACAGTCGCACCAGCGGTAGCAAAAGCCGCAATGGAGACAAAGGTTGCAAAAAATCCGATCACTGATTGGGAAGCATATAAAATCGAGTTGCAGGAACGTCTCGGTTTTTCAACAGAGATTGCCCGCATTATGGTCCACAAAGCTCAACAGAATCCGAAAAAAGTTGTTTATCCGGAAGGCGAAGACGAAAAAATTATACGTGCCGCCAATTCTTGTTACGATGATAATATTGCAAAGCCGATACTTCTCGGAAATGAGCAGGTAATTAAAACGAGAATTGCAGATTTAGGATTCGATCTCAAGAAATTTGAAATTATCGATCCGATTACTACAGCAAAAGGGATTCCGTACGAAGAAGAATTCTACCAAAGACGGCAGAGAAAAGGAGTTACTCCGCGCGATGTAAAATTATTAATGCGCGATCCAAATTATTTTGCCGCCATGATGGTTGAAAAGGGAGACGCCCATGCGATGGTTGGCGGATTAACCCAGCATTATCCGCAAACAATCAGACCCGCACTGCAATGCATAGGAGTAAAAGAAGGTTTAAAAGTAGTATCCGGAATGTATATTGTAATCATAAAACGAAAAGTATTTTTCTTTGCGGATTGCACTGTAAATGTGGATCCTACAGCCGATGAGCTCGCCGAGATTACAATCAGCGCCGCTGAGGCGGTTAAAGATTTCGACATCATTCCTAAAATAGCAATGTTGTCATTCAGCAATTTTGGAAGTGCGCCTTATCCGCAGACAATCAAGGTAGCCCAAGCTGTAAAAATTGTTAAACAGAGAAGACCGGATTTAATGGTAGATGGTGAAATGCAGGCAGATACCGCGGTAGTTGCGGAAAAGATTGAAAAGGAATATCCGTTCTCTTCATTAAACGGTACTGCAAATGTATTGATCTTCCCAACACTTGAAGCCGGAAACATTGCATACAAGCTCTTGCAAAGATTAACAGATGCAACTGTTATTGGTCCTATACTTATGGGAATGAAGAAACCGGTTCATATTATTCAAAGAGGCGATACGGTAAACGACATAATTAACATGACTGCTATTGCTGTTGTGGGTGCTAAAGATCATAAATAGGAAACTTCTTCTTAAATCTAATTCTTAAAAAAACCCAACTTCATTAAGAAGTTGGGTTTTTCGTTATTTATATTGCAATTAGATAATTATATCTTAGCCACACATAACCGGCAAGAATATAGTGCTAAAAAATATTTTATATATTTCCGGAAGTATGGTCCTCTTTTTTGCGGGATTAATTCTGTACGGAGTAATTCTCAATTTGCGGGAAATTACTCTGCAAGAAGCGCTTCTTGAAAAGGGTTTAACAAAACTTAACGATGTTCGTTTGGTTATAGACCGTAAAAATTACAGAATTGAATTATATTCGGATAAAATTTTAATTAAAACATATAAAGCAGTTTTCGGTAAGAATTCAAGTACGTTGAAAACTTCTTCAACAGATAATGTAACACCGATCGGTGAGTATAAGATTTGTGCAATAGATACGGTCTCAAAATATCATAAATTCTTGCACTTGAATTATCCAAATGAACACGATGCCGCCGAAGCGTTCAAACAGAAATATATCTTTGCCGATGAAATGAATGTAATTTTACTTTCAGTTAAGAATAACGAATGTCCGCCTAAAGAAACTAAACTCGGCTCCGATGTAGGCATTCACGGAATAGGAACCTATAACATAATTTTCAAAAATCTGCCGTTCTCATTTAATTGGACAAACGGCTCAATAGCAGTTAGCAATGAAAATATTGACGAATTATATTCGATTATCAAAATAGGTACACCGGTTAAAATAACTTATTAGCGGATTGGTGAATTGAAAATTAAATACTGGCTTATAATATTTTTTCTTTTTTCACTTGTGCTCTTTGCACAAACGAATAAAAAATATGAGCTTTCAAAAATACTATTCGAAGGGAATGATGCTTTTTCTTCTTCCGACTTAAGTCTAATTATTCAATCTAAAGAATCGCCAAACTGGTTCTTTCAATTCGTTAATAAATTTTCCAGTATTGGTGGTAAAGCTATTTATTTTGATTCTCTAATTGTTCCTAATGATTTAAATGCTTTAAAAGGATTCTACCAATCAAAAGGATATTTTAAGACTCGGGTAAAATCTCATTACAATCTGGATACTTCTGACAACAGCGCGTCTCTTACATATACAATTACAGAATCGCAGCCTGCTCATTTCAGATCATTTGTGTTCAAGGGTTTGGAATGGATTGCACCTGAATACCAGAAGACGCTTGGAGATTATATTCATATTGATACCGCAACTGTTTATGAAGATGCAATAGTTGATGAGAAGAAAAATTACATTACAAACTTTTTACGCGATCACGGTTATATGCTGGTAAAAATAGATCGTCCAAAAGTTGTTATTGATACGATGAAAAATTATGTGGATGTTGAACTGCAATTTGATACGGGCAACCGTTATAAAATTAGCGACATAAAGACTCAGCGCTCAGGCAAAGGTGCTGACCTGGTTGATGATGATTTGTTAAAAGAAATAGTCGGTATAAAAACAGGAAGCTGGTACAGTAATTATGAAAACCAGAGAGGTATTGTTCGTCTTTTCAGGACAAATTTATTCACACAAGCATCCGTTAATGGTATTATAGCCGATACAAGCGGAATTAATGTTCCACTCAATATTACCGCAGAGATCGGGCTGATGCATGAGCTTTCGCCCGAGATAATTGTTAACAATGAAGACAATACTTTTAATCTTGGTCTTGGATTAAACCTTATCAAGAAAAATTTTTTTGGAGGCGCACGAAAAATTACTTTCGCAACCTCAATCGCAGCACAAAATATTTCTGAATTCTTGAAACATCCGTCTTTCGCAGATTCAACTTTTTACGGTTACGCCGATGCACGTATTACACTTGAACAGCCTTATCTTTTTGGAGAACCGATCAATACAAAATTTGAAGTTTATCTTACATCTCAAAAAAGAAAAAATGAATACAATTCAACTCTTTACGGAAGTAAGCTGAGCTTTGATTTTGAACTGCCGCAATTTGCTTACTTCAATTCTTTCAATGCATATTTTAATATTGAACGTACCGAATATTCTTACAAGCCCGATTATCTAATTAGTCTGATGAGTACTTCTTATCAATTTTTTCAGGGCTATCCCAAGAGTATAGCTGATTCGTTGGCAGTATTAAAATTGGATAATACGCTTGGCGGTAAATTGATATCCGCAAACACGAATGCGGTAATTGGTGCTAATCTTGGTGCAAATAAAACAGACGATTTGTTCTTTCCAACAAGAGGTTATGCCATTTCATTTTTGGTCGAAGATGGTAACTCGATACCGTACCTCTTTAGCAGAATCTCAAATTCGGAATTTAATAGACCTTTGTTTTTCAAAACGGTTTTCACTTCATCATTCTATCTTCCGGTTTACGACTCAAAATTTAATTCGCTAGGAATGAAATTTAAAGTTGGACAAATTTTCACATACCATGGTGACAAAGCCAACATTTCCTTGAATCAAAGGTTATATGCGGGCGGCAGTAACTCTGTGCGGGGTTGGTCTACACGTCAGCTCGTTCCCAGAAATGAAGAGTTTAATCTCAACGAAAATCTTACACAGGAAGATATCGAAGCAATTCTTGTTAGAGGCGCGGCAACCGGCGGTTTTTTTCTCTTTGAAGGTTCAATTGAAACACGCAACAGATTATTCGGCCGTTTTGGTTCCGCTCTTTTTATTGATTACGGTAATACATGGAACAATAGTAAAGAATTACGCTTTGATGGAATTGCGGTTGCGGCAGGATTTGGTTTCCGCTATTATTCTGATTTTGCACCCTTCAGAATCGATTTTGGATTTAAAGTTTACGACCCGAACGATCGCCGTCCAATCTCTCAAAAACAATTATGGAAAGAAGTTTTGCAGTTCCATATTGGAATTGGTGAAGCATTTTAACTGTTTTCCGGTGTTATGATTAGGCTGAATCGTTTTTTTGTTTACCATCCCATTTTTCCATAAATTTGGCATCACTTTTTTAAGGATTCCGGATGATTTCAAGTATGACTGGCTATGGCAAAGGTATAGTCCAGAAAAAGGATATTACAATTGAAGCCGAGATCAAAAGTCTCAACAGCCGGTATTTAGATCTATCTCTCCGTGTTCCAAAATTTTTAATGAATAAAGAATTTGAAGTCCGTGAAAAAGTAAAAAGCCGCATCAAACGGGGCAAAGTTTATCTTAATGTTACCGTCCGTAAAGGCGACTTTGAAGAAAAATTCAATGAAATAGATCCGACTGCAGTTAAGTTTGCGGTCAAACTTCTGAAAGAAATTAAAAAATCCGCGAAGATAACCGAAAAGTTGAAACTGACCGATCTGATGCTCTTTCAAAATATGTTATTCAAAGACGATAACGAACAGGCAAGTGAAGAATTCGGTTTAGTAGTGGAAGCTATTGACGGTGCAATTGATAATCTGAACAGCATGCGTGAAGCTGAAGGAAAGGAACTTGAAAAAGAACTTCGTAAGAGAGTCCAGATAATTGAGGACGCTCTTAATAAAATTGAGAGCGCTTCAGATCAAAGTGTAAAAGCATATTTTGAAAAAATAAAAGAGAAAGCAAAACAATTAGTAGCCGAGTTTTCCAACAACGAAGATCGGCTTAATATGGAACTTGCTCTAATAGCCGAACGTGCCGATGTTACTGAAGAATGTGTGAGATTACATAGTCATATAAAAATGTTTTTAGATACTATTGCAAAATCCGACGATGCCGGACGGAAACTGAACTTCATAGTTCAGGAAATGAACCGTGAAGCAAATACAATTAACTCTAAATCGGTTTCATCCGAGATTTCTCACAGCGGAATTTCAATAAAAGAAGAGATAGAAAAAATCCGGGAACAAATTCAGAACATTGAGTAAAGCGTGGCAAATTATAAAGCAAAACTATTCGTATTTTCTGCGCCTAGCGGTTCCGGCAAAACTACTATAGTCCGTGATGTGCTGAAGAATTATCCGGATTTTGTTTTTTCGATCTCGGCAACAACAAGAAAGAAAAGATCGAATGAGAAAGACGGGATTGATTATTTTTTCATAAATGAAGAAGAGTTTCAAAAGAAAATAGAAACCGGCGAATTTGTTGAGTGGGAGAAATTTTACGATTATTATTACGGTACATTGAAAAGTTTTGTTGACGGAATGCTGGCAAAAGGAATTTCAACAGTTTATGAAGTTGATGTAAAAGGCGCGCTTAGAATAAAGAAAAAATATTCAAATTCTGTTTTAATCTTTATTGCACCGCCAAGCATTGAAGAATTGAACAAAAGATTGAAAAATCGTAATACAGAAACAGACGATGATCTGAATAAAAGAATTGAACGCGCTGAAATGGAATTGAGTTTTAAAGATAAGTTCGATTATATAGTTTCCAATATTGATCTGGCACAAGCAAAAATAGAAGTAAAAAGAATTATTGAAAAAGAATTAACAAAGGAGTAATAATCATGGCAATAAAACCAATTAATTTGACGAAGATAAAAGCAAGTATCCCGAATCTTTATGAAGCTGTTATCATTGCTGCAAGGCGCGCTCGTAAAATTAACGACGATAATAAAACTGAATTCAATTCATTGCTAAGTACAATGACTACCGGGCATGAAGATGAATTCGAAGAGAGAGAAAATCCGGAACAAATGAAACTTTCTCTTGATTTTGAAAAAAGGGAAAAAGCCCATATTCAAGCGCTTAAAGAGTTAGTTGATAATAAAATTGAATACAGGTATAAAGACATAAAGTAACCACCGGAGTTGTTTTTCAAAAGCGGAGATACTTAAAAGCATCTCCGCTTTTTTTTATTCCAATCCTCCAACCACTCTTTTAAGACCAATCTCATCTTAACAATTTTTTTACGCAGGTTGGCACTCATTTAACAGCCTCATTATAAATCAAAAATTATCTTTGCCGCGAAATTAAGAGAGAATATTACGATGAATCTAATATTTGAAAATTTCATGGTACGGGATAGATCAATGATTGATTTAAAAAAATCATTCATGAAAAATAAATCAAGATTAGTCCTAGCCGCTTATATCCTATGGGCTGCTATTTCATTACTGCTTGCAAAATTACATCCGGATAAGTACGCTGCTTATTTTACCGATCTACCTGACAATCTTAAAAATATATCACCTTTTTTTCTCTCGTTTGCATATCTGGTTTTATTTATTCCTTCAATAACAGTTACGGTCTTTTTTGCTATCTATTTTTTATATGATGTTGTAAAGGATAGGGTGTTCAAGTAAGAATTAGGGAAAATGAAATTATATCTAACTAATTATTAATAATAATAGGCAACACATGAAAACCATTTTGTCAATACTCAAAAAATTATTTTTTGTTTGTTTGATTGCAGTAAGCACTCAAACTGTTATCTATCCGCAGGATTCAGAGGATACGTTTAAAACAACAATAAATGGGCTATTGGATGTTTATTACTCAAATAATTTTTCTAATCCGGTGAACAAAGAGAATAAATATCGAAATTTTGATGTAGCCGAAAACCAGTTTAATGTTAGTCTGGCAAAATTGACAATTCAAAAGCAGGCTTTTCCAATAGGATTTAAACTGGAACTTGCATTTGGTTCTACGGCAGATATCGTTCAAAGCGCAGAACAGAATAAGTCTTTAAACTTTTTGCAGCAGGCATATGTAACTGCATTATTACCTATAGGAAAAGGATTGACCGTCAATGCAGGTAAAATGCTTACACATATGGGTGAAGAAGTCATTGAATCAAATCTAAATCCAAATTATAGCAGATCGTTACTATTCGCATACGCAGTTCCTTATTACCATGTTGGAATTTGCGCTTCGTATCCCGTGCTCGATAATCTATCCCTTACCGGATATATCTATAACGGCTGGAATTTTATGAATGATAATAACAAGGAAAAAACTGCAGGCGCTACGATAAATTGGTCTCCGGTTAGTAATCTAACCATTATTGAAAATTGGATTGGCGGTATTGAGCAGCCGGATTCATTAACTGTAAATGCTAGAAATGTATTCGATACAATTATAAATTTAACATTGTCAGATAAATTCTTCCTTTCTTTTAATGCTGATTATGGATACGAGAAACAAGCGAACGGAGAACTTGCAATCTGGAAAGGGATTGCTGTAACTGGAAAATATTCTTTCTACGAAACTTCTGCCTTAGCGTTAAGATGTGAAGCATACTCCGATCCTTATGGATTTACTACAGGTACTGTGCAGGATTTAAAAGAAATTACTCTTACGTATGAACAGAAATTTTTTCCCAACTTACTGGTACGTTTGGAATATAGAAGAGACTGGTCAAATGTAAAAGTTTTTGATGAAGGCAATAAGATTGGGACAAAAAACGACCAGAATACTATACTGATAAGTTCTGTTATTTCATTTTAGTAATGAAGGGAATAACAAAATTGTGTTAAAAACAAAATATCTTTATAAAATCTTTATATCGCAAGGTGTTTCTTAACAGTGTCTTTATAATAATTAAAATAAGTTTTGACCAACATTTGGGAGTAAAAATGGAAAGTACATTTGAATTGGTTCTTACATTGATCGTGGCATTAGCTCTTTTTGTGTATGTGATTTACACATTAATTAAACCCGAAAAATTTTGACATAGTCATGGCAATGCCATAATAACAAACAGGTGATTAACAATGATAACGACACATGAAATAATTCAGTTAATTTTTTACATAGTTGTTTTAACGGCACTAGCGCCTTTGTTGGGCGGCTTCTTCGCAAAAGTATTAAAAGGGGAGAAAAGTTTTTTGACCCCGGTATTCGGAAAAGTTGAATCGTTTATTTATAAATTCTCCAGAATTAATCCATCAGAAGAGATGGATTGGAAGGTGTATACTTTTGCATTGATGGCTTTCAATCTTTTCGGAATATTATTTTTGATAGTAATTCAGCTAATTCAATCGTATCTGCCGTTAAATCCGCAAGGACTTCCGAATGTCGAACTAACACTTGCAATAAACACTGCTGTTAGTTTTGTAACAAATACTAACTGGCAGTCTTATGGTGGAGAAACAACGCTGGGATATTTTGTTCAAATGATCGGATTAGCAGTTCAAAATTTTGTAAGCGCAGCAACTGCAATTGCCGTTTTGTTAGTTTTAATACGCGCTCTGAAAACTAGAAAAGGAAATACGCTTGGAAATTTCTGGGTGGACTTAACCCGCTCAACAATTTATATACTTTTACCGCTGGCTATAATTTGGGCTTTAGTATTAGTCAGCCAAGGAGTTGTACAAACTTTTTCTTCTTATAAAGAAGTAACGATGCTTGAAGGAGCTAAGCAGGTAATTCCTTTGGGTCCGGCAGCGTCTCAGATCGCAATAAAAATGTTGGGAACAAATGGCGGAGGTTTTTTTAATACAAACAGCGCGTTCCCATTCGAAAATCCAACACCATTTTCAAATTTCATCCAAGTGCTTGGAATACTTTTAATCTCTGCATCTTTAGTATTTACTTTCGGCAGAATGATCGGTTCGAAAAAACATGCATGGGTAATTTACGGTGTTATGCTTTTCCTTTTTGTTGCGGGATTGTCTGTTTCGATCTACTCGGAATATTCAACTAATCCAATATTTCATACAAGCGGATTGATGGAAGGAAAAGAATCCCGCTTCGGAGTAGCCAACAGTGTCCTCTGGTCAACTGCTACAACATCTGCATCGAATGGTTCGGTTAATGCGATGCACAGCAGTTTATCTCCTCTTGCAGGAATGATCACACTATTTAATATGGAGATTGGTGAAATTATTTTCGGCGGAGTCGGATGTGGTCTCTACGGAATATTGCTTTTTGTATTTCTTACTGTTTTTATCGCGGGATTAATGATTGGTAGAACTCCAGAATATTTGGGTAAGAAGATCGAATCGAGAGAAGTGAAATGGTCGATTGTTGCAATACTATTGCCAAGTGCAGTTATCCTTCTCTTTTCAGCAATCGCAATGAAAACTACTGCAGGATTATCAAGTCTCGCTAATGCAGGACCGCATGGTTATTCTGAAATACTTTATGCTTTTTCTTCCGCGGCTGGAAACAACGGCAGTGCATTCGCAGGATTAAATGCTAACACCACGTTTTATAATTTAATGATGGCACTCGGAATGTTCATCGGTAGATTCGGTGTGCTGATTCCGGTGATGATTATTTCCGGAAGTCTCGTGAAGAAAAATATTACACCCGCTTCATCTGGAACTCTTTCAACAGAAAATTTTCTGTTTGGTCTTCTACTAGTTGGCGTAATTCTAATTGTTGGAGCGTTGACTTTCTTCCCGGCGTTATCGTTCGGTCCCATTATCGAGCATCTGCTTATGGGGCAGGGAATTACTTTTTAAATGCTTTGAAAAATAGGAATATGAAAATGAACTCAAATAAATCTATCAGTAGGAAACTTTTCGACAAAAAAATAATTACCCAAGCTATAATAGATTCTTTCAAGAAGCTGAATCCAAAATTTTTAGTAAAGAATCCTGTTATGTTTATTGTAGCTGTTGGTGCTCTTCTTTCAACGATATTCTTTTTTAAAAATATTTTCATCGGTACTTTCTCAGGATTCAATCTGCAAATAATTATTTGGCTTTGGTTCACTGTTTTGTTTGCCAATTTTGCAGAAGCTGTTGCAGAGGGAAGAGGAAAAGCTCAGTCAGAAAACCTCCGAAAAACCCGCACTCTAACAATTGCCAGAAAGTTATCTAACGGCAAAGAAATAAATGTTTCTGCAGTTGAACTTCGAATCGGTGATCTTGTTGTTTGTGAAGCGGGAAATATTATTCCGTCCGATGGAGTTGTAATAGAAGGTGCGGCAAGTATTGATGAATCTGCTCTAACCGGTGAATCCGCTCCGGTAATACGAGAAAGCGGCGACGATAGGAGCGTTGTTACCGGCGGAACAAGAGTTATCAGCGATAGAATAGTAATTAAAATTACTGCCGATCCAGGTGGAACTTATTTAGACAAAATGATTTCACTTGTTGAAAGTGCAAAACGTAAAAAAACTCCAAACGAAATTGCACTCTCCACCCTTATCGCCGGATTCAACCTTGTATTTTTACTTGTCGTTCTAACTATAAGAGTTTTTATTGAATACCATCAGACAGGTTCTGTGAATGTTAGTGATATTGTTTCTGTACCGGTTCTTGTTGCACTTTTAGTTTGTTTGATCCCTACTACAATCGGTGGTTTGTTAAGCGCGATTGGTATCAGCGGTATGGATCGATTACTGGGTCATAATGTAATAGCCATGAGCGGAAGAGCAGTTGAAGCTGCTGGCGATATAGATGTTCTCCTTCTTGATAAGACCGGTACAATCACATTAGGGAATAGAATGGCTTCCGTATTCATTCCTGTAAAAGGGGTATCTAATGAAAGTTTAGCGGACGCAGCTCAGCTTTCTTCTTTATCCGATGAAACACCTGAAGGAAGATCTATTGTAGTTCTTGCAAAGGAAAAATTCGGTTTGAGAGGAAGAGACATTTCAAAATTGGATGCACATTTTATTCCGTTCAGCGCTCAAACGAGAATGAGCGGTGTGGATATTCATCCTTCGAACGGTGAATCAAAAAGAATTATACGTAAAGGTTCGGCGGATGCAATCAAAAAATATGTTGAGAGCAACGGCGGAATTTTTAGTCCCGATGTTCAGCAGATAGTAGACAATTTTTCCAAAGCCGGTTCTACGCCGCTTGTAGTTGCGGAAAATTTTGAAGTGCTCGGAGTTATCGAACTAAAAGATATTGTAAAAGGCGGTATAAAAGAACGGTTTGCACAGTTGAGAAAAATGGGAATCAAAACAGTCATGATAACCGGCGATAATCCGCTTACAGCAACAGCAATTGCGGCAGAAGCAGGAGTAGATGATTTTATAGCTGAAGCTAAACCTGAAGATAAACTAAAACGTATCCGTGAAGAACAAACCGGCGGCAGAATGGTAGGTATGATCGGCGACGGAACGAATGATGCACCGGCACTTGCTCAAGCCGATGTCGGTATAGCAATGAACAGCGGAACGCAGGCTGCACGCGAAGCAGGTAACATGATTGATCTCGATAGTAATCCGACAAAGCTTATTGAAGTTGTAGAAATCGGCAAACAGTTATTAATGACGCGCGGCTCCCTCACAACATTCAGTATAGCGAATGACGTGGCAAAATATTTTGCCATCATTCCGGCAATATCAACTTTCCTTTACGCAACACATTTTACGGATGGGCCGCTTTCAGCTCTTAATATAATGAAACTTGCAACTCCTCAAAGCGCAATATTAAGCGCAGTAATTTTTAATGCGTTGATTATTGTCCTTTTAATTCCGCTGGCTCTTAAAGGTGTAAAATACAGACCGCAGGGAGCCGCGGCTATCTTAAGAAGAAATATTTGGGTCTATGGTGTTGGAGGATTGATCGTTCCGTTCATCGGAATAAAATTAATAGACTTATTCATAAATGCAATTAAATTGGTCTGATAAACTTTGAAAATTTGAGAGATAATAAAATGAAAAAACAACTTTTAATTACTATAAAATATTTTGCTGCAATAACTATTGTTACCGGAATAATTTACCCGCTCTTTATCACATTAATTTCAATTATAGTTTTTCCCGGAAAAGCATCCGGCAGCTTAATTGAAAAAGACGGTAAGATAATCGGCTCAGAATTAATAGGGCAGAAATTTGAAAGCGATAAATATTTCTGGTCCCGACCGTCTGCAATCGATTATAACCCGGCGCCTTCTGGTGGGAGCAATCTTGGACCAACGAGCGCCAAGTTAAAACAACTCTACGAAGATAGAATGAAAACTTTTGTAGAAAAAAACACGGTTAAAGATGCTTCAACTATTCCGAATGAAATGTTCTTTGCATCTGCAAGCGGAGTGGATCCGCATATTTCACCTTTATCAGCAATGCTGCAGGTTGAGAGAGTTGCCAAAGCTAGAAATTTTGATAATTCAAAAAAAGAGAAATTAATTCAATTAATTAATTCGTTAACTGAAAAACCCCAGTTTGGCTTTTTGGGCAATTCGGTTGTTAATATACTTTTATTAAATTTGAACTTAGATAAAATGAATTGATGTTATGAAAGAAACTGCAGAACATCGAAGACCCGACCCGGATGCACTTTTAGCAGAAATAAAGCGTTCTGAAAATAAAAAAGGATCACTGAAGATATTTTTAGGTTACGCTCCTGGTGTAGGCAAAACTTATTCGATGCTCCTTGAAGCACATGCTCTGAAGAAAAGAGGTCTTGATACTGTAGTTGGATATGTTGAAACACATAAAAGAGAAGAAACAAATGCGTTGATTGAAGGTCTTGAAGTTCTGCCCCGAAGAATAATTCCTTACAGAGATATGGTTTTTGAAGAGATGGATGTTGATGCCATCATTAAAAGGAATCCGCAAACTGTTCTTATAGATGAATTAGCACATACAAATATTTCTGGCAGCCGTCATCCGAAACGATACTTGGATGTAAAAGAAATTCTTGAACACGGTATTGATGTTTTAACGACTGTTAATATCCAGCATTTCGAAAGTCAAAATGATGTTATTGAACAGGTAACAGGGATTAGAGTTCAAGAGACAATCCCGGATAGTATTCTGGATGAAGCCGATGAAATTAAATTAGTAGATGTTCCGCTGGAAGAATTGTTATTAAGACTGAAAGAGGGAAAGGTTTATTTACCGGAACAGGCAAAACGTGCAATCGAAAATTTCTTCCGGAAAGGAAACCTTAACGCTCTTAGAGAAATTACGCTTCGAAAAGTTGCTACAAAAATAGACAGCGAACTTCTTAATTATATTAAGACAAAATCGATTGACAAACCGTGGCATGTTGTAGATAAAATAATGGTCTGTGTCTCACCAAGTCCGTATTCAAAGCAAATAGTTAGACGCGCTTATAATATGGCGAATGATGCCGGAATAGAATGGTTTGCCGTATATGTATCGATTCCGAAATTCAAAGATCTTTCGCAAAAAGAACAGACGTATCTTTCGGATGCATTGAACCTTGCTGAAAATTTGGGCGGGAAAATATTTACACTTTCCGGTTCGGATATAGCCGATGAAATTATAAATTTTGCTAAAGATAAAAATATTACACGCGTTCTTATTGGTAAACCTCTTAAATCGCGTTTTCGTGAATTCTTAAAACGATCTCCAACATCAAAACTGATGTACGATCAGAGTTCTTTTGATATCCAGTTGATTACACCATTTTTAGAAACTGACGCCTCCGCCAGTCCGGAAATATTAAAAACAGACAAGAAGAAATTCAATTTCAATAATTATCTTTTTTCTTTTTTAATTCTAATTCCGGTTACCATAATTGTCGGCATCCTAGAAAAATTATTCTCAATTCCCTCTTTCGAAATTATATTTATAATTGCGCCTATAATCTCCGCGATCTTTTACGGTTTAGGACCGGCGATCTTTACTTCCATCTCGAGCGTTTTATTTTATGATTATTTTTTTGTTGAACCGCGGTTAAGTTTTACAATCAGCCGACCGGAACATTTAATAAGTCTATTAATTTTTCTTGTTGTCTCTTCATTGGTGAGCCAATTAATCAATCAATCGAAGAATCAACATTCAGCATTAAGAATGAGATTAGAGAGCTTGAGCTTGATTGAGGATTTGAGCAAAGACCTTCTGAACATTCCTTTGCATGAAGAAATTCTTAAAGATTTTGATAAGTCGATCAGTCAGCCGGATAATATTTTAAAGATTATCAAAACATCAATCCAGGAAGAGCTTTCTCGAATCGTTATCAAATATATCAGTAAAGTTGTACAAGCCGATTGCATCATGATGCTGAAAGATGAAAAAAATAATCTTCGTACTTTATCAAAGAGCTCTTCTAATGTAGTACTGGATACGAAAGAATTAGGAGTTGCAGATTGGACATTTAATAAAAATTTAATTGCCGGCTGCGGAACAGATAATTTAACAGAGATTCTTTGGTTCTTTCTTCCTCTCTCTATTCCTTCCGGTGGAACTATAGGAGTTGTTGGATTTAAATATAATTATAAAGACATTTTATTAGAGCAAAGAAATCTGATAAATACAATATCTAAACTTTCGTCTATTGCGATTGCAAATTGGATTTAAAAAGTAATATAACTGTGCTAAGGATAAATTTGGAGTTAGATAAAATAAAATGAACACAAATGAAGAAAATCGCCCGGATCCATTGAAACTGTTTGACTCAAATCAACAAGAAGACGCTGAAGAGAAAAAAGGAAAGCTTAAGATTTTCTTTGGTATGTGTGCCGGTGTTGGGAAAACCTATTCATTGCTAGAAGCCGCGCTTAAAGCTAAAAAAGATAAAATTGATGTAGTAATCGGTTATGTTGAACCTCACAACCGTACCGAGACAGCAAACTTATTAGTAGGATTGGAATCTCTATCTTTAAAAGAAATTGAATATAGAGAAACAATATTCAAGGAAATGGATCTCGATGCAATTCTAACTCGCAAACCGAAGTTGGTATTGGTCGATGAACTTGCGCACTCAAATATTCCGGGATCAAGACATGTTAAACGATTCCAGGATGTTTTGGAAATTCTGAATAATGGCATTGATGTTTACACAACGTTAAATGTTCAACATCTTGAAAGCCGTGCTGAAACAGTTTTCCAAATTACCGGCGCTCAGATTAGAGAGACAGTTCCGGATTCAATATTTGCCAATGCCGATGAAATTGAATTGGTTGATATTACACCCGATGAACTTCTGCAAAGATTGAGTGAAGGAAAAATTTACACTCCAGAGCAATCACAGCAAGCAATCGAGAATTTCTTCCGCAAAGGTAATTTAACCGCACTTCGTGAAATGGCTCTCCGGCTAACTGCTGAGCGAGTAGATTACCAATTGCGCGATTATAAAACCGAAAAGAATATAACAAGTGCCTGGAAGTCTGGACAAAGATTAATGGTTGCAATAAGTCCCAGTCCTTATTCTGCAAAATTAATACGATGGACACGCCGGCTGGCATATACTATGGAAGCATCATGGTTAGCAGTTTATGTGGAGACAGATCAAAAAGTATCTGAAGAAAACAAGGAAGCTTTAAAAAAGAATTTTGAATTGGCTAAAGAATTAGGAGCTGAAATTATTATAACTAATGATATAGATATTGTTCATGCTTTAATTCGCATCGCTTCTGAAAATAATGTTACGCAGATAATTGTCGGTAAATCTAGAGAATCCGGTAGATCGAAAGTGGGCGAAAGACTTTTAAAAGAGAGCGGAGAGATTGATATTTATATTGTTGGAGGTGAAAGGACAGATTCCAGAAAAATAATAGGTAGCCTGATTTCAAAATTTCAATCGGGCAAATATCAGTATCTAATTTCTTCTTTAATAATTAGCACTATGATATTAATTTGTTTTTCATTGTTGGATCAAATCGGTTATCAAACTGTTTCATTAATACTACTTTTAGTTATTTCATTAATGCCGCTACTAAATCTTGGCAGGGGTCCAATGATTCTTGCCGCGTTAATCGGTGCTCTTAGCTGGGATTACTATTTTATTCCGCCGCAATTCACGCTTCATATAGGCAGAGTTGAAGATGTGTTAATGTTATTTGTCTTTTTTATTGTAGCAACAATTTCTGGTGTTCTTACTTCAAAATTGAAAGCTCAACAAAAATTGGTAACAATTCGAGAAAAACGTACAAATGCACTTTACAATCTTCTTAAAGAATTGGCTACAGGAAAAAGCCTTAACGATCTGATTGAAATCAGCATAAAAAATATTAAAAAAGTTTTTGATGCAGATGTCGCAGTAATATTTCCGGTTAATGAAAAAAAACTTTCTCCGCAGCCACATTCCGCAAGTACATTTCAATTTGCAGATTTGGAATGGCATATCGCCAATTGGAGTTTTTTTGGCGGGCAGAAAGCAGGAAAATTCACCAACACTCTTCCCACTTCTGATGCTCAATTTATTCCATTAATTGGAGCAAAAAGTAAGATCGGAGTGATTGGACTAAAATTCAGAAATGATGAACCTTTACATTTTGAACAAGAAACTCTTCTTGAAGCGTTTGTAAATCAAATTACAATTAATTTTGAAAGAGAACTTCTAAATGAATTGGCAAAAAAATCTTTGGTTTTCTCGGAATCGGAAAAATTATATAAGACATTATTCAATTCAATTTCTCATGAATTAAAAACTCCCATCACAACAATTATCGGCGGCATCAGTTCGTTCGCAGATGATTCGATCTCCGAAAATAAAGAGATGAGAAAAAATTTGAGTAAAGAAATTAATATTGCCGCCGAACGATTGAACCGGCTTGTTGAGAATTTGCTTGATATGACGCGTTTGGAATCCGGACAAATGAAATTAAGAATGGACTGGCATGAAATTCCGGATTTGATTGAAAGTGTCTTAAAAAGATTAAATAATGAATTAATTAATCATACTGTAAAAACAGAGATACAGGAAAACATTCCTCTTCTCAAATTCGATTTCGGATTACTTGAACAAGCATTGATAAATGTTATTCATAATTCGTTAATTTACACTCCGGAAAATAGTACTATTCAAATTAGAGTAAAGGAAGAAAAAAATAATTGTGTAATTGAAATTTCTGATGACGGGCCGGGTTTTGCTGAGGAAACACTTAATAAATTATTTGAAAAATTTTATAGAATACCCGGAACCAAAACCGGCGGAACCGGACTTGGATTGTCGATTGCTAAAGGATTTATTGAAGCACACACCGGAAGCATTTCGGCAAAAAATAGAAAAGATGGTGGTGCTGTTTTTATTATAAATATTCCGATTCAAAAATAAAATCTAAAACAATGAGTGTAAAACCGGTAATACTGATTATTGATGACGAATCTCAGATAAGAAAAATCTTGAGAATCACTCTTGAATCTGACGACTATAAAGTCATTGAAGCCGAAAACGGTAAAGACGGAATTATACAAGCGGCAACTGCGCACCCTAATCTTATAATTCTGGATTTAGGTTTACCAGACCAGGATGGGTTTTCTGTCCTTCAGGAAATTAGAATGTGGAGCTCGTTGCCAGTGATGATTTTATCTGTTAGAAACTCAGAAGAAGATATAGTAAGAGCCCTCGATTTAGGAGCTGATGATTATCTGACCAAACCATTCTATACGGCAGAATTACTCGCCCGGATAAGAGCTAGTTTAAGAAGAGCTAGCCAGATTCAAGAGAGCAGTACATTTGTTAACGGCTCTCTAAAAATTGATCTTGTCTCAAGAACTGTTATAAAAAGTGACGAAGAAATTAAATTGACTGCGACTGAATATTCATTACTAATACTTTTGGTGAAAAATTTAGGAAAGGTATTAACACATCAGTTGATATTGAAAGAAGTATGGGGTCAAAGCTATGTTGAGCAATCTCAGTCATTACGTGTATTCGTGGGACAGTTAAGAAAAAAAATTGAAGATGATCCGGCTCATCCCAAAATGATCGTTACTGAATCCGGAATCGGTTATCGAATGATAAATATCAAGTAATGCAGATTTTTAAGAGAATAATTCACAACTCCCTTTCGCAAATACCTTCTTTTTTACTAAATTCATCCGTAGAAAATTCTTTATAACCCATCAAAAATTATTATTTTGAATTCAGACGATAAAAAATTATTAATCGAGGCAATTAAAGATCAGCGGGATCTGTTCGGTGATTTTTTGCTTGAAGACGTGAATAAACCTATGGAGGAAGCTTTGAGCAAAAGAACCATAGCAAATGAAGTAACAGTAAAAAGTGAAATCTCTTTAGTCGAAAATTTATTTGTAGAAGATTTTCAAAAAGCGGAATCATTAACTGACCTTAATAATCAAATCTGCAATTGCCAGAAATGCGCTCTAGGAAAAACAAGAACTAAATTTGTTTTCGGTGTCGGCAATCCCAATGCAGATGCAATGTTAATCGGAGAAGCCCCGGGACGCGACGAGGATTTGCAAGGGGAGCCATTTGTCGGACGTGCCGGCAAACTTCTTAACGACATTCTCAAAGCTGTTAAATTTGCGCGAGAAGATGTTTACATTGCAAATATTTTAAAATGCAGACCACCGAATAACCGTGATCCTCTGCCCGGCGAGATGGAAACATGTATTCCTTATCTTCACAAACAGATTGATCTCATTAAACCAAAAATTATTTTGTGTTTGGGAAGAGTTGCAGCAAACGGACTGCTCGATAAAAAATTATCGCTCGGTCAGCTTCGAGAAAGTATATACGATTTTAACGGTATAAAAGTAATGGCAACATATCATCCTGCTGCTTTGCTGCGTAATCCAAATTGGAAGCGCGGCTGCTGGGAAGATGTTCAAAAATTCAGAAAACTTTATGATGAATTAACGGCAAACTGAAATGGCAAAACGAATTATTACCCGGCAAAGCGGGAAAAAAGACGGTGATATTGAAAAACTAAAAGCTGCTTCAAAAATTCCTCCATCTGTTCCTGAAGTTGAAATGGCTGTCCTTGGTGCAATGCTGATTGATAACGAAGCTGTTCCCAAAGCGATTGAAATTTTAAAACCGGATTCGTTCTTCGATAAACGAAATCGGATTATTTTTGAATCGATGTCCGCACTCTATGAATCGAATGAACCGATTGATACTGTTTCGGTTTATGAAGAGTTGAAAAAAGCAGGCAAAGGAGATGAAGCCGGCGGTGCCGCTTACCTTAGTAAACTTACTCAAGATATTTCTTCTGCAGCAAATATTGATTACCACGCTCGTGTGGTTCTTGAAAAATGGATTTTACGCCAGCTGATTCATTCATCATTTGAAATTGCAAGCGCTGCATATGAAGGAAGAGAAGATGTTTTTGATCTGTTAGATGCTGCCGAAGCAAAGATATTTCAAATTTCCGAAAAGGGAATTAAAGAATCGTTTAAATCAATGGATAAAGCCGTTAAAGAAGCGCTCGAATTGATTGAGGCAATCCATTCTAAAAGTATAGGTACGTTTGCGGTTCCTTCCGGATTTTTTGAATTGGATGATCTACTTGGCGGTTTCCAAAAATCTGATTTGATTATTGTTGCGGCACGTCCTTCTATGGGTAAGACTGCATTCGCTATGTCCGCCGCACGCAATGCCGCAATCGATCACGGTGTTCCAATCGCAGTCTTCAGTTTGGAAATGGCTACGATCCAACTTGCGACACGATTAATTTCTGCCGAAGCACGCATTAATGCACATAACGTTCGTACCGGAAAATTTAAACCGGAAGAAGGCGCAAAGATTAGCCGCACAGTTCACAAATTGAGCAAAGCGCCTATTTATATTGATGACACGCCCGCAATTTCAATTCTTGAACTTCGCGCTAAAGCAAGACGGTTAAAGAATGAAAAAAATATCGGTTTGATAATTATAGATTACTTGCAGCTATTAAGCGCTTCTTACAATATGGAAAGCCGGGAGCGTGAAATTTCTACAATATCCCGTTCATTAAAAGCTCTTGCAAAAGAATTGAACATTCCTGTAATCGCGCTCTCACAGTTAAACCGTCAAGTTGAATCACGAACAGATAAGAGACCAATGCTTTCGGATTTGCGCGAGTCCGGTTCAATCGAGCAGGATGCGGACGTTGTAATATTTTTATACCGTCCGGAAGTTTACGGCATTACACAATTCTCTAGCGGTGATATGAATGGTGAAACTACTGAAGGTGTTGCAGAAGTAATAATCGGCAAGCAAAGAAACGGTCCTATAGGCGATGTGAAATTACGCTTCATAAAAGATTATGCACGGTTCGAAAATCTAGACCGCTTCAGGCAGCAGTTACCAGCGGGAGCTGAACAGGCGGCAATCACATCGGGAGCCGAGGATTTTCCAATATGAAAAAAATATTTTTGCTTGTTTTTGTATTGTGGTTCTCGTCCGATAGTTTCACGCAAACAATTTACACTCAGCAAGATGTGGATATTTGTAATTCCAAGTTTCAGTTAGCAGTTGATATAAATCTCTCATCGCTTCCAATCAATCAAGTAATAATTGAAATCGGAAAAAGTTTTCTCGGAACAGATTATTCCGCTGGTTCACTCGAAAAAGGAGATGAAGAAAAACTTGTAGTTCATCTAACCGGATTAGATTGTTATACATTTCTTGAATCGTCTCTTGTCTTTGCCAGATGTATTAAGGAAGGCAAAAACAGTTTTGATGATTATCAGAATGAACTTACAAACATTCGTTACCGGAAAGGAAAACTGGATGAATATCCTTCGCGGCTTCATTACTTCTCCGATTGGATCTATGATATGAACAAACGGGGAATAGGTAAAGACATTACTAAAGAAATCGGTGGCAAACCTTACGATAAGAAAATTTATTTTATGAGCACACATATAGATGCTTACCGTCAATTAAAAAATAATCCGAAATTTGTGGATGAGATTGCGAAAATTGAAAAAGAAATTTCTTCACGGAAATATTATTACGTTCCTCAAGAAGAAATTTCGAAAGTTGAAGATAAAATTCAAAGCGGGGACATAATAGGAATCACGACAAATGTAGAAGGACTTGATATAGCCCATACAGGAATTGCAATTCGTATGGACGATGGAAGAATTCATCTGATGCACGCACCGAATGTTGGTTACAAAGTTCAGATCACAGAAAAACCGCTTGCCGACTATATTAAAGGAAATAAGAAACAAACTGGGATAATGGTTCTCCGTCCCGCCGATTTATAAGATAATTATTATTTCGTATCCCATGGATTAGAAAATCTAATTGTTCTCTCGTAATCTTTTGTTTCGTCAATCTTTTGTTTTCGTGCCCTTAAAATATCACTCCTTGAAATTATTCCGGTTAAATTCATAGAATCTAAATCCTCCACTACCGGAATTGAATTAAGATCGTGCTCAGCCATTAGATCAGCCGCTTCTCTGATAGTATCGTTCTCAAGAAGTACAACCAGCGGTTTTGCAATCATATTTTTGATTTGTTCCTCTTCATTCTGATCTATGGAAAGCAAACCTTTCTTCGTAACAATTCCCGTAAGTTTGGATTCGGCATCAACCACAGGAAATGTGTGGAATCTTATCTCTTCTTTTGTTAACCACTCTCTAACTTTCATCAGAATATCTTCTGAATAAATTGAAACAACATTTTTTGTTGCAAACCTGGCGACGTTCATTTGGTTTAAATGATCTGCTTCATATTCATGCGGCACTCTGATTCCTCTCCTCGCAATTTTCTCTGTCATTATGGTTTGTTTCATCAACAGAATTGAAACCAGATACGATGCGCTGCAGCAGGCAAGTAAAGGTAAAATTGCAGCGGGCTGCATCGTAGTTTCAAAAGCAAAAACAATTGAAGTGAGAATTGCCCGGGAAGCTCCGGTGAATAATGCCGCCATTCCAACAAGTGCAGCCATCCGCGGATCGATTCCAAGATTGGGGAAAAGGAATAAAGCAAAAGTTGTTAAAGCAGCACCAAGTCCTCCGCCTATTGTAAACAAAGGCGCTAAGGTTCCGCCGGATGTTCCGCTTCCCAATGAGATTGACCATGAGAAAAATTTTGCTATGAACAATGCGATTAATATCGGTCCGGAAATATTTCCGTTAATAATGTTTGTAATATTATCATAACCAACACCAAGAGTAGCCGGGACAAAAAAACCGATCACTCCTACTGCTATTGCACCTAATGCCGGCCACCACATCCAATGAATCGGCAATTTTTCAAACATATCTTCAATCGCATAGACAGATTTTGTAACAAGAACAGACGCAAAGCCGATTACAATTCCTAAAATAAAATAAGCTATAAGAGAACCCTCTGTAGGTGAAAGTAAAAATGGTGCAGTAGCAAAGACGGGTTTAACTCCTTCTGTAATAAATCTTACGGCAGTTGCACTCCCGCTTGCAAGTGTAACGGGCAAAAGTGATTTGGGTTTGAATTCAAAGAGAAGGAGTTCAATTGCCAATAGAATTGCGGAGATAGGGCTGCCGAATGTAGCAGCCATTCCACCGGCCGCTCCCGCCGCAAGAAGAATTTTTCTTTCATCAGCATTTACCGGAAAAAGTTGTCCTATGAATGAACCCAGTGCGCCTCCGGTTGCTATGATTGGTCCTTCAGCGCCGAATGGTCCGCCTGTTCCAATAGATATTGCTGCTGAGATTGGTTTTAAAACTGTCAACCTTGGTGAAATCTTACTTTTGTTTGTTAAGACTTGTTCCATCGCTTCAGGAATTCCATGTCCGCGAATTCCTTTTGAGCCGTAGCGTGCCATTAGACCAACTATCAACGCACCAATGATTGGAACGATTATTACAAAGAGACCAAGATGATTATCTTTTGGCGAGGTAAAACTGAGAGAGAATTTTCCATAGAAAGCCAGATTGGTAATTATTCCGATTAAGCTGATTAATATTTTTGCGACAAAACCAGAAGCAACTCCAAGAAGAACAGATAAACCGGAAATATAAAACGCTCTCTTATTAAAATAAGTATGACTCGAATTTACCGTCTGCATTGAAGATGATTCGGCGGGCGTGGGCGTACTTTCGTTGTTCACATACTCTTTCTATACTTGTGATGAATTGTGATCAGGAGATTAAAGAACCTCCTTTGTATGTAATAACATTGATTGGTTGAAATTTAGTTCCGGATTAGACTCTGAAGAACAGCAATATTTTCCAAATCCTCTTGTTGATCTTTTCCTTTTGGAGTTTCTAAAATCTTTGGTACTTTCTCAAGTTTTTTGTCGTTCATAATATTTGTAAAACCTTCCAATCCTATGAATCCTTTGCCGATATGATCATGCCGATCAACTCTGCTTCCTAAATCCTTCTTGCTGTCGTTCATGTGGATACACTTCAGCAAATCCAAGCCGATGATATCATCAAACTCTTTTATTACCTTCTTATATTCTTTTGGATCTTTAATATTATATCCGGCGGCAAAGATATGGCATGTATCGATGCAGACCGTCATTCTTTCTTTCTCGTCAACAAGATCAATTATTTCTCTGAGTTGTTCAAATTTGTAACCGAGTGTTGTACCTTGACCCGCGGTAGCTTCAAGCATACTTTTGGTTTTGAATCCTTTTGTTTGTGCGTGGGCATAATTAAGAGATTCGGCAATAATTTTTATTCCGTCTTCCTCGCCCTGTCCAGTATGCGCACCGGGATGAAAATTCAACTGGGGAATTCCAAGCTGCTCGCACCGTTCCAATTCCTTTATATAAGAAGTTCTAGATTTCATTAGACTTTCTGGATCTTTCGCGCAGAGGTTTATTAAATATGAATCATGAGAGACGACGACTTTTATGTTAGACTGACTTAATTTTTCTTTGTAATCCGTAATTTCTTTTTCATATAGATCGCGTGCAAAATATTGATTATTATTTTTCGTGAAGATCTGAATTGCGGTAAAACCTAGTTTTTCCGCTGCTTCTATTGCAGATGCGGGACCGCCGGAAACAAAAGTATGAGCTCCCATTAAATGTTTCATTACTAATCCTTTCATTTAATCATGTTCTTGATCTTGATCATGATCTTTTTCTTTTTAATGATCAAGAATAAATTTTGTTTTTGATTCAAAGATAATATTATTGCTAGGAAGAATTTAAAGAATGGCAGATTGAAATGAAAATATTTATTACCGGCGGAAGCGGTTTGCTGGGACAATACCTTAATATTGACCTTGGCAGGAATCACGATATACTTACCCAGTATAACTCGAAGATCGGCAACTGCGGAAATAATAATAATGTAAAATTAGCAATCAATAATTACACGGCTTTGGAAAAGATATTCTCTTCTTTCAAACCGGAAATTGTAATTCACACAGCAGCAGTTTCCAATCCGGAAAAAGCAGATAAGCTTTCTGCCGATGAAGTTTATGACATAAATGTGAACGCGTCTGCCGATCTTGCCCGTCTCTGTTCGCAATATGGTGCGAAGTTGATTTATCTCTCGACCGATTTAGTCTATGCCGGTTATAGAGGTTCATATCTAAGAGAAGATGCAAAATTAATTCCTATTTCCTTATATGCCGAGACAAAATTGATGGGTGAAGTGAAAATCAAAGAGACTTTTGATAATTATATAATCTTACGAGAGGCTCTTCTAATAGGATTTGGATTGAATCATTCGAAAAATAATTTTCATCTGATGTATGAAAATCTTGCCGACAATAAACCGGTCAGTCTATTTGTTGATCAATTTCGCACTCCGCTTGCATTACACGATTCTGCCAGGATAATTGAAGAGTTGATTAAAAAAAATATTCATGGAGAAATTATTAATCTTGGCGGAACCGAAAGATTATCCAGATACGAATTGGGAGAAATTCTTTGCGAGGAAGCTGGCTTCGACAAAAATCTGCTTGTGAAAAAAACGATGGAAGAATCAGGACTTACTTACAAAGTTGCGGATGTTTCTTTGAATACCGATAAATTGAAATCGCTTGGAATCATTCCCCAAGGTATAAGAGAAGCAATACGGGAAATACTATCTCAGTGCGGTTAATTTTATATTTAACAACTCATTCACAATGGCTGGATTTGCTTTTCCCTTTGTTTCTTTCATAATCTGCCCGACAAAAAATCCAAGTACCTTATCTTTACCGCTAAGAAATTCTTCCACTTGCTTTGGATTCGCAGAAAGAATTTTATCAATTGCTTTTTCAATTTCCGAAGTATCTGTAATCTGAATTAGATTTTTCTCTTTAACAATTTCAGTCGGATCTTGATTGGTTTTGAGCATCTCCGAAAAAATTTCTTTTGCGATCTTTCCGCTGATAATATTTTGATTGATCATCTTAATCAACTTACCAAGATTTTCCGCAGAAACGGGGAATAGAATAGCCGAGAGTTTTTGTTCATTCAAAATTTTAAGGACTTCGGTCATCACCCAGTTGCTTGCAGATTTATAATCATCGGTGACAGTTAATATTCTTTCGTAGTAATCGGCAAGATCCCGCGAGGAAGTTAGAATATCCGCATCATATCTTGGAATTGAGTATTGTTCAATAAAACGGTCTCTTCGTCTCTCCGGTAGTTCCGGCATCATTTTAGAAATATCAGCTTTCCATTTCTGATCAACAATAACGGGCATCAAATCGGGATCCGGGAAGTAGCGGTAGTCATGCGCTTCTTCTTTACTGCGCATCGGAATAATCTTATTTTGATCGGCGTTCCATAAAAGAGTCTGCTGAACGATTCTTCCACCGTCTTCTAAAATGTTTATCTGTCTTTCTATCTCAAACTCGATCGCTTTCTGGACATTCCGGAATGAGTTCATATTCTTCACTTCAGTTTTAGTTCCGAGTTTTGTTTCTCCATTCAAACGAACAGAAATATTCGCATCGCATCGAAGAGAACCTTCTTCCATGTTGCCATCGCAAATTTCTAAATAAGTTACAATTTGCTTTAACTTTGTTAAGTAGAGGTACGCCTCCTCGGCAGAACGAAGATCTGGCTCGCTTACAATTTCCATCAGCGGTGTTCCGCACCGGTTAACATCAATCAATGTATCAAATCCTTGATCATGAATTGATTTACCGGCGTCCTCTTCCATATGGATGCGGGTTAAACCGATTTCCTTTTTAGAACCATCTTTTAATTCGATTATGATTTTACCATGCTCGCAAATTGGCTCTTCAAATTGAGAAATTTGGTATCCCTTTGGAAGATCGGGATAGAAATAATTTTTACGTGCGAATATTGAGCGCTCTTTTATAACGCAATCGCTCGCAAGTCCCATGAGCACAGTAAACTCAACAACCTTTTTGTTCATCACGGGCAGAACACCGGGATGAGCTAAACAAACAGGGCAGACATTTGTATTCGGAGGCGCGTCAAATTTTGTTGAGCAGCCGCAGAAAATTTTTGTATCTGTCAGCAATTGAGCGTGAACTTCCAAACCGATAACAGCTTCGTATTTTTGATTCATCCTGTCCAAGATTGATTTTACTCTGGCGAATATAATTATTTTCGAGATATACGTTAGTATTTTACTTTTTAATAATTATTCTTCATATTGAAACAGAATAAATCAAACACTTTTAGAGGGCATATGATTCTTGATGTATTGGTTTTTGCTGCTCACCCGGATGACGCGGAACTTTCTATGGGTGGAACTATTGCAAAACTTGCAAGTACCGGATTAAAAGTTGGAATTATAGATCTAAGCCGAGGTGAACTTGGAACGCGCGGTTCGGCAGAAATAAGAATGAAGGAAGCGCAAAACGCCGCCGAAATTTTGAAGATATCTCATAGAGAAAATTTAGGATTTAAAGACGGCTCGCTTAAGTTTAACGAAGAATACTTAAATAAAATAATTTCTAAGATCCGCAAGTTTCAACCGAAGATAATTTTTGCGCCTTATTTCAACGACCGTCATCCCGATCATATCGGTACTTCGCAGCTTATAAAAGAGGCAATGTTTTTTACCGGGTTACCAAAAATAAATACTGAGGAAAACAATAGGATTCAGCCAACTTTTCGTCCTCAGAAACTTTTTTATTATATGCAGACTTACGAATTCAAGCCAACATTCATTGCTGATATCAGCGGTTTCTTCGATTCTAAAATGAAAGCCGTATTTGCTTATGAAACTCAGTTCCATAATCCGGAAAGTCTTGAACCGGAAACATTTATAAGTCAGCCAAACTTTTTAAAATTTATTGAAGCCCGCGCAAAATCTTTTGGATTTAAAATCGGCAAAGATTACGGAGAAGCATTTTTCTGTGAAGAAGAACTTGAATATGATTTAATTGCGGCACTCAAGTATTGAACGAAAAAAGGGAGGTTGGTTGAAATTAAATTCCTTTCATGTCAAGAGTCTCGGTTTTTTTCTTGGAATCGGCTTATTCATCTTCGTATGGTTCTTTGTTGATTTCGGTTCGGAATTTCATAACGCAAAATTGGTTGCTGCTGTTGCCTCGTTGATGGCAACATGGTGGATTTTTGAAGCGGTCCCGCTTGCGGTTACATCGTTAGTCCCTTTAATTTTATTCCCTACTATTGGTGTTCTATCTTCCGCATCCACTGCGGAGCAGTACATGAATACTACAATTTTTCTTTTCATAGGCGGATTTGTAATAGCGGTGGCTATGGAGAAATGGAATCTTCACAAACGCATTGCACTAAGTGTTATTCTTTTTTTCGGCAGCAGTCCCTCAAAAATTATTTTTGGTTTTATGGTTGCCGCCGGGTTTATTTCTATGTGGATCTCAAATACTGCAACATGTTTGATGGTCCTACCGATTGGTCTTTCAATAATTTATAAAGTTGAAAATGAATTCGGTAAAGAGAATAGTTCAAATTTTTCAAAAGCTCTGATGATCGCAATAGCTTATTCAAGTACAATCGGCGGTATTGCAACGTTAATAGGAACCCCTCCGAATTTAATTTTTCTTAGAATGTACAAAATTAATTTTCCCAATAGTCCGTTGATGAAATTTGGCGAGTGGATGGTTTTCGGCGTTCCGCTTGCAGTTGTTATGATGATCATCGCCTGGATCGTTCTTACAAAAATTGTTTTCAAGTCTGATAAGAAACTTGTACTGGATAGAAAAATTATACATGAAGAAAAGAAAAAATTGGGAAAGATGACTTATGAAGAAAAAGCCGTTATGGTTGTTTTCGCATTAACCTCCTTTTTATGGATTTTCAGAAGCGATTTAGAATTGGGATCGTTGAAGATTCCGGGTTGGTCTAATTTGTTTGCTTCGTCTGCGTTTATTGAAGACAGCACGGTTGCTGTAACAATGGCATTACTCCTTTTTCTTATTCCATGCGGCTCATTTGGAAATAAACATAAATTCCTTTTAGATCAGGATGATATTCCAAAGATTCCATGGGATATTGTTCTCCTATTCGGCGGCGGATTTGCAATTGCCGAGGGCTTTGTTCAGAGCGGATTATCAAAACTAATCGGTCAAGAATTTATGATGCTAAAAAACATTTCTCCGTTAGCATTAGTAGCTATAATTTGTACTATTGTAGTATTCTCAAGCGAACTAACATCAAACTCTGCGCAGACTACTATAATGCTTCCGCTCCTTGCTTCATTGTCTAAAGAGATCGGTATTAATCCTCTTATGATTATGGTACCCGCCACATTTTCTGTCTCATTAGCGTTTATGCTGCCTGTAGGAACTCCGCCTAACGCTATTGTTTTCAGCAGTCAGAGACTTAAAGTTTGGGACATGGTCCAGGCCGGGTTCCTGTTAAATGTTATTGGTATTATAGTCATAATTATCTTCACTAAAATTTTCTTTTTATAGAATCGTTTACTTCTATTTTACATCTTATTGTAAAGGAATGGAAATAATATGTCTTATTACAATTTTAAAATAGTTGATACTCCATTTGAAGATGCAATTGCAAATGTAACAACTGAACTTCAAAAAGAAGGATTCGGCATTCTTACGGAAATTGATGTGAAGGAAACTCTAAAGAAAAAACTAGATGTCGAATTCCGAAAATATAAAATTCTAGGCGCATGTAACCCGCCGAATGCTTACAAAGCATTGCAAGCAGAAGAAAATATCGGTGTTCTTCTTCCATGCAATGTTGTTGTTCAGCAAAGAGAAGATGGTAAGATTCAAGTGAGTATTGTGAATCCGATGGAATCAATGCAAGCTGTTCAGAATGATAAATTAGCTGATGTTGCTAAAGAGATTTCTGAAAAATTGAAAAGAGTTTTGGAAAGTTTGTAAGTCTTAGAGAAACTGAGTGCCTGAGTTCCTAAGTAACTAAGTGTTTTAGTTAATTAGATACTCAGGCACTCAGCTACTCAATCACTCAGTTACTCTTCAATCACAGTTACCTTTTCCATCTTGTCACCTTGTTCAATCAGATCAACAACATCTTGACCGTTTGTGACTTTTCCGAATACAGTATGTTTTCCATTTAAGTGTGGTTGAGGCGAATGTGTAATGAAAAATTGGCTTCCATTGGTATTAGGTCCGGCATTAGCCATCGAAATTACGCAGCGTTCATGTTTCAAAGGATTATTTTTAAATTCATCTTCAAATTTATAACCCGGTCCGCCGCGGCCTGTACCGGTTGGATCGCCGCCTTGAACCATGAAATCACTAATAACACGGTGAAATAAAATACCATCGTAAAAACCTTCTTTTGCTAAGAAGACAAAATTATTTACTGTCTTAGGTGCATGCTCGGGATAAAGTTCTATTTCAATGATACCTTTGCTGGTGTTCATCGAAACTGTGTATTTCTTTTTTGAATCAATCTGCATTGCCGGAGGAGTGTTCCATTGTTTTTCCATTTTCTTCCTTTTTAACTATTAGTTTTCAAAAAATTGATTTATTTCGCTGCGCAAACCTAAATATTCCCATCGTAATAATGAAATTGGAACGTTTCCATTCATCATTACATAATCATGAAAATCTTTTAGATTGAATTTAGCACCGAGTTTTATTTTTGATTCGCTTAAAAATTCCGTCAGTTGAATTTTTCCAATCTGATAGCTTATTGCCTGCCCGGGATTGTAAGCATAGAAATAAGCACTTTCCAATGCGGATTCTTTATCAAGCGGAACATTCTGCATAAGATAATCAACAGCGTCTTCAATAGTAAAATTCCCGAGTGCGAGTTGAATATCTGCTTCAACTCTTAATGCACGAAGCCGCATAAAACTATATATAATTTCTTTTGCAAAAGGTCGATCATCAAAAAGTCCGTATTGTAAAAGCATCTCTTCTACATAAAAACCGATTCCTTCATTCGAACCTGAATCTACAAATCTTCTTCTTATCGGATCGGAGTTTTTCCAAGAGCGTGCTAACTGAAAAAAATGACCCGGAATTCCTTCATGAATTATAATTGGTCTCGGGTCTTTTGCAATTGATAGTGGGAAGAATGGCAAATTTGAATCCGGCTGAACTGTATAACGTACCGCGTTTTGGTTAAGACGATTTTCCGAAGTGAAATCATCCGATTCGCCTATAAATGTAAGCGGCTTTAAATATTCCGGAGTCTTTTTGAATTCGTAATGCCGAAGCCATTCCGGCACCGATACAATTTCATTCTTTACCAAAAAATCTCTAATTGCTATTTCATCTTTTTCGACCTGTGCAATTTCTTCTTCAATTGAGCTGAATATTTTTTGCCTTGGTCTATTTTTGTTTTTTAATTTTTCAATTAATTCAAATGAAGCAGCGCGGTTAAATTCCATTCGACCGTATTTTAATATCTCTTCCGGTGTGTAAGGAATCAACGCAATATTTTTGAGGAAGTACACATAAGCTTCTTTACCAACACCGAAATTACTTTTCATAACTGGCAGTTTTTCATTTAACCAATTCTGATAATCTTCAAGAGAAGTGATTGTCTGTTGAAATGCAAAATCCAATTCATTATGAAAATTTTTAGAAGTTTTTTCTTTTAATGCATTGTTTACAAGAAGAAGTTTGGACTTGATTCCGTTAAGATTTTCAAGCGCTATATTTGCGAACGGAGCAGCGGGTTCTATTAAATTTTCTTTACCATCAGCTAATGTTTGAGGGATTGATTTCAGCACAGTGAGTAAATTGGCGGTATGCTGATTGTCAAATGGAAGATCCATTACAAGTAATTCATAAAAAGCGCCTATAGTCTGCTGCACATAAAAATCGGGATTGCGGTAAGGTATCTTCAGAATATTTATTTCCCAGTTCACTCTTTCGATTGCCGAACGGAGGCAGAGAAAATCGACGCTATCGGCACGGCTCCATCCCGATTTGTTAAGTTTATTCAAATGTGTACTAAAATCTTTATAATGATTTTTAATTGATTCAAGTGATTGATCCGAGAAATCCGGTTTCCAGTTATCCGGTCTTTCAACACGATTTATATCATCCATTGTTGCTGGTTGAGTGATAAAGCGCCATTGCCAGAATTCTTTTGCTAAGGACTGGAGCTTATCATTTAATTGAGCGGAAATCAAAACGGGAATCATTAAGAAAAAGAGAAGAATTTTTTTCATAGTAAATCCGAAAATATTTTTAAAGTTAGAATGGCTTCAGCTCTCCAGTGATTGCTAAAAATTATTTGTTAAAAAGGTTTTCATATTTTTTAATAGACGAAACATTTAGATGAATTTTCGGATCGTATACCGGATCATAATTAGAAGCATTAAATGAATTTATTCTTCGGTTAATTTATGGAACTTTGCCCAGTCAGCGTATTTTTTGTCTTCAACAAGAATGTGGCTTCGTATCCATGCATTAAGCAAAGTCTCAAGACTCTCTTTCAACTCCGTCATGCTAACGGAGCTGGTTAAGGAGTTATTAATTTCGGAAACAATTTTTTCATGCTTAATTTTATGATCACTCAAACCCGGAAATTTTATCTCTTCCATAAATTTTTCTTCGTTTGAAAAATGTTTTTCAACGTAATCTCTCAAATGCCTTAGCAGATATTTTATTTCCAGTTCCTGGCTTTTGGGATTACCAATTTCAAGCAGCTCATTGGATATTGCAAATAGAAGTCTATGCTGTGAATCAATCTCTTCAAAACCCGTGCGGCAAGCGGGTGTCCAAATCATTCTTCTCATTTTGCGCCTTTCGTTACCGAGTTAATCTTTTGTATTTAATTCTATGCGGAATTTCCGAGTCTTTACCAAGACGTTCTTTTCTGCTCTCTTGATAATCGGAAAAATTTCCCTCAAACCAATAAACATTGCTCTCGCCTTCAAAGGATAGAATGTGAGTACAGATTCTATCAAGGAACCATCTATCGTGACTTATAACCACAGCGCAACCTGCAAAGTTCAGCAAACCTTCCTCAAGAGCGCGCATTGTGTTAACATCAAGATCATTAGTCGGCTCATCAAGAAGAATTACATTCGCGCCGGATTTTAATGCTACGGCAAGATGAACTCTGTTTCTTTCTCCGCCTGATAGTACTCCAACTTTCTTTTGTTGATCGCCTCCTGTAAAATTAAATTGTCCTACATAAGCGCGCGAGTTTTGCTCTTTATTACCGAGCTGAATTATATCGCTTCCGCCGGAGATCATTTCCCAAACGGATTTTTCCGGATCAAGTATATCGCGGCTTTGATCAACATATGCTAGTTTTACAGTATCGCCGATTTTAAATGAACCGCTATCCGGTTTTTCTTGTCCGACAATCATTTTGAATAACGTAGTCTTACCGGCGCCGTTCGGTCCAATCACTCCGACAATTCCTCCGGGAGGCAATTTGAATTCCATCTTCTCAAAAAGAAGACGATCACCGTAACCTTTAGCAACATTCTCTGCTTCAATTACAACGTTGCCTAAACGCGGTCCGGCGGGAATATAAATCTCCAGATCTTTCTGACGTTTCTCATTTTCTTCATTCAGCATTTCTTCGTAAGAACTTATTCTCGCTTTGGATTTCGCATGTCTTCCGCGCGGAGACATTTTAATCCATTCCAATTCCCGGTTCAAAGTTTTCTGCCGCTCTGTTTCTTTTTTCTCTTCCAATTTTAAACGCTGCTGTTTTTGTTCGAGCCACGAAGAATAATTTCCTTTCCAGGGAATTCCTTCGCCTTTGTCAAGTTCAAGAATCCATCCGGCAACATTATCAAGAAAATATCTATCGTGTGTTACTGCTATAACTGTTCCGGGATATCTTCTTAGTTCTGCTTCAAGCCACGCAACTGTTTCTGCATCAAGATGATTAGTCGGTTCATCGAGAAGTAAAATGTCCGGCTTTTTTAAAAGCAATCTGCACAATGCAACTCTTCTTCTTTCGCCGCCCGATAATACTTTAATCGATGTATCGCCCGGAGGACAACCGAGAACATCCATCGCCATTTCAAGTTTTGAATCAAGATCCCAAGCGCCGAGATGATCCAGCTTGTCCTGAACCTTTCCTTGTTTGTCGAGAAGTGCCGTCATCTCATCATCGCTCATCGGTTCGGAAAACTTTGCGTTGATCTCATCATACTCGCGCAGAGTATCAACAACTTCCTGAACTCCTTCTTCAACAATTTGCCGGACAGTTTTTGTCTCATCGAGTTTTGGTTCTTGTTCAAGCAAACCGACTGTGAAGCCGGGTGATATTGCAATCTCTCCGTTAAAATCTTTATCCACTCCGCCGAGAATTTTTAGAAGAGAACTTTTACCTGATCCGTTTAAGCCGAGTACGCCGATCTTCGCGCCGTAGAAATATGAAAGGTATATATCTTTTAATACCGGTTTGTTGTTGTAAAATTTGCTTACACCGATCATTGAATAGATGATTTTATTTGGTTCGTTTGCTGCCACTTTTACTCCGGCTTTTCTTTTTGTGTTAATTCGATAGGCAAAATAAAGAATTTTTACGCAGAATCCGTTTGATAAAATTTCTATTGCGACTAAAGTCTTAGTGAAAATTATACCGCTAATATATTATGAAATAGAAAGAGAAGAATTAGTTAGCGAATCGGAAATAGATCGAATGTATAAAGGTAGAGACGCCATATATGGCGTCTCTACAACATTAGAATTATTTCGACCCCTTTTCATGTGAATAATATTAAAGTAGAAATACTTTGTTTGGCGTCTTTACAAAACCTAAATCCACACATTATCTTTGGCTGTTAATTCGCCGCCGGCATTACCGGTATTAATTGTCCCAGCCGGTTCAATAAGTAAAACTTTGCATTCATTTTCAGCGGATGGTTTGTGCTCAACACCTTTTGGAACGACAAACATTTCACCTTTCTGCAGTTCAACTTTGCCGTCACGGAATTCAATTGTCATCGCACCATCAAGAACAAGAAAGGTTTCATCAGTAGTTGTATGGTTATGCCACACAAACTCGCCCTTAAATTTGCTGAGTTTAAAATGATAGTTGTTCATCTTGGCAACAATCTTAGGCGACCAATACTCGGTGAATTTATTCAGTTTATCTTCCAGATTAATAGGTTGATGTTCCATTGATTCACCAAAATTTTATTGAGAATGTATTACTATTCCTATAAAACCGACAATCATAAAAAAAATACCTACCAGAATAAAACCTTGTCTCGCAGAAATCTAGGACGAATAATATTTATTTTCCACAATACGCAAAATTTCTCCTGATATTCTAATATCCAATTGTGGAATATCAAAATTAACATACCGACAGTAATGAGAATTAGATTTTGAATAATCTTAACCCCATTATTCATTTATTTTTTCTCTTCCTCTTTTTCTTCCATCATTCTCATAACAATTATTGTGATAGTTGAGCCTGCAGTTCCGCCTAAAACAAAAATTACCGCAAGGGAGATAAATGAAACAGTTGAATTTAACTCTCTTACTAATGTATGCGAAATCCAATATGCCACGAAGAGGGCAATCATGAAAAGTACCGCTTGAAAAGAAATTGAATAACGAAACATTTTCTCACTCCATTAATTTATTTTTTTATCTCATCCCGTTATCAAAGTATGCTTTCACATTTATTGTTGATCCATTACTCGCATGATACGGACCGGTAACTGAAGAGAGAATGGATTCCTTTACCCTTAGAAAATAATTTCCGTCTTGAACCATTATCCGGAATTTTCCTTTACTGTCCGTATTCGCTTCCTGTTTTATTCCTTGATCAACATCTTGTATAATTACAGTACAAACATTTTCATAAGGCGGTGCTACCCAGTCAACGGGAATTGGTCCTGGATGGCTCAGATTGTAGACTTGTCCCTCAAGAACATTTGGATACTTTAATGGCAGAGTGGGAAGGGAATTGAGATCTGAACATGAAGTGAATACCGAGTAAATTATAATTATGCTGAGATAGAAAGCCGAAAAATTAATTGAAGTATCTGATCGATGTTTTTGTGAAATCATTTTATGATTGCCGTTTGAATCGAGTGTAACTTAAAAAGAAATACCGTCTCTGTAAATGGATTTTTAATTGCACAAATAATTTATTTTATTCTTGATTGAAATAAGGTGATTAAACGTACTACCTGTATAATAATTTAAGCCTGCAAATTATTTTTGAGTATTTAAATACAATGTTTGAGTGGGATACGCGAATTTAATACCGAGTTTTTCAAATTGATCATAGATCTCCAGGTTAATTTTTTCCTGTATATCCATATAGAATGTATAATCCGAACTCAATACATAATAGACAATTTCAAAATTCAAACTAAAATCCCCGTAACTCTTAAAATGAGCTCTGTCAAAACGGATCTGTTCATGTTTCTCAATGATGCCTTTGACTATGCCGGGAATCATTTTCAATTGATCTGATTTTGTTTGATAAGTTACTCCGAGTTTAAAAACTATTCTTCTGGTTTCCAATCTTTTATAATTATGAAGAATAGAACTTGTGAGTTTAGAATTCGCAACGATCAGTTGTTCACCTGATAATGCACGTACACGGGTTGTTTTGATTCCGATTTTTTCTATCGTCCCTTCTTTAGAATCGAATGTAATGAAGTCACCGATTTCCACCGGGCGGTCGAAAAAAATTACAAAGTAACTGAATAGATCACCAAGAATAGCTTGCGCAGCAAGAGCGACTGCGATTCCGCTAATACCTAAGCCCGCAACAATTGTTGAAATCTGAAAGCCGAGGTTGTCTAAGAGAAACAATAACCCGATAATCCAGACAAAGAAATTCAAAAATGAAATCAATGGCTTTAAACGATGTCCGTCCTCTTCGCCTCTTTTTTCTTCGAAATATTTACTTAAGAAGTGGTTTAACGCTGCAATCAGAAATCTGATAATAAAAAAAGTCAAAAGTACAGAGTAAACTATTGTGATTATCTTATTGGATGATTTTCCAAAACTCAGAAATTCCAAGGCAGCGTAAACCGCTCCGAAATAAAGAGCCGGTATCACAAACCTGTTTATGCTTTTTGAGATAAACTTAGTGCGGTTTTTATTCTCTTCGCTACCATTCTTTTGAATCCTTGTAAGAATGATTCTTTTTATGACCTGGCTAGCGATTATTGTGATTAAAATTATAGAAACGGCAATCACATAATCCTGAAGCGTATTGCCCCAATATTTATTATCTAAAATATTATTCACCTTTTCTCTCGGTTTTGTCAGTAATTGATTTAATCATTTTGATTAGCTCGGCGGATATTATTTTGAAAACATACTAATACAAAGTTGTGTAAACTTACCACAAAATAAAAAATATGTAAATAGTATTTACTTAAAACGGCTGCAGATAATTATCTGGTATAGATGAAAACGTTATTGTCAAATTCAGCAGTGTTTCCTTTTTTGTTTAAAAAAAAGAAGCTGTCCCAAATAACCAATAGAGTTTTAAGAGACAGCTTTCTTAATTAAAATAAGATCTAATTATTTCGTTACTTTCGCATCTTCAAGCAGCACTTTGTAAGAATAACCGAATCCGAAATCTTTGTTCAATGCAATTTTGCCGGTGAACGTTACAACATCACCAACGTTTACCATATCATTTGATGTAACAGTAAGATCAAAATCCTTACCGCTGCTAGTTCCGTCCTGAATATGAGCCCAGTTCTTACTCATAATCCCGTTATTAACCTTAACGATTTTGCCTTTTATTTTAACAACTTTATTGGCATACGAACTTGTGTTAGAAAACAATTGAGCGATTGTTATTCCGCCCGCCGCAGGTGCAACGGTAACATCTTGTTTTTCAATTGTTGGTTTTTGCGGTGTTGCTTTAGTGCCCGGAGCTGCTGTTGCAGGAGGAATTGGACTGAGACTTTCTACAAAGTAGATCGAATCGAATGTTTTTTTCAGCTCTTTACTTTCGAAATTTTTCATCTCCATTGCTGTTTCGTAATAAAGAGTTTCACCCTGTTTCGTATCCATTGTAGTTGCAGCCATCCAATATTCTTTACCTCCCTCTTTAACTCTTACATAGGTATACCCGCTGACTTGAATTGCTTCTTGAACTACTACCTGATGTACGTTAGATTTTATTTGTGCCTGCTGCTGTGGCTGATCTTCCTTTTTAGTACACGCTGATAAAACGATTAAGAGTACAATCGGTAAAATTAAAAACTTGAGTCGCATTCTGTTTCCTTATAAATTATTAAAAATTTGCGAGGCAAATATAAGCAAAACCTCTGCCTAAATTCCTCTCACGCGCTGAATGTCGTTTTTATATCTTTAATTACACGCATCGCAGTTACCGCAGGGCAATTCGCCCGGAAAACCAAAGTAATCCGATATAAACACTCTTCTGCATGTAATTGATTTGAAGTAGTTCACTACCGAAAGAAGTTTTTTATTATCGTTCATCAATTTCTCTTTAAGATATTTATCATCGCTGAGTTCGTGAGGAAGTTCATCAGTAATAACTAAGTTCTTATTCTCAATTGTTCCTTCCGTTACACCGTAACGGTCAAGCATGGCAAGAACTGTTTCAACACGGAAATCGCTTTTATCTTTGAAACTCATTTGTTCTCTTAAATAATCAACGCCTAACGAATTTGCAGATTCTAAGTTTGTTTTCAATAGATCGAATATGCGGTGATAATATTCTGCATTGGGATTAGCCCATTTAATAAATTCCATTTGTGTGTAAAGATCCTGTTGATTGTAAAGAAGCATGCATAATGAATCTTCTCCGTCTCTTCCGGCTCTTCCAATTTCTTGATAGTACGATTCAATTGAAGATGGAACTTCCGCGTGAATAACAAATCGAATATCCGGTTTGTCAATTCCCATTCCAAATGCGTTGGTTGCCAAAATTAAATTTTGTTTTCCGGATAGAAATTCTCTTTGAGTTCTTTTTCTTTGCTGCGGCTCAAGCTTACCGTGATAGATTCCATGTTTATATCCTTTATCGCCGAGGATCTGCGAATAGAATTCCAGCTTTTTGATTAAAGCAAAGTAGATTATTCCAGGCCCTTTGTATTTATCCAAGACTTTGTAAATAGCATTCAGAGTTTCTTTTTCATCATAAACATCTGTTGTTTCCAGACGTAAGTTCGGTCGTTCAATTCCTTCATGAAAAATTTTGATCTCATTTTTTGTAAGACCAAGTTTGGAAATTATATCTTTCTGAACTTCAGGAGTTGCGGTAGCTGTCAAAGCGATTGTAAGCGGATTGTTAAGAAGTTCTCTGAATTCTGCGATACGTGAGTAATCAGGACGGAAATCATGACCCCATTCGGAAATGCAGTGCGCTTCATCAACCGCAAGCATTGAAATCTGTGCAGATTTTAAAGCATCAATAAATTCCTGCTTACGGAATCTTTCGGGGGTTACGTACAAAAGTTTTGCTTTGCCTTCAACAAATTTTCTTAATCTTTCTTTTCTCTGTTCGGCGGTTACGGTTGAGTTGATAAACTCCGCCGGAATATTTTTCTTCTTCAATGCATCAACCTGATCCTGCATAAGCGCAATAAGAGGACTTATTACAATTGTACCTCCTTCGAACATTAGAGCCGGCAGCTGGTAGCAGATTGATTTGCCCGCGCCCGTCGGCATAAGGACAAGACAATGTTTCCGTTCGGTAAGCAGTCTGTTAATAATTTTTTCCTGCTCGCCTCTAAAGGAAGTATGACTAAAATATTTTGTTAATACCTCTAATGGGTTGGTCATCCTTACTCTCAAAAATCGTGGAATCAATTTATTACTTAAACGATACTTTTAATAGTACATGAAGCATAAATCACAAAAAAAAATGAGTGCGTATTAGATCACTTTAAACATCGCTTGAGTACCTATTGCGATTTGATTCATAAAAAATTAACCTTTATTAACATTTTCATAGTTCTCTCTTTAATTGTAGGTGAAATTATTTTTACTGATATTAAAACAAATCTTTTAATAGACAGATCTAATTAATCCATTTTAAATAATGAATGAGGATAAAGTATGATCACGGAAAAAGCGAAAAAACGATTTATACCATTTCTAGTTTATCTCTTGGTCTCAACTCTCTTTGTAAGCAGAGCATATGCGCAGGAAGATTTAACTTTTCAAGTCCCGCCAAAAGAAATTTTAGAACTAGTCGACATCAAACAACCGCCGATACCAATAATCGACCGGAATGTGAATTACATTTTTTTTATGGAACGTCCTACATTTAAGTCGTTGAAAGAATTATCGGAGAACGAACTTCGATTAGCGGGAATTCGAATTAACACACACACATTCGATGGTTCAAGAGGAACTTATTTCATAGGCATGACAATGCAGAACGCGCAGACCGGGAAGAATATACCAATAACCGGATTGCCGAAAGATTACAAAATTGAATACCCATCCTTCTCGCCTAACTACAATTATTTCTCTTTTGTTAATGTATCTGATAAAGGAATGGAATTGTGGATAGTTAATGTAAAGAACGGGAATGCGAAAAAAGTTTCTTCAACAAAACTATCTGCGGTAACCGGCAGTCCTTATACATGGTCACCCGATGAAAAATTTCTCTATTGTTTTGCACGGAATACTTCTAAGCCGACTTTTCAAGAGAAAGAATTACCTAAAGGTCCTGCGGTTCAGGAAGCAACTGGAACCAAAGCTCCGGTTAGAACATACCAGGATTTGTTAAAAAATAATAACGATGAACAGAAGTTTGAATATTATGCCACGGCTTCAATAGTCAAAATATTTCTTGATGGAAAAGAAACTCCTTTCATGAAGTCAAACATTTATAAAAGTTTTGAACCATCGCCCGATGGTAATTACATTTTAACTGAAGAAGTGAACAAACCGTTTTCATTTCAAGTGCCTTATTATTTGTTTCCTTATAACGTGAAAGCTTACGATAAAAATGGAGTCCTTGTAAAACAACTGGCAGCAAAACCATTGCAGGACAAAATCCCCACAAGTTTTGATGCTGTTGAATCCGGAATGAGAGATTTCTCATGGCGCGGCGATAAACCGGCAACAGTAGTTTGGTGTGAAGCTCAAGACGGAGGTGATCCTGCAAAACCGGCTGTTAAGAGAGATAAAATTTATCAACTTGATGCACCCTTCAAAGGTGAAGGGAAATTTTTAACAGCAACATTAAACAGATTTAGAAATATCACATGGGGTGATAATTCTATTGCTGTTATGAATGATTCGTGGCGTAAGAACAGAAATACGAAATCATATCTATTCAATCCGGAATTTGCGGATGAAAACCCAAAAGTAATTTATGACGGATCGAGCGAAGATCTTTATAATAATCCCGGAAGATTTGTTACCGAACCGAATAAATTTAACGAGTACACCCTTCTCTTCAGCGAAGATAAAAGAAATTTATATCTGATAGGAGAAGGATTCTCTCCGGAGGGAAGCAAACCGTTCGTTGATGAGTACAATATTAAATCCGGTGAGAAAAAAAGACTTTGGAGAGCTGAAGGAAAAGATACTTACGAATCAATAACGAGGATAATAGACATTCAAAAAAATCTTCTTCTGACAAGAATAGAAGGAGTTAAAATTTTCCCGAATTATTTTATCAGAAACATTGCTTCAAATGAAAATCCCAAACAGATAACTTTTCTTTCAAGTCCGTATAAGTCATTCGAAAATGTTTCAAAACAAAAAATCTTTTACAAACGTGAAGACGGGGTTGATCTTTCTGCAACTTTATATTTGCCGGCTGGATATGATAAATCGAAGGGAAGACTGCCAATGTTGATGGAAGCTTACCCAACGGAATTTAAAGATGCAAGCGCCGCGGGAATGGTTCGTGATTCACCATTTCGATTTGTTTCATTGAATTACGGCTCACCTGTATTCTGGGCTGCAAGCGGATATGCTATAATGGAAGGAGCAGCGTTTCCGATAATTGGAAAGGGGAATGAAGAACCGAACGATACTTACATTGAACAATTAGTTGCCAATGCCCGCGCTGCAATTAAAGCAGTTGATGATATGGGTGTTGTGGATCCCAAGCGCGTGGCAGTTATGGGACATTCTTACGGCGCATTCATGACGGCAAATTTATTAGCGCATTCAGATTTGTTTGCCGCGGGAATTGCACGCAGCGGTGCGTACAACAGAACATTAACTCCCTTCGGTTTTCAATCTGAAGAGAGAACTTATTGGCAGGCAAAAGATGTATACGATAAAATGTCTCCGTTCAATTATGCAGATAAGCTCAAAACGCCAATCTTATTAATACACGGGGAGCTTGATAACAACAGCGGTACATTTCCAATTAACAGTGAAAGAATGTTTGCCGCATTAAAAGGACTTGGCGGTACCGCACGATTAGTATTTCTGCCGTATGAATCTCACGGTTATGCCGCAAAAGAAAATATTTTGCACATGTTGTGGGAAATGGATTCTTGGTTAGATAAGTATGTAAAGAACCGCAAATAATAGTCAATTGATTTTCTTTGAAAAGCCATCTTATTAGGATGGCTTTTCGTTTATTATGAGCTATATAATATTCAAATAATTTTTCCGGTAGATGATGTGTGCATCAATCCAATAGTTCATCATCACAATTAACATATTATTTTTTGATCGGAACAATTCCTGCCATATCGCTGATAACATTGACAAGATCTTGATCCTGAGGAACTATGATCTTTGTATTCTGCGCAAGAGCGTTCTGAACAGTCTCAAGTTTTCTAAGAATCTGAGCGTTTCCAACAAAATACTTTTCGGCGGCTTCGTTAACTAATCTAATTGCTTCGGCTTCACCTTCAGCTTGAAGAATTCTTGCCTGGCGGATTCCTTCTGCTTTTTTAATTTCGGCACGCTTTAAACCATCCGCAGTTGTTTCTGCCGCAGTCGCAAAATCAACAGCTGCAATTTTTTCATTTTCCGCCTTAACAATTTTATTCATAGTATCCTGAACATCTTTTGGCGGATCAATTTGTTTCAATTCCGCTCTTACAATTTCAATTCCCCAATTCTTCGTTTCTTTAATTAATACAGTGTGAAGTTCTTCATTAATTTTTCCTCTCTCGCTGTTTGCAGATTTCAGTGTGAGCGTACCGATAATATTTCTTAGAGTTGTTCTTGCGAGATTTACAATCTGGTAGTTAACATTATTAACGTTGTATTGTGAGTTCTTTACACTGTCTTCATCATCTTTGACCTTATAATAAATTTGTGCATCGACCATCGCATTAAGGTTGTCGTTTGTTATTATTTCCTGTGGTTCAGCATCTACCATTTGTTCAGTAATGTTTACTAAATATAGTTTGTCAATCATTGGGATTATCCAATTAAATCCTCGGTGGGCAAAACGATGATATTTTCCAAGCCGTTCGACCAATCCTCTTCTTGTTGGGCGGACAATTCTTATTCCCCAGAAAAAAATAAGAATTATTAGTACAACAATAATAATAAGCCACGCAGCACTTGAACTCTCTTCCATCTTCTCCTCCTTTTATTTTAGATTTTCTATCTATTCAAAATGATAGATAATTTATTCTTGAGTTTGAGCCGATTGAAATTTATTGAAGTAAGATGCACCGAAGATAAATGCAAACAAGAAAGTGTCAAGAGACTTTCATATAAGGAAGAGATAAAAGAAGAATAAGAATTTTTGTATTGTAAAAGCACTTCGGAAATTCCCCAAAATCCGCATCAAACATATGTCTTAAGTAAAAGTTAATCAATAGCTAAGTTGGAATATTATAAATCTACCGATTTGATACGAAAAGAGCCCAAATTCTTAGTTAGTCAAATGATCCATTTACAGGTATATTTGCAACAACAAACGAGAAAAAATGTGGTAAAAGTATTTTTAAGAAAAAACGAAGAACGTAGAGTAAAACAAGGACACCTCTGGATTTTCAGTAACGAAATAGAAAAGATTGAAGGACAAGCTTCAAATGGTGACCTTGTTCAAGTATACGATTCCAAGAACAATTTTATCGGGTGCGGATTTTATAATGCTAATTCACTTATAGCTGTTAGAATCATCTCATATAAAGAAGAGATTGATCTGCAAAAGTTATTCCACGACCGTTTACACTCGGCATATAATTTTAGAAAAGCAATTTATCCGGAAAGAGATTCATACCGGATGGTTTTTAGCGAAAGTGATTTTCTGCCCGGACTTATTATTGATAAATACAACGATACATTTGTTCTCCAGGTTTACTCTGCCGGAATAGAGAAGGGAATCGAATACATTGTAAATATTTTGAAAGATGACTTCTCGGCAAAAAATATATTTTCGAAAGGTGAAGAATATTTCCGCAAACTGGAAGGTTTACCGGTCGAGAACCAAATTTATCTTGGTGAGATGAACGAAGAAATTATTTCCGACGGTAAAATCAAATACAAAATTAATTTTTCAACCGGACACAAAACCGGCTTCTATTTTGATCAATGCGATAATCGGGAATTCTTCGGTAGATTTTGTAATGATAAATCTGTACTTGATTGTTTCTGTAATTCCGGTGGTTTTGGTTTACATGCATCTAAAGGCGGCGCTGAATATGTGGAATTTGTAGATTCATCATCAGAAGAACTGAAAAACGCAAAAGAGAATTTTTCTCTTAATGGATTTAACGGCAAAGTTGATTTCATTCAATCTGATGTATTCGATTATCTGGAAAAATGTAAATCTGAGAAAAAAACTTTTGATGTGATAAATCTGGATCCTCCTGCATTTGCAAAGAGTAAAAAAACTATAGCAACAGCTCTAAAAGGTTACGAAAAGTTAAACCGTCTTGCTATGGAATTATTAAAAGACGGTGGTTTATTATTCACTTCATCATGTTCGCATCATGTGAAAACGGATCTGTTTTTGGAAGCAATCAATAATGCTGCATTGAAAGCCGGAAAGAACATTCAGCTTTTCTATTTCAATAATGCCTCATTAGATCATCCATCACTGCCGGTAATGGATGAAACTGTTTATCTTAAATTTGCTGCTTTCAGAGTTTCATCCAAATAAAAAAAAACTGAAGCAATAGTCTGCTTCAGCTTTTTTCTAATAATCTAATTCTGCTTAATAACTAACTAAAAATCCTCAAGCTGTTTCCGGAGAATGATGTGTTGTATTTAACAAGTGATCGTGGTGCTGGTCCGTTTGTAACAGTTCCGTCCAACGCATAGGTTGAACCATGAAGAGGGCAAAAAAACCTATTGTTATTTAACTGAAACTCTATTGTTGTTCCCTGGTGAGTACAAGCTTTAGAAACGGCAACGAATGAAGTTGGATTGACACGGCCAATAATAATGCCGTCAGAAACAAGCGATCCGCCAACGGTAGTCAATGCTGCATTGGCAGATAGAGTTAAGTCAAGTGTCATATCTACATTTGTTGGTGCTGTTGGTACATCATTACCATTTGCACTACATCCGACACAATATACTAAGCCGGCAATTGCAGCTCCTTTCCCAAGAGTTGTTAAAAATTCTTTTCTATCCATTTAGTTTGCCTCTAAGATTAGTTATCAATACCGGAATCGATAATTAGTTAATGATTTATTGAATATTAAAAACTTGAGTCAGACTGAATTTAAGAGTGTCCTTAACGGGTATCAGCAGCAACGACGGTCTCTCCACTTTAAATGCCGTTAGACTAATATTAAAATTTCCATTAACAATTAATTTATTGTTTGTCCATTTAGTGGCGGCCGAGATTACAATATCTTTTGTAATCCCATGAAATGTGAGTTTACCGTAAACTTTTAGACTGTCACCCTTTTGAGAAATGCTTGTACTTGCAAATCTTGTATCGGGATATGTGAGAGCGTCAACTGCTTCCATAGCGTGCGAATCCCGGTTAGAATTTCCGCTGTCAAAAGTAGTAACATCCACCTGTACGGTAACTTTTTTAATTTCTTTCGTGGTAGGATCAACATCAATAGTACAGTAGGCTTCCTTGCTAGTTGATTCTACTTCATGAAGCAGATGTGTAAGTTGATATGTAATTGTAGATTCCTTTTTTACAGCTTCTATTTGTTTTATCTCCGCAAATAAAATTGAATTCAAAACAAAGAGCCCGATTAATATTACATTTATTTTTCTCTTCACATTTATCTCCTTCTAAAATGTTATTACTATCATTGCGCTGGCAAAAATCGCTGTTGTTATATATCCCGCAATCTGATGATAATGTGCTTTGTCCATATGAAATGCACGTCTCGTATCAATTAATTTTCCTAGTATAGGAGTAATTATCATTCCCGCCACATGGAACCAAGCAAGAGTTTTATGAAGAGAGGTCGTACTGAATTCATCACGGCGAATTAGTGGCGGGGGTGAAAGAATTGATAACAACGCAGTGAGAGAATATGTGGCGATTGTTGCCGTAACTAAAGCTCGCTTAGTTTGTATAACACTAAAGTCTCCATCAACAATCCGTTGACCGTAATAACAAGTTGCCAGCATTAAACCGAGCGATGCGAAACCTCCGATTTGATGAATAGAAAGCATAGTCCTGCGTATTTTGAGTTCGTTCATTCTTGATTCACGTGTCAATTCCGGTGCTATACCGATTCCTCGTAGGATGCTGTGCTCGCCCCATAATCCCTTTTCCATCAAACTCATATTGTCCGGCAACAATTTTGGTTTAAAAACTTGGATGGTAGTATCCGGTTGAGCTGAAATTGAAATTGAAGATGTTTCTGTTGAATTAAGAGAATCTGGGAATTGTAATATTCGGCTTCTTAGTTCTAAGATTGAAGAGAGTTCTTGTGCAAATAAAAATGGTGCGCTTAAAAAAATGATAAGAAATATTTTAGAAAAATATTTGTTGTTATAAATAAATTTTAATAAAACTTGAAACGGGGTGATTTGCAACGAAAGGTTTGAGTCCATTTTTACCTCATTTATTTAATAGTATCACATATTATTCCTTGATCCTCTCTATAATTTAAAAGTCCAACACAGTTCTTGAATTATAAGTTCCAAAACTATAATTGCGGTATCAATTTTTACCTTAATGAGCAAAAGTTATTAATGGAGAAATATTTCGAAATAAACAGACTCTCTCCCGCATTAGCGGGAGAAAAGTAGCTAAACATATTTTCAGGAAGTTGTAAGCGTACAATTTAATATAAAGTATTTTTTTAAATGTATCTACTCTGTTTTTAAAATTCCTAATGCGCTCATAAGTCCAAACTGTCTGAACACGTAGTTAGATTCGGCTGCTATAGTATTGTTGCTTGCCTGTAGATAATCTCTGTAAGCCTGCTGTTGATCAATAAAAGTAGCACTGCCTAGAACATACGAATCCTTTTTAATTGACCATGTTTCTTTTGCAGATTTTAAGGCGGCTTTAGTAACTTCTAATTCTAATTTGGCAGATTGCAAATCTATAACTGCATTCTTGACATCACTTTTAATCTGTCTTTCTAATGCAGTTAGATCTTCATTACTGTTTTTAATTTGGACTTGAGCCGACTGTGTTGCAAAATCTGTGCTCCATCTGGAGAAAATCGGCAAGCTGAATGAAAGTCCTACGCTATAAACTTTTCGATTAAATAAATTTGAAGGTTGAGTTGCGCTTGACGAAAAATTATAGTTGCCTGATAAACTTGGTAAAAAACCGCTTTTTGCAATTGACAATTGATACTCGGCACTAAGCAATTTAGCTTTTTGACTTTGGTAATCGTTCCTATTATTGAGAGCGGTTTGGTAAACACTATCAATGTTGTCTAAATATGTTGAAGTCTCCGGCATATATGCGGAATCCATCACAAAAATATAATCTTTCAATACATCCTTAGAGAGATAATTCAACAAATTGATTTTTGCTTTTTCATAATTGTTCTTCACTTGCAGATAAGAAAGTTGTGAATTGGAAGTCTGATATTCTTGTGAATATAAATCAGCATTCGCAACCATTCTCAAATCGAACATCTCCTTCACTTTTTGAAGCAGATCCGTGTTGTACTTTTGATCCTCCTTTTGGAAGCTAAGTATCTTCTCATTGTTAACGACTGTTACAAATAGACTTACTGTTTGCAAGACAACATCCTGCCGCAATTTATTCAAATCATATTTTGCCGATTGGAGATCATTTTTCTTTTGATTCAATGTGTTTATGTTCGAAAGTCCATCAAACAAAGTAACATTTCCGCCAAGAGAGACGCTATAATTTCTCGAATCGGATTCGGATGCGGGAAGGTTTTGAGGCTGACCATAAAAATCAAGTACCGTACTGCCCGAACTGCTAGTCCGCTGCCAGTTCCATCCGCTGTTGAGATTTAACGTCGGCAAAAAACTACCGTAGGCACTTTTCACTGCCGCGTTGGAGATTTCTAAATTGTTGCCGCTTTTTACAATTGAAGTATTTTGATTTAACGCCGTTGTAATAGCGCTGCTCAAAGTTATTTTTTCTTGCGCATTAACTTGAATAAAACTTGTCAATGTGAAAATAGAGATGAAAATTATTTTTACATACTTCATCAGATCATCCTGAAATTTATTAATGAACAAATTATTTTTTTTACTCATACCTTAATGCATCAATAGGATTGAGTGCCGATGCTTTACGGGCTGGATAAAAACCAAAAAAGATTCCTATCGCTCCGGCAAACCCGAATGCTATCATTATTATCTGTGGTCTAATATATGCCGATTGATCTGTATAATTATTCAATATATAAGCGATCAAGAAAGAGAGGCCGACGCCTATAACACCTCCGGATAAACTAAGAACAATTGCTTCGGTTAAAAACTGAACTAGAATATCTGAAGCCCTTGCACCTACTGAAAGTCTAATTCCAATTTCTCTTGTTCTTTCCGTTACAGAGACAAGCATAATATTCATAATTCCGATTCCGCCGACTACCAGAGAGACACCCGCAACCGATGCAAGTAGAATTGTTAAGATACGGGAGGTAGCTGTTGCAGTTTCAGATAAATCAGATTGATCTTGAATTGTAAAATCATCTTCTTCTCCGGGGCTAAGCTTATGTGATTCCCTCATTAAACTTTTTAATTCTGCTATTACAGCAGGAATTCTATCGTTAGAGATTGCGCTTACTTGTATTGAGCCGATACGCATATGATCTCCGGAGAGCCGGTCTCCTACTGTTCTTGATGGAGCTAATATAATATCATCGTTACTTGTACCTTGTGCGCTTTGTCCCTTTGGTTTTAGTGTTCCAATTACCCTAAACGGAACACTTCGAATTCTAATTTGTTGTCCTACTGCATCATCATTAGGAAATAAGTTTTTAACTACATCGGCACCGAGAACGCAAACTTTTGATCTTGCCATCACATCTCTTTCCGTAAAAAATTCGCCACTTGCTAAAGGCCATGCTCGAATTTCTAGATAATCCGGGGAAACACCCTGGATTCTTGTAAACCAATTTCCTACTCCGCCGATTACTTGTCCTCCCGAAAATACAATTGGAGTAGCGCCTTTAATTAGGGTTGCTTCATTCTTAATTTTATCAACATCTTCCCATGTAAATCTGTTAAAAGTACCGGAACCTCTATTAACACCGCCCGTTGTTGAAGCGCCCGGCGTAATAATGATTAAGTTAGAACCGAGTGAAGCAATCTGCTGTTCAACTTTTAATTGAGCTCCGTCCCCGATAGCAACCATTACTACTACTGCCGCAACTCCGATAATTATACCAAGCGCAGTAAGCAAACTTCTCATTCGAGATTTCAAAATGCTTCTCGTAGCAACTTTTAATATAATTTTAGCTTTCATAAAATGTTTCCTTCTATTCTACTATTTCAGCTGCAGCTTTAACTCTAATTAATTCTTCTTCAGCACTAAGCCGGTCTTTAATTATGTTATCTTTTATTATTCTGCCATCCCGCATTTCAATTATTCTTTTAGCGAATGCGGCAAAGTCTCTTTCGTGTGTAACCATTACAATTGTAATCCCTTCTTCATTTAATTTTTGGAAGAGATTAAATACCTCTACAGAAGTAACGCTATCCAAATTACCGGTTGGCTCATCTGCAAGAATCAAAGAGGGTTCATTAACTAAAGCTCTTGCCAGAGCAACCCGTTGCTGTTGACCTCCGGAAAGCTGACTTGGTATATGATGGATTCTATCTGCAAGACCCACTCTCTTTAATGCTTCAGTAGCTTGTTTCTGATGATCTTTAATTTTTTCCAAGCGATCGTACATTAAAGGAAGTTCGACATTTTCCAAAGCAGATGTACGCGGCAGTAAATTAAACCCTTGAAAAACAAAACCAATTTTCTGATTACGGATATGAGCATACTCATTCTGAGGAAGTTTGCTTGTGTTTATTCCGTCAAGAAGATAATCGCCTGAAGTAGGCATGTCCAAACATCCCAGCAAATTCATTAGTGTTGACTTACCTGAACCCGAGGCACCCATTATGGCAACAAATTCACCTTTTTGAATTGTGATATTAACTGATTTCAATGCATGAACATCAACTTCGCCGACAGTATAGGTTTTGGTAAGGTCAACAGTTTTAATTAAAATATTTTCCAAAGTTTGTCTCCTAATTAAAATCCTCTACCAGGACCGCGATTACCACCCTGAGTTGGGTTAAATGGATTTGTACTTGTTGAAGCTGGAGCGTCATTCTCAATAATTCCGCTAATTACTTTCATTCCTTCTTTTAGGTTTCTGCTCCTAAGAATTTCAGTATTTTTTCCATCCGTTAATCCTGCAGCAAACATGCTCATCTGTAATTTATTGTTTTCATCAAAGTACCAGACTCTGGTAGCAGTACGTCTTCTTTGACCTCCGTTACCACCGCCCATTGCATTCTGCCCGCCGAAGTTTCCGCCTCCGCCTGTTGATCCTTGACCGAATTGTCCGCCGCCTCTTTCTTGCATTTTTTTCTTAACGCTATCCGGAAGGCTTGCCAATTCCTTTTCTCTATTTTTCTGATACTCGGCAGCCATTTCATCAGTCGGTTGAAATCTAAGAGCAACATTCGGAACAAGAAGTACGTTTTCTCTATAGTCAACATAAAAATCAACCGTCGCGGTCATTCCCGGTAATAATAGTCTATCTTGATTATTAGCTTTAACAACTACAACGTAGCTAACCACGTTTGATACAACATTTGGATTCAATCTGATTTGATCCACTTCACCGTCAAATCTTTTATTCGACTGAGATTGAACTGTGAATTGAACCTTTTGCCCCATCTTAATCTGTCCTATATCGCTTTCATCAACATTAGTTAAAATCCTCATTGATGAAAGATCTTCTGCGATAGTAAATATAGTAGGTGATGACAGACTAGCTGCTACTGTTTGACCTTCTTCCACTGCTCGATTAATTATTGTTCCCGAGATTGGAGCATAGATAAAGGCGTAATTCAAATTTAATCTTGCTCTCTCAAGAGCTGTCATAGCAGATTTCTTAGATGCAAGTAATACTTGTACATTTGTTTTAGAAGCAATAAAGTCAACTTCATTCATAAAATTCTTTTCATAGAGTTTTTTATTTCTTTCATGAACCGCTAAAGCCTGATCGTATTGCGCGTTGGCTCTATCAAGGCTGGATTGGGCGTCTCTTACAGATGCGGCTAAAACTACAGTATCAAGAACTGCAATCAATTGTCCTTTCCTAACCTGACTGTTGAAGTCCACAAGAAGTCTGTCAATTTTACCAGAGACTTGGGTTCCGACATCAACCGTTTTAATTGCCTGTATTGTACCGGAACTACTGATAATCACATTCAAATTACCTTTTGTTAATTCTACGTAACTGAATTTTGTAGATTTACCATCTCCGCTGAAAAACAAAAAGTACGCAATTATTAATAACCCTATAATTACTGCTGAAACAATGATTGATTTCTTTTTCATAAGTGTTCTCAAGTTCTATGTGTGATATTTAATTAAAAAAAATTATTACTGTCTATTCCTGCCCTGACCCTGCATTTTGTTCTTTCGTTCTTCTATCATTTTCTTAAGCTCTTCTTTTTGAGCAGGTTTTAAGAATTTCATTATTTCATCATTTGTTCCTTGGTTGATTTTCATCATTTCTTCTCTAAAATTATCTCTGTTTCCGCTGTCTCTCATCTCCTGCATTTTCTTTTCTGCCTTTACTAAAATGGCATCAACTTTTTTAGTCTGATCAGCATTCAATTTGAGTCTTTCTTGGTATTGCTTAACTCTTTCTTCGTGAGTCATCCGACCTTGGGCAACAATTGCCATCGAAGAAACAAAAAGAATTAATGTCAAAAATAAAGTTACTCGTCTCATTTTTTACTCCATAGATGTTTGTTTAATAAATAAACTTGTTAAGTGGATTCTATCCTGTGTACACTTATACACATCATAAATAATACTGGTTTAATCAATTTTATTTGCAAAATCCGTCACAATAACCTTACAAATTTCCATTTCTGCATATTTGTTAAAATTTGCGAACTATTATTAGCTATGTTACCGTTAAGAGTCCAGCCTACGGAAAATTTTTAAGATTTTTTAACATTTGGATCGGGCAATAATTGGAGACCTCGCAATTCTATTTTTCATTTTCTTATATTTGTCACCGCAAAAAAAATGAAGAATTAACAATTTTTAACCGGAATTCAGAAACAATAGTTTCCGGATGTTTGTAGAAAACCATTCGATATACAAAAACAGTGAGGGTTAAAATTGGATATTACAGCACTCAACGAAAAAATCAGAAGAGAAAGCGATTTCATTGATGTTCTTTTCAACGAAATTGGTAAAACAATTGTTGGACAGAAAGCGATGCTTGAGCGACTTGTTGTTGGTTTACTTGGCAACGGTCACGTTTTACTCGAAGGCGTACCGGGTTTAGCAAAAACTCTTGCAATCAAATCTCTCGCCTCGTCAATGAAAGCAAAATTTCAACGCATACAATTTACTCCGGATCTTCTTCCGGCAGATCTAATCGGAACATTGATTTATAATCAGAAAGACGGAAACTTTGCAATTAAGAAGGGACCAATCTTTGCTAATTTTATTCTTGCCGATGAAATTAACCGTGCGCCCGCCAAAGTTCAAAGTGCGTTACTTGAAGCAATGCAGGAACGGCAAGTAACAATTGGCGAATCAACTTTCAAGTTGGATGATCCGTTTCTTGTTCTTGCTACTCAAAATCCGATTGAGCAGGAAGGAACATATCCATTACCGGAAGCGCAAGTAGACCGATTTATGCTGAAGGTGAAGATCACTTATCCAAGCCGGGAAGAAGAACAAAAAATTATGAAGATGAATACAACTTCCGATAATCCAACAATTAATGCTGTGATTAATCCGGAAGATATTTTAAGAGCCCGCAAACTTGTTCAAGAAATTTATGTTGATGAAAAAATTGAGAAATATATTCTTGATATTGTCTTCGCTACAAGAAATCCGAAAGATTTTGGATTGGATGAATTGACAGATTTAATTAGTTACGGAGGATCGCCCCGTGCATCTATTAATCTTGCATTGGGTGCCCGTGCTATGGCTTTCATCCGCCGCAGAGGCTATGTAATTCCGGAAGATGTTCGTTCGATTTGTTCCGATGTTTTGCGTCATCGTATTGCGGTCACTTATGAAGCCGAAGCAGAAGATATTTCTTCCGAAACAATTATTTCAAAAATACTTAACAAAATTGAAGTACCTTAATAGCATTCAGCTATCAGCTGTCAGCAGTCCTTTTTAATTGCTGAAAGCTGTATGCCGAAAGCTGAGAGCTCTTAAAATGCTGACTAAAGAATTATTAAAACAAGTTAAACAAATCGAGATTCGAACACGCGGAGTTGTGAACGATGTCTTTTCCGGTGAATACCATTCGGTTTTCAAAGGAAGAGGAATGGAATTCTCGGAAGTCCGTGAATATTATTTCGGCGATGATATTCGTAACATTGATTGGAATGTAACCGCAAGGTTTGGCCATCCTTACATCAAAATATTTGAAGAAGAACGTGAATTAACCGTAATGCTGCTTGTTGATATGAGCGGTTCGCTTGTCTTTGGTTCTGTTGAAAAAACAAAACAACAAATTGCCGCTGAGTTGAGCGCAATACTTGCATTCTCTGCATTGAAGAACAATGATAAAGTCGGATTAATTTTATTTACAGATAGAATTGAAAAATTTGTTCCGCCTAGAAAAGGGAAAAGTCATTCGCTAAGAATTATACGGGAAGTTCTTTCATTCGAACCGGAAGGAAAAGCAACAAGTATTCGTCAAGCTTTAGAATATTTTAATCATACTATTAAAAAGAAAGCAATCGTATTTCTAATCTCCGATTATATTGACAGCGGTTACGAAAAAATTTTACGGATTGTCGGAAAGAAGCATGACCTGATCGGTGTGGTTCTCAGAGACGTTCGTGAAAAATCTTTAATTGATGCCGGATTAATTAAATTCCGTGATGCGGAATCCGGCGAGATTCGTTTTTTAGATACCGGTGATAAATCTGTTCGTAAATCAATAGCAGATGAACACAAGCGCTGGATGGAATACCGCCGTCAACTTTTCCTTTCGAGCAGATTGGATTCAATCGATATCGAAACTTCCGGTTCATATATAAAACCGCTTGTTGATTTCTTCAAACTGAGGGAAAAAAGATGGTAAAATTCTTACGGTTCTCTTTTGTATGGATTCTCTTTTCTCTTTCTTTTATTAATGCGCAGAATATTTCTGTTAGTGCAACCACAGATACAACAATTTATAAAGTCGGCGATTTTATAAAATACCAGATTGAAATAACTCATGAAAAAGGAATTGTAGTTTATCTTCCGTCGATTAAGGACAGTATTAAGACTCTCGAGTTCATACAAGCTTTCCCGGCAGAGAAAAATGAAGCCAATAATAAAGTAATTGAACGATACCGTTTTATCTTTTCAAAGTATGATTCTGCTCAAGTAACAATTCCGGCCGTTACCGTTGCTTATACTGAATGGAGTTCGGTTAAAAAAAATATCAAGACAAATCCTATTACAATAACGGTTCGCACTCTACCGGTTAATACACAGGAAGATATTCGCGATATTAAAGAGCCGCTTAAGTTGCCGTTGAACTGGCTCTTAATTGGGCTGATAGTATTTTTGATTTTTGCTCTGCTGGTTGCGGCGTATTTCGTTTACAGATATTATAAAAAGAGAAATGCATTGAAACAAAGTATAATACCGGAAATTAAAATTCCGCCTCACGAAGCTGCTCTTGCGAAGCTTGCAGAACTGGAACAAAAGAAATTATGGCAAAACGGTTTTGTAAAACAATTTCATAGTGAAGTAACCGAAATAGTCCGCCAGTATTTTGAAGACAGATTCAACTTCCGTGCTTTGGAAATGACATCCGCAGAGATTCTTGCCGTGTTAAGTTATATGGAAGACGGAAAAAAGATAGTCGGAACATCTGAAAATTTCTTTAGCAATGCAGATCTTGTAAAGTTTGCGAAATTTGAACCGATGCCTAAAGTAAATGAAGAAATGATGAAACAAGCTTATGAAATTGTCAATCAAACTTTTCCGGCAGCTGTACCGCAAATTGTAAGCGAGGAGAAAAATGTTTAGGGATGTAACATTCGCTTATCCTTTTGTATTGTGGTTCCTGCTTCTTATGCCGGCACTCGCATACTGGTACTGGAAAAAGAAAGATAAAATTTCTCCCGATTTTACTTACTCATCAATTCAAATATTCGGTAATATTCCAAAAAAGTTAAAAGAAAAGCTCGCTGATCTTCCCTCATGGTTAAAAATAGCTTCACTCGCTTTTTTTATAGTAGCCGCGGCTCGACCGCAAAGTTTTTCAAGCGGAGAAAATCTTCATACAGAAGGAATTGACATTGCAATGGTGCTCGATATTTCCGGAAGTATGATGGCGGAAGATTTCAAACCTAACCGCGTTGAAGCGGCAAAGAAAGTTATTGATGATTTCATTGCAGGCAGAACAAATGATAGAATCGGTCTTGTAATTTTTTCCGGGGAAAGTTTTACACAATGCCCGCTCACGGTTGACTATTCGGTTCTTCGCGGATTGCTCAAAGAAATTCATACCGGAATGATTGAAGACGGAACCGCAATTGGAAATGCTATTGCCAACGGTGTAAATAGATTGAAAGACAGCAAATCAAAAAGTAAAGTAATGATTTTGCTGACCGACGGTGTGAATAACCGCGGCGAAGTTGATCCTCTTACCGCCGCACAAATTGCGCAAAAATTTGGAATAAGAATTTATACAGTTGGTGTTGGAACTGTTGGCGAAGCGCCGTATCCGTTTCAAACTCCGTTCGGAGTTCGCTATCAGATGGTTCCGGTCGATATTGATGAAAATAGTTTACAGCAAATAGCTAAAATCACCGGCGGAAAATATTTCCGGGCAACCGACAACAGAAAATTGGTTCAGATTTACGACGAGATTGACCGGTTGGAAAAAACACGCGTTGAAGTTACATCATATAGACAAGCGAAAGAACTTTTTTACGGCTGGGCATTCATCGGTTTGTTTCTCCTTGTTACCGATATCGGTTTATCAAGAACTTATTTGAGAAAACTTCCGTGATACGATTTGCAAATAGCGAGTATCTTTATCTGCTCTGGATTATTCCGGCATTAATCGCATTGTATTGGTTTACAATGCAGAAGCAGAATAAGATTCTTGAAAAATTTGCCGGCACAAAAATGCACGACGTACTATTTCCGTTGAGAAGTAAACTAAAATCATCGCTCAAATTTGGAATAACTCTTTTTGCGATTCTCTTAATAATTGTAGCTCTGGCTAATCCGCAAGTAGGAACAAAAATTGAAGACGTTAAGCAGATTGGTATTGAAGTATACATTTTACTTGATGTTTCTAAAAGCATGGCTGCGGAAGATATCAAACCGAGCCGTTTAGAAAAAGCAAAATTCGAAATCTCAAAGCTGATTCAAAAATTACAAGGTGATAAAATAGGGCTGGTTGTATTTGCGGGTGATGCATTTATTCAATTCCCATTAACATCCGATTACTCCGCTGCTAATTTATTTTTGAACGCCGTTGATTTTAATTCTGTACCACAGCAGGGAACAGCAATAGGGCCGGCAATAGATTTAGCATTGAAATCGTTTAAGTATGATGACGATACTAAGAAGGCGGTTGTTGTAATTACAGACGGAGAAGATCACGAAGGAAATATTGATCCTTCTCTTGATGAAGCGAAGTCCAAAGAAGTTCCTATTTATTCAATCGGGTTTGGTTCGCCTGCCGGAGTGCCGATTCCCGAGTATAATGATTCAGGCGTTCAAACGGGATACAAGAAAGATAATGAAGGTAATATTGTTCTGACAAAACTTGATGAAACTATATTAAAGACAATTTCCGAAAAGACTGCTGGGAAATATTACCGCGGCAGCAATACCGAAGATGAACTTGATGCAATTTACAATGATCTGGCAAAAATTCAGCAGTCTGAATACGGATCGAAACGAATAACAGATTATGAAGACAGATTTTATTATTTCTTAATTCCGGCTCTATTAATTTTAATTGGTGAATTTTTCATCTCTTCGAATAAATCAAAATGGCTCGCAAAGTTCGAAAAATTACGCGAGGTAAAACAATGATGAAGAAAAATATATTATTTATCGGTCTACTATTTCTTACGTCGGTCTTATCTGCTCAAAGTAAAAGAAGTTTGAACAACAATGGTGTGGATCTTTACAAAGACAAAAAATTTACCGATGCGGAAGTGAAATTCAAAAAAGGTTTGGAAAAAGATCCGGAAATGTTTCAAGGTCATTTCAATCTTGGCGATGCTTATTATAAACAAGGCCGTTACGATGAAGCAATCCAATCATACAAAAATTCTTTGCAGTTTACAGATAACAAAGAAAGACAGGCACAAGTTTATCATAACATCGGAAATTCTTTGCTGAAACAGAAGAAATATCAAGACGGTATCGGTGCTTATAAAAATTCGCTGAAACAAAACCCGGATGATCTTGAAACAAAATATAATCTTTCTTACGCGCTAGATATGCTGAAGCAAAATCAACAGCAGAAGCAAAATAAGGATGATAAAAATAAAGACAAGAATAAGGATCAGAATAAAGATCAACAGCAGCAGAATCAAGATCAAAATGACAAGAATAAAGATAAACAACAGAATCAGCAGCAGCAACAACAGCAGAAAAATCAAATATCTAAAGAAGAAGCGCAGCGGATATTGGAAGCATTAAAGAATAACGAAACGAATACTCAGAAAAAATTGAGAAAAGTAAAAGGTAAACCGGTTGCAACGGATAAGGATTGGTAAGAAACCTGTAACTTGTGACAAGTATTTAGTATCTAGTATTTAGTAGTTAGTATCGAGTATCAAGCATCGAGAATATAAATGTTGATAAGTGAATCTAAAAAATATTTGTTAGCTGTGACAATTCTTCTGTGCGGCATTTTTGTCCATTCAATAAATGCGCAGCAGTTTAACGCAACGGTTGATAAAACTACAGTTGGACAGTACGACCGCTTTCAAGCTTACTTTACTTTTGACGGCGGAGATGTGAATGGACTGAGTAATTTTCGAGCTCCTGCATTTAGCGGATTCAAAATATTGAGCGGTCCAAATCAATCCAGCAGTATGCAGATCATAAACGGAAAAGTTTCCGGTTCGGTTACGTTCTCTTATATTTTGCAGCCCGGCGCTCTGGGCGAATTCACAATTGCATCCGCATCCGTTGACTACAGTGGAAAAACTTTTCATACGGAGCCGATAAAAGTCAAAGTTGGGAAAGGAACACCGCAGCAACAAAAGGAAAGCACCGGCGGATATACACAAGAGGAACTTGCAAAAAATGTTTTCATAGTTGCAGAAGCAAACAAAACACGCGCACTGCTTGGTGAGCAAATAACCGTTACATACAAACTTTATACAAAATTAAATATTTCTTCACCGCAAGTATCAAAACTTCCGTCATACGAAGGATTCTGGGCCGAAGAAGTTGGTCCTCTTCAAAATATAAATTTTGAAATCGGAATGTACAAAGGTGAAAGATACCGCGTTGCTAAAATCAAGCAAGTCGCACTCTTTGCATCAAAGACAGGCTCACTTTCCGTAACGCCTTTCGAATTAAATATACCTGTGATTGTTAAAAAGAAAAAAACCGGCAATGATGTTTTCGATGAATTTTTTAATGATTCTTTTTTCGGAAGAACAGAGACTGTTGAATTCCCAGCAAAGTCAAACACAATTAAAGTTGAAGTTGATCCTCTACCATCAAACGCACCGGCTTCATTCAACGGTGCTGTAGGCGATCTGAATTTCAAAGCGGAAGTTGATAAGAAAGATGTAGTTACAAATGAAAGTATAACGCTAAGATTAACATTAAGCGGTAACGGAAATATAAAGTTATTGAAAGTACCCGAACCCCAGCTACCGAGCGGCTTTGAAAAATATGAACCGAAGACGGTTGAAAATATTAACCGCGGTGCGTTGATTTCCGGTCAAAAAATAATTGATTACTTAATCGTGCCGCGTACTGCCGGTGAAAAGGAAATTCCTCCGATCGAGTTTACTTACTTCAATCCGTCATCCCGCAGATATATTACTTTAAAATCACCGCCGTTCAAAATAAATGTGCGTCAAGGTGTAGCCGGAAATGAAACTGCTTCACAAGGATTTGTGAGAGAAGATGTAAAACTTCTTAGCGAAGATATTCGCTTCATTAAGACTTCGGATTTTAATCTTGAACCGCGTCAGGATATCTCACTTATCAAGCCGTGGTTCTGGTTTTCAATTATACTTCCGCTTTTTGGAATGATCGGTACAATTGTTTTCAAAAGACGTCATGATAAACTTACCGGAAATGTTAAATTGATGCGGTATCAGAAAGCAGAGAAGGCGGCGCGTAAGAGATTAAAACTTGCCAAAGATGCGCTTGATAAAAATAATACTACAAATTTTTATTCTGAATTATCATTGGCTTTGTTCGGCTATCTTGAAGATAAATTGGGAATTCAAAAATCGGAATTCACCGTTGAAGGAGCTGTTGAAAAACTTTTGCATAGAAATGTTGACGATGCTTTAATTGACCGTGTTAAGAGAATTGCAGAGAAATGCGAATACGCGCGTTTTGCACCCGAAGGCGAAACATCTGCCGTGGCGCCTGAATTTTATGATGAGACTGTTAAGGTAATTATAGAGGTTGATTCGTCACTTGATGCGAGGAAGAAAAGATGATTTCAAAAACGGCAAAAGTTTTTATTAGTTTCTTAATTACTTTACTGTGTTTAACCGGTAATAATTCATTCGCACAATCTCATGATGATCTTATGAAGAGTGCAAATAAATATTATCAGGAAGGGAATTACCAGCTTGCAGCCGAATCATATCAAAAAATATTGGGACAAGGATTTGAGAGCGGCGCACTTTATTATAATCTTGGCAATGCATATTTCAAAGCCGGCAAACTTGGTTCTGCGATTTACAGTTATGAAAAAGGGTTAAAGATTGAACCTAATGATGAAGATTTGGCTTACAACCTAAAAATTGCCAATTCAAGAACTGTAGATAAAATTACCGAGTTGCCAAAGTTATTTCTTGTTTCTTGGTGGGAAGGATTGGTTACGTCCTTAAATGTTTCTGGCTGGTCTTTCATTGTAATTCTTATATTCTGGATTTTACTTGCAAGTATTGCGGTTTATATTTTCTCACGCAGGTCAATCCTTCAGAAAATTTCTTTTCTAAGCAGCTCAACTTCTCTTGCGCTGTTGATCATTGCGGCCGTTTTACTTTTTGCACGCGTTAACCGTGAAGCCGCAACAGACTACGGAATTTTGTTGGATCAAATGTATTCGGTAAAAGTCTCGCCGGATTCCAAAAGCAACGACGCGTTTGTTATTCACGAAGGAATAAAATTTGCAATTGAAGATCATGTGAACGATTGGACAAAAATTCGTTTGATTGACGGTAAAGTCGGATGGATCCAAAAAGGTTCATTTGGACAGATATAGTTTGGACAACACGCAGGCAAAGAAATACAGTAATACAAAACTTATTCTTGGAATAGCTGAAGCTGTTATTTCATTTGTTCTCCTCTTTCTTTTTATTCTGCTTGGTCTCAGCATAAAGCTTGAAAACTATTTACGGTTAGCAATCACTAACGATTACTTACTACTCTTAGCTTATGTTTTAGTCCTCGGAATCTTCTCTTCAATTCTTTTTTCGCCGATTAATTATTACACCGGTTTTTACCTGGAACACAAATACAATCTTTCTAACCAAACGTTTTGGAAATGGATCTGGGAAGGTTTAAAAGGAACTTTGGTTGGAACCGTAATCGGAATCCCCGTATTGCTCCTTTTTTATTTTATTATGAAAAGTTTCGGATTAATGTGGTGGCTCCCGTTCGCTGTGCTGATGTTTATTCTTTCAGTTGTACTTGCTCAGATTGTACCAATAATCATCCTACCAATCTTCTACAAAATTACTCCGATAGAAAATGATGACTTTAAAGAAAGAATTGTTGCGCTTAGTAAGGATGCCGGATTAAAAGTGCAGAATGTTTTTAAATTCAATATGAGTAAGAATACAAAGAAAGCTAATGCCGCATTTACCGGGCTTGGCAAAACTAAAAGAATTCTTCTAGGCGATACACTTCTTGATAATTACACTAATGATGAAATTGAAACTGTTATAGCACATGAATTAGGGCATTACAAAAAAAAGCATATTGTTAAAAATATTTTTATTGGAACCGTCTTCAGCTTCTTAACTTTTTTCCTTATTGCACAACTTCACAGATTATCGCTGAGTCTATTTGGTTTTAAAGAGATTGTCCAAATATCCTCACTTCCGCTTCTTCTATTATGGGGAGGAATCATAGGATTGATTCAAACGCCAATTTCAAATTTCATATCACGCAAATTTGAATATGAAGCAGATGAATATGCTATAGTCTCAACAAATAAAACCGAATCCTTCATCAATACTTTAGAAAAATTAACCGATCAAAACCTTGGCGACCGTGAACCGCTCCCTATAGTTGAGTGGTTTTTCTACAGTCATCCTTCAATCACGAACAGAATCTCTGTCATCAAGTCAATTACTTCTCACTTACAAAAATGATTTTATTACTTATATTTGCAGTGAATCAACAAGAGAAATTATTGTAAATGGTAAGAAGAATTATTGGTCTAATCTGTATTGATTTACTACTGGCAATTCTCCTTGTCAGTTGTAAATTTTCCGGCGGGCCGACTGATACTTCACAAACTGACACCACAATACCTTCGGCAGCTCAGCCTTTGAACAATTCTACGGATCAAAATATTATTCAAACATTAAAGTGGGAATCTGATAACGCTGTTTCTTATGATGTTTACCTTGATAAGGGAAACCCGCCTCTTCAAATTGTTGCATCTAAAATCAATCAGAAGTTCTTTGCTCTAACAAGTTCTTTGGATTACTATTCTACTTATTACTGGAGGGTAGTGGCAAATTTTTCTGGCGGTTCTCAGGCAAGTTCACCGGTGTTCAAGTTTACAACGATTGCAAATTTAAATCCAAGTCAAGCCGGATATGCGTTGAAATTGAAAAGGCAGGAAACTCAATTGCCGAATAATGTCAATCTGTCATTTCAAGTTGTAGATTTATTCAATGTTGGTGTAACAACGTTGAGCAGGGATGATTTTGAAATTTATGAAGACGGACTTCCGCTTCAATCTGAATCTTTAGCTGAGATAAAAAAACTAAATGAATTGCCAAACAAAATTAGAACTGTATTGATGCTGGATAACAGTACTAGTTTAACTAATGTTGAGATTGAAAAGATTAGAACTGCCGCTTCCTCATTTGTGAATAAAATGACTCCGAACCAGGAAGTTGCAATCTATCAGTTTTCGGAAAATATAGAAATACTTTCCGATTTTACAAGCAATCAAAATAATCTTAATGTTGCGATTAATAATTACAGATCCGGTGCGGGATCGACAAGTCTTTATTATGCCGTAACTGTTGGTGCGTCACTTTGGGAAGACAATTATTCAGTTGATGGAATTTTGCAAGGCACGATGATTGTGTTCACAGACGGAAATGAAACCGCCCAGCCGACAACAGAAGCTCTGAAGGAAGCGATAAATGCTGTCAGTAATAAATCGGTATTCACAATTGGATTACGCGGCAAAGACCCGCTTGATGAAGAAACTTTGCAGAGATTAGGTACTTCCGGTTATTTTCCAATAAACGATATTTCACAATTGGATGCACAATTTACGCTTATCCAACAAAGTATAAATGTGAGAGCAAACAGCATTTACCAACTGAACTATAAAAGTCCGAGACGCGGCGGAGATTACGCACTTACAGTCCGTGTGAAAGGAAATCCTTATACCGGTACCTTCTCTTTTATTTTTGCAAAGTACAGCAGCGCCGGATTTTTTTCTAAAATAGGCTTGAGATAGTTTATGTCTGTTACCCGTAAAGAAGTCGAATATATTGCTCAGCTGGCACGGCTCAGATTCAAAGATGAAGAATTGGAAAATTTCACTTCTCAGTTAAACGAAATATTGAATTACGTTGATAAATTAAACGAGCTCAATACGGAAAATATTGAACCGTTATCTCATCCAATAGAAGAGATTAATAAATTTCGTAATGATGAACTCAAGCCTTCAATAGAAAGGGAAGAAGCATTAAAAAACGCTCCGGATAGAACGGATGAATTTTTCAAAGTACCCAAAGTAATTAATAAAGACTAATACCAGATGATTATTGGAATAATACCCGCTCGATTTGCGTCAACACGTTTAATTGGAAAACCGCTTGCAGACATCGGCGGTAAACCTATGATTCAACACACTTACATTGGCGCAAAAAAATCTAAACTGCTGGATAAAGTTGTAATAGCAGTTGATGATGAAAAAGTTTTTCAAGTAGTTAAAAGTTTTGGCGCCGAAGCATATATGACGCCGCAGAGTTGCGCAAGCGGTTCCGACCGGATAGCATATGTAACCGAACAAATTCCGGATGCAACAATCATTGTTAATATTCAAGGTGATGAACCGTTTATAAAAGGAAAGATGATAGACGAGGCAATCGAGCCGCTTCTCTTCGATAAAAAAGTTAATCTCTCAACGCTTGCACGGAGAATTACAAATGTGGAAGAAATGAAATCTCCATCCGTAGTAAAGGTTGTTTTCGATTACAAAAACTTTGCTTTATACTTTTCACGTTCGCCAATTCCATTTGTTAGGGAAGCAAAAACGAATCTGGCGCGTATTCAAACTGCAGAAATTTATAAACATATCGGTTTGTACGTCTACCGCCGAGATACTCTTTTAAAATTTAACGGACTTAGACCAACCGATTTGGAACAGATTGAAAAATTAGAACAACTCCGCTTTCTTGAACACGGTTTCAAAATGAAAATTGTGTTAACTGAGTATGATAGTTTGTCGGTTGATACTCCTAAAGATTTGGAACTTGCACGCCGTTTCTACGAAAAGCATTTTAAATTGCAGGATAGAGGTCCGAGAAAATAGATTTGTTAGATTGTCTTTTCACAGCAGCAATGTTATTTTTGGATAGAGATTTATTAATCTCTGAAAATTCTAAGGAGATAATTGATGGAACGAAAGATAAGGGTGTTGGTAGCAAAAGCAGGATTAGACGGACACGATAGAGGCGCAAAAGTAGTTGCCGCGGCTCTGCGAGATGCCGGTATGGAAGTAATTTACACCGGACTTCGTCAAACACCCGAAATGATTGTTGAAGCGGCAATTCAAGAAGATGTTGATGCTATTGGAATTAGTATTCTTTCCGGCGCGCACATGACTTTATTTCCGAGAATATTGAATCTAATGAAAGATAAAGATGTTAATGATATTCTTCTTTTTGGCGGAGGCATTATTCCAAAAGAAGATCTAGCAAAATTAAAAGAACTTGGGGTTGGTGAGTTATTCACTCCGGGTACTTCGACACAGGATATAATAAAATTTTTAAAAGAGTGGACTGAAAATCACCCTCGGAATTAATTGAAAAATCATTTTTGAAATGGATGCCTCCAATTGTTAGGAGGCATTTTTTGTTTTAGTCAAATTCATTTCTACCGTTTTTTAAGTGGTATTCTTTATTTATTTTTATAACCAGATTAATTGGAAAATTTTTTGATGTCTTCAAATCCTAGAAAACGCATAATTTTTTTAGATCTTATGCGAGCATTAGCTGTACTAATGATGGTTCAAGGGCACACTATTGATGCTTTTCTTGGCGATCAATTCAGATCGTTTGATTCACCTCTTTACAATATTTGGTTTACTATACGCGGGTTCACAGCGCCAATCTTTATGTTTACTTCAGGTGTTGCATTCACGTATCTGCTGAAGTCGAACAAAGAACCGTTTTTTCAAAATCCGCGTGTGCTGAAAGGAGTTCACCGATTTATTATCTTGGTTTTAATCGGCTACCTTCTTCGGTTTCCAACTCCCCGCATGTTCGATTTTAGTGAGGTTACAAAAGCGCAATGGCTTGTATTTTTTACTGTTGATGCTTTACAATTAATCGGATTCGGTTTGTTATTTATTTTGTTTCTTTCTTTTATTGCCGAAAAGTATAAAGCAAGCGACTATTTAGTTTTTTCATTAGGTGCTTTATTCTTCTTTTTTATGTTCCTTGTGACTGAAAAGATAAGCTGGGCAAATTTTTTGCCGATCCCTTTTGCCGCTTATTTTTATCACGGCACCGGTTCATTCTTTCCTCTATTTCCTTGGAGTGGTTATGTTATTAGCGGGGGGATACTCGGCACCTATCTTGCGAAAAATCCATTATCATATAACACCAAAAAATTCAGCTACAATTTATTCGGCTTTGGTTTGATCTCTCTGGTTATCTGCTTTTTTATCCATCAAATTGAAAACTACTTATACGGGCAAAAAACTTTTTGGACAGATAACTCAGCTCTAATTTTTTACCGCCTGGGTTTTATTCTAATACTCAACAGTATTATGTCTTACATTGCGCTTAGTCTTAAGACTATACCGGAGATTATTCAGCAAGTAGGAAAGAATACACTTCTCATCTATGTTGTTCATATTGTTGTTCTTTATGGCAGTGCCTGGATTCCAGGTTTTGCTATGTTTTATCCCAAAACTTTGAATATTCCTCTCTCTATTCTTGCTGCAATTCTTCTAATAGTTACTATGTTTGGAATGATCTCTTTACTTGAACTATTGAAAAGCTATCGGCGCAAAAAAATTGTATCGGTTAAGATTTAATTTTATCGGAGAAATGAGTGAAAAGAAAATCGGAGAATCTTAATCCCGTAATTAACGAGGAAGAAATAAAAATTGAGCACTCTCTTCGTCCGCAAAAATTTAATGAGTTCACCGGTCAATCCAAAATAACAGATAATCTAAAAGTTTTTATCGGTGCTGCAAAAATTAGAAACGAAGGTCTCGATCACGTTCTTCTTACAGGACCTCCGGGACTCGGCAAAACCACTCTCGCTCATATTATTGCAAATGAGCTTGGTGTTAAAATTAAAGTTTCATCCGGACCTGTTTTAGAAAAACCTGGTGATCTTGCCGGTCTTTTAACAAATCTCGAAGAAAAATCGGTTTTATTTATTGATGAAATTCACCGTTTGAGTCCCGTTGTAGAAGAATATCTTTATTCGGCAATGGAAGATTATAAACTTGATATTATGATTGACAGCGGACCCAACGCCCGCTCTGTTCAGATTAAACTTCCTCATTATACATTAATCGGTGCCACAACACGTGCCGGTTTATTAACAGCTCCTTTACGCGACCGGTTTGGAATTAAATCCCGTCTCGACTATTATGAAAGCGATCTAATAAAAAAAATAATCCATCGTTCTGCAGATCTACTCAACATAAAACTTGATGAAGACGCGGCTATTGAATTAGCAAAACGTTCTCGCGGCACACCGAGAATAGCAAACCGTCTGTTGCGCCGGACCCGTGATTTTGCTGATTATGAACAAAAAAAAATAATTGATATTTCGATTGCAAAAAAAGCACTTAATTCTTTAGAAGTTGATGAGTTCGGTCTTGATGAAATGGATAAAGAAATAATTCTTACCATCATTGAAAAATTTAACGGCGGACCGGTTGGATTGAATACCGTTTCCGTTGCCGTGAATGAAGACCCTGGAACAATTGAAGAAGTTTATGAGCCGTTTCTAATTCAACAAGGATTTATACAAAGAACACCTCGCGGAAGAGAAGCCACAGATCTGGCTTATATCCGGTTCAATAAAAAACGTGGAATTCAAAAATCTCAAGAAAGTCTTTTTGAATAAATAAGGTGACACTGTTATGATCCATGTAAACAAAATTAAAATCGGAAGTAATTCTCCATTTGTACTAATTGCCGGTCCATGCGTAATCGAGAACGAAAAGATCACAATGAATACTGCCGAGGAAATTAAAAAAATTACCGGCGACTTAAATATTCCATTTATTTTCAAATCGAGTTATAAAAAAGCAAACCGTACAAATATTAATTCTTTCAGCGGTATTCATTTTGAAAAAGCACTTAAAATTTTACAAAAGGTTAAGAAAGAATTCTCAGTTCCGATATTAACAGATATTCATAATGAAAAAGAAATTGAAGCAGTTTCTGAAATTGCCGATGTATTACAGATTCCGGCATTCCTTTGCAGACAAACCGATTTGTTATTAGCAGCCGCAAGAACCGGAAAAATTATCAACATCAAGAAAGGTCAGTTTCTTGCACCGGAGGATATGAAGCACGTTATCCAAAAAATTGAATCGGTAAAAAACAAAAAAATTCTATTAACGGAACGCGGCACAACATTCGGCTATCATAATCTTGTTGTTGATATGCGTTCTCTCGATATTATGAAAGGTTTAGGTTACCCTGTAATTATGGATGCAACTCATGCCGTACAATTGCCAAGCGATTCTAATGTTTCCGGCGGTGAAGCACGGTTCATTCCAACTTTAGCAAGAGCCGCCGCCGCCGTTGGAATAGACGGATTGTTTCTTGAAGTTCATCCCGATCCTACAAAAGCATTGAGCGATGCTGCAAGTCAGCTACCTCTTCATTCACTTAAAAAACTTTTAGTCTTGATTAAACAGATAGATGAATTAGTGAAAAATGAAAAGTGAACTCCTGAATAAATTCCGGGAGATCAAGATATTTCTATTCGATCTTGATGGTGTTCTCATGAACGATGGTGAATCGGCTGAAAAATGTACAGAATCTGTCGCCGGGATCTGCAATGAATTTAAACTGCTTGATGCAATGTTTGGAATCGTTACTGCTCGATCGGATGATAAGTTGATCGACAAATTAAAAACTATAGAAAATTGTTTTGTCTTGAACGGAACTTTGGATAAAGTCTCAATGGTAAATGTTTTTTTAAACTCCAGATCGATCATTTATCAAAACGTTTTTTATATGGGGGATAGCATATTAGATATTCCTCTTTTACAAAAATGCGGTTTATCGTGCGCTCCGAAAAGCGCAAGAAGGGAAGTAAAGAGAGCTGTTTCATTCAGCACAAACGCAGATAATTGCGAAGAGCTGCTGAAAGAAATATTAAATTACTATAAAAAATCAAAGGAGCCAGCAAGCCGTGCAACAAAATATTAACGAAATATTTCCGAGAGAACTTAGCCCTAGAGAAAAAAGTTGGCTTTTTGCTGCCTTGCCTGAAAATAAATTGGGCTACAAACAATACCGCGATATAATTGAAAATCTTCTGGTTATTGGTTACGGCAGATTTGGTGAAGGAAACTTTATACTTGGCGAAAAAGATGATCAGATTGATCTCGATATTTCATCCTCTCCGATTCTTGCGGTCGCAAATATAACTTTTGATATCGGTAAAGTATATGTTACAATCCACGAAGAACAGGAAGGGCAAATAGAAGTTGATATCAAAGTAACTGCGGGTGAAAATATTCCGGATGATTTGACACAAGCAAAAGTATGGACTTACTCGAACTGGTTGCCGGGTGATAAAGCGCCGTTTGATAAATCATACGTTCGAGAAGTCAAATTGATCAAGAATGAAATTATTCTGGCAATTGCGCCTGTTCATAAAAAAGTTTGGGTTTATAATGCTAAGAGTGGTATTAATCACTTTGTGCCAGTAACTAATTATTTTAATGAAATGATGATACTTCTTAATATTAAGGATCCGGAGAAAGCGCTGAACCCGGGCAGATTATTTACTAACCTTGATGAATTTACAGACGAGCAGTTAGTTCAAGGATTCTTGGCTTACAACAAGTATTGGCAGAGAATTGAACTGGATTACAGTTATTTTCAAAAATAAGTAAGATCGTAATAAACATTTTTTAGTTTCTTCTTTCCTGTAGGAAGAATCACAAATAAATAGAGGAATGTGTGACAGAAGAACAGATTATTAATAAAGGAATTGAGGTTGTTAGGATTGAATCTAAAGCTGTCCAGGATTTAGTCAACAGTATTGATAATAATTTTGTTAGAGCTGTTCAAAAAATTTATGATGCAAAGGGAAGAATTGTTTTTACGGGTATCGGCAAATCCGGAATAATTGCCCGTAAGATCGTAGCCACAATGAATTCTACAGGTACTGCCGCGATTTATATGCATCCAACTGATGCGCTTCATGGCGATCTTGGAATGGTTCGCAACGATGATATAGTAATTTTTATTTCGAAGAGCGGGCATACGGAAGAATTACACAAACTAATGCCAATGTTAAAGCGAATCAATGTTACAATTATAGGAATGCTTGGAGAAGTGAATTCCAAACTCTCGAAGGATTGCGATATTGTCCTTAATGTAAGCGTTAAAGAAGAAGCATGCCCGTACGATCTTGCACCTACGGCATCCACAACATCGGCGCTTGTTATGGGAGATGCGCTTGCCATTACTCTTTTAGAAATGCGCGGATTTACTGCAGAAGATTTTGCACTCCTTCACCCAGGCGGCAGTTTGGGCAAACGGCTCTCACTCAAAATTTCGGAAATCATGATAAAGGGAAAGGATGTTCCGGTTGTAATTGAAAATGCATCCATTAAGGATACAATATTAGAAATTACCTCAAAGCGACTTGGAACGACTTGCGTCGTAAATGAAAATGGAATTTTGACCGGTGTTATAACTGATGGAGATTTACGCAGACTTTTGGAAAAGACTCTCGATATCAAAAATTTGACCGCAGTTGATCTGATGACTAAGAATCCCAAGACAATCAGTAAAGAATTTTTAGCTTCGTTCGCAATTCAGCAAATGGAAAAATTTAATATAACATCATTGATTGTAGCGGATAAACTCAATAAACCGGAAGGTATCCTACATTTGCATGATCTAGTGAAACTTGGTTTACAATCAAGATGAAAAAATATTTTTTTTCTTTGATCGTTTTAACTTTCCTTCTTTCTTGTTCCAAAGAAAAAATTGAGCCGCAGGTAGAAAAGTCTATTGTTCAAGGAGAAATACCTTCAAACGAAAGCTGGAATTCCAAAATGATTTTTTCTGATGATGGGAAGATAAAAGCAATTCTTTATTCAAATCATTTAAAAATGTTTGATCAGCAAAAACTCACTCTGCTCGATGGGGTTAAGATTAATTTTTATAATAAAGAACAAAAAAATACTTCATGGTTAAGTTCGCTCAGGGGTAAAGTTAACGATTTGACAAAAGATATGTACGCAATTGACAGTGTTGTGGCTTTGAACGACAGCGGCACCGTGGTCAAAACAAGCGAATTGATGTGGCGCAATAAAGATCAGAAAATTATTACCGATAAATTTGTTACCATTACATCACCAAAAGAAATTATCCAAGGATTTGGTTTGGAATCGGATCAATTTCTGGAGAACTACAAAATCTTCAACGTTACCTATTCCAAAACTAGGCCTGGTATTGTAAAATGACTCTGCGCTTTATCATATTATTTTTCTTGATCTTGGTCGGAAGCATTTGTGCACAATCTTCTGAACCGCTTCAAATTAAAGGCGCCTCTTTTTCCGGCCGTGTTGTAAATGGAGAGACCATTCAAGAGTTTGAAGGAAATGTTATAATAATTCAAGGTGCAGTTAGAATCACCTGCAATAAGGCAATCCAGTTTGTTGCGCGCAACGAAGCGGAATTAATTGGAAATGTAATTGTAACTCAAGACAGTATTATTATTAAAACTGAACACGGTTTTTATGACGGCAATAAAAAAGTTGCATTCTCGAAAGTCGGTATTGCTTTAACAGACGGACATGTTCAACTGGAATCTAAAAATGGGTATTATTATTTCGATGAAAAGCACTCCTACTTTTATGAAGATGTAAAACTTCACGATTCGGCATCCAATATGAGTTCAGATCATCTCAATTACTTTGATGATAACGATAAAGCAGTTGCAGTCGGCAATGTTCAGGTAACCGACACCTCATCAACCGTTTTTGCCGATAGTTTAATTCATTTCCGGAATACTGATGAGACGTATGCATTTAAAAATATAAGAATCTATAATCCTTCCAATCGTTTGGCAATTTTTGGAAATAAACTTGAAGACTTTGGCAAAAAGAATTATTCCAAAATTACAGATAAACCATTTTTAGTCAGGATTGACACAACCGAAACCGGTCAACTCGATACGCTTGTAATTTCTTCCAAGACAATGGAATCATTTGACGACAGCACAAATAAGCTTGTTATAACCGATTCGGTGAAAATAGTCCGTAAAAATTTTGCATCGCTCAATGGTAAAACATTTTATTATAAAAAAGGTGATCGCATCGAAACTTTCCGGAGAGAAAACGATGCACTACCTCCCGTTATATGGAATGAAGAAACACAAATGTCAGGCGATTCAATTTCGTTATTTATGAAAGATAAACGGTTGCAAATGATAAATATTGAAGCAAATGCTTCGATCATTACAGCCAACAAGGATTCTGTAAACCGATTTGACCAAATCTCCGGTAAAAATATTAAATTGTTTTTCAATAAAGACGGGTTGGAAAGAACCGAAGTAGAAGGGAACGCATTAAGTATTTATTATATGTACGAAGAGAATGAACCGAACGGATTAATTAAATCGAGCTCAGCAAAGGCAAAAATCTTATTCAAGAATAAAAATGTTTCCAATGTCAGATTTTATGGTAAGCCGGTAACAGAATTTCATCCCGAAAATTTAATTGTTGGTAAAGAAAAAGATTTTACTATTCCAACATTTAGGTTATTTTCAAATAGACCAACAAAAGAGAATCTGCTTTTCAATCGGCAGGATATTCTTACATACTTAATTAAGGATTTACAATATTATGCCGGAAAACTTAACACTAAGAAGTGATAATCTTAAAAAGGTTTATAAGAAAAGAGCCGTGGTGAATAATGTCTCTGTTCAAGTCCAGCAGGGAGAAGTGGTCGGTTTACTTGGACCTAACGGTGCAGGAAAAACAACCACATTCTATATGATCGTGGGAATGATAAAACCGAATGCCGGGAAAGTCTATTTGGAAAGTAAAGAAATTACTGATGAACCGATGTACAAACGCGCCAAGATGGGAATAGGATATCTGCCGCAAGAAGCATCTGTGTTTCGCAGGTTGAGTGTGGAAGACAATATTATGGCGGTATTGCAAATGATGAAGCTTACCAATGACGAAAGAAAAGAGAAACAGGAATCATTATTGAAGGAACTTGGAATCGTGAAAGTCAGAAAGAATCTTGGTTTTCAATTAAGCGGCGGGGAAAGAAGACGCTGCGAAATCGCCCGAGCGTTAGCGACTAATCCAAAATTTATTTTACTGGATGAACCATTTGCGGGCGTGGATCCTATTGCCGTTGAAGATATTATGAATATTGTTGCAAATCTAAAAAATAAAGGGATCGGCATATTAATTACGGATCATAATGTTCACGAAACATTAAGTATTGTTGACCGTGCATATATCTTGCTTAACGGACAAATATTTAAAGATGGGACTGCAAATGTCCTGGCAGAGGATGCAGATGTTAGAAAATTATATCTTGGGGAAAAATTTAAGTTGGATCGTTATACTTAACGTGTTGCGTGAATTAAAAAACATTGTTTAATAAACTGTTGAAACAGTTAAAGAAAACTCTTTTTCATTGATTAACCCCGCGATTAATCGCGGGGTTAGAAACACAAGACGCAATGTTAGAACCGTTTTAACGGTTTATATTCTACTTCACACAACCGGTTATACTTAATATTTGGCGAATATTAAATAGGAAATCACAATCACAAAAGAAAAATAGAGAAAAATCCAGCCTGTAGTTTTCATCCTTTTTTTCCAGATCAACTTTCTCATATAAGTTATAGTTGATTCCTCATCCCGTTTATAATCACCTTTGTCAACAGACCATTTATAAAAATTGTTTCGATTCAGTTTGTTCATTGTTTCCGTTATCCCCATTTTCTAAGAGATTATTTTTTTTATATGTGTTGGATCTAATCTAATTATATAATAAAATTTCAATTAGAAATTATTTATTAAATTCGCGAATAATTTTTTGTATCTCTTCTTCTGATATTCCGGTTCCCAAAACTGCTTTCTCTGAAGTTTTGTTAAATTTTTGACCGGTGTTACTCATCAAACTTACATTTGGATTGCCTGCGCGTGCCCGTAATCTTTCTTCAATTTGTTTTGTAAAATTCCCCTCCTGGTATCCGCTTTTCATGTTTATTGTCGAAGGAAGATCAAAAGAGTTTACACAATTGCCGGGGTTTACCGGATGTATTTCGAAAGCAAGTGTTTTAATATTCATCAGATGTTTGGCTGTTACATTTTCTGAAATTATTGAGCCACCCCATGTACCAGGTCCTAAAGTCATTGAAGGCATTAATCCGGTTGTATAACCCACAGCGCCAACCGAGGACGGTGTGTTTACAACAATTCTAAATGCTGGTTTCTCAAGAGCAAACTTCATAATTATTTCTTTATCGTTAGAATGAATTGCCATTGTATGACCAATTCCGCCAAATTGTAAAAGCTCAATAGAGCGATGACATCCTTCCATCCAGCCGTCAACAGTATAAAACGCAAGCATCGGAGATAATTTTTCAATTGATAGCGGTTCCTCTTTTCCAACACTACTGCATTCTGCAATAAGAACTGTTGTTTTATCCGGAACAGTGAAACCCGCATAATTTGCAATCCATGCTGCGGATTTTCCAACAATATCTGCGTTTAATTTTGCACCGCGGGCAACTTTGTCCTCTAATTTTTTCTTCTCTTCATCATTAACAAAATAGCAACCGATCCGTTTAGCTTCTTCAATAACTTTATCTTTAATAGAACGGTCAACAATCATTGCCTGCTCGGAAGAACATAACGTTCCATTGTCAAAAGTAGTTCCATAAACTATGTCTGCAACCGCTTTCTGATAATTCGCACTTTTTTCTATGAATGCCGGAACGTTTCCTGAACCAACTCCATATGCAGGTGTGCCGGAGCTATAAGCAGCATAAACCATCGGCATTCCTCCCGTGGCAAGAATTACAGCAATGTTTTTATCTTTCATTAACGCATTTGTACCTTCAAGAGTTGGAATTGATAAACATTGTATCAATCCTTTAGGTGCGCCCGCTTTTTCAGCGGCATCCGCTACGACCTTCAATGCTTCGGTTGTACATCTAAGAGCTTTTGGATGGGGCGATACAATAATTGCGTTTCTGCATTTCAAAGAAATTATTGCTTTGAACATCGCAGTGGAAGTTGGGTTTGTTGAAGGTACAAGCGCTGCAACAACTCCCATTGGTTCGGCTATCTTAATAATTTTGCCGTCTTTTTGAACGTCAATCACACCGACGGATTTCAAATCCTTTATTGATTCCCAGACATCTCTTGTGCCGAATTGATTTTTGATAACTTTATCAGCCACTTTTCCAAAACCGGTTTCTTCATAAGCCAATTTAGCAAGGCGTTCGGCTTCTTTGAATCCGGCATCTGCCATAGCTTTTACAATTTTATCAACTTGTTCTTGATTGTAATACTTAAATTCTAGTTGGGCTTCTTTTGCTCTTGCGGCAAGTGTTCTGGCTTCCTGTATAGATTGAAGGTCTTTGTCAAAATTCATAAATGCGCCTGTTATTTTCTGGGCTAAATATAAAGCAAGAGGGGACAAAGTTCAATCTTGGGTTTGATGAACAATCTGATCTTTTACTCTAAGAGGATTAAGAAGTACTAAAATGAAAATATCCGGAGATCTACAAATAAATTATTTGATGATTTCTTTTAAATTCTGATAGCCGCTTTTACTAACCGGTAACTTCACTCCATCATGAAGCAGAACCCGGTACGAATCCTTTTCAAATAATTCTATCTGTTTGATTGCTGTAAGCTTAACAAAATATGAGCGGTGAATTCGGATAAACTCCGCACCATTCAAATTTTCCTCAAAATATTTCATCGTTTTCTGTTTAAGAAAATTTCCTTTTTCGGTGTAAAGCATTGTGTAGTCATCCTGAGCTTCAATATATCTTATATCATCTGTCGGGATGATAATTATTTTCTGTCCGTTCTTTATTACCACGCGGTCCAAAAATTCATCACGTTTTTCAACGGCTTTTACCAGCCCGTCCAATTTCTGTTTAGCCGGAGATATATTGGTGATAAGTTTAAGGGCTTTATTAAATGCTTCGGCAAATCTTTCTTCAGAGAATGGTTTTAAAAGGTAATCCGTTGCATTGGCATCAAAAGCTTTGAGAGCATATTGATCGAACGCGGTTGTAAAAATGATTACCGGCGGTTCTTCTAAAATTTCCAGCATCTCAAATCCGGTTAGCTTAGGCATTTGAATATCGAGAAAGATTAAATCCGGTTTAAGTTCGTTGATCTGTTTGATTCCTTCGAAACCATTTGAACATTCGGCGAGCAATTCAACATTTTCGAACTTTTTCAAGTAGCTTTTAATTATTTCACGACCGAGCGTTTCGTCATCAATTATTACAACTCTTATCTTCTTTTTTGGTCCCATGTCATCCAACCGGTATAAAAATGTTTACACTAAATCGATTAGTCTCTTTTTGAACAGTTAAAAGATTTTCTTGATTATAAATTAATTTTAATCTATTACGGATATTTTTAAGTCCAATTCCTTCACCCTTCCGCGGAATTGATTCCGGATCAAAGTTGTTTTCAATTGTAATTTTAAAATATTCATTTTCCATTCCGCAAGAAAGTTTAATTGTGACTTTGTCCAAACTTTCATAAACACCGTGTTTTATAGCATTCTCTAAAATCGGTTGAAGTATCATGCTTGGAACTTCCATCTCCTTGCATTCAATTTTAATATCTTCAATGAATTCAAATTTTTCGGCAAAACGCACCTTTTCAATGTCGAGATAGAGTTTTGCGTTATTAATTTCTTCGATAAGTTTATTTTTTTGTTTCTCATTTTTAGATAAGATGCTTCTAAGAAATGAAGAAAGTTTTATCGTCATCTCCTGTGCTTGTATTGGATTGGAAATAGTCAATGAGCTGATCGAATTCAAACTGTTGAAGATAAAGTGTGGATTGATCTGATATTTTAAAGTTTTCAATTCGGCTTCTTTAACAAGAGCATTCAACTCAACTTCTTTCAAAAGTTTCTCTTGAAAATTATTGTAGTAAATGATCACATAATCTACTGCAATAATTACCGTATAGAAGAGAATGCCAATTAAAAATCTCCAGACGAGAGATTTAAGAAGAAAATCCGAGTAAACTTTATCGCCCGTTATGAGATTAATAATTGTATAGTATCCAATAAGAATCCACAAACCTGAAGTAATTACTGCCGCGGCAATATGATTTAGAAAAACTTTTGACGTGGAATAATTTTCCAAGGAATTGAAACTAACCGTGAACCAAAAACTTAGACCAAGCGCCATATACAAGAAATTAAAAACCAAGCTGTCGCAATAGGCATTAAGCAGTTTTACATTTAAGAAATATGTAAGTAATAGAACCTGCGCTTGAGAGATAAAAAACCAGATGCTGAAGTAAAGTGCACGGATTTTTTTATTACTAATAAATGGGTTGCTCATTTTTTACTCTTGAATTATTAATAAAGCAGTTCGCCGCCGCCGAATAACGCAACACCTTTGATAATTAACATGCCTTCGCTTTTTTCCTCGCTATGAATATGTGCGAACCGTTTATCTTCGAAGCCGCCAAAGATAGAAGTGACATTTAATATTACTTTCCAATTTTGCGGAACACGAATATTCGTTCCACCGAATAATGTGGTTATCTCTAAAATGTTTTCACTTGGTGAAAGTTTTGAATTTGTTAAATCCAATTTTGTTCCCCCAAATATTGTCGTAATATTACCGCCGCGGAAATTATCCGAACGGATAACTTTATTAGTTGAGTTAAAGATGTTTACTTCATCCAAAAAATCATAAAAATTAGAAGCTGTTTGCGATTGACGTTCTTCCTGCGGCGGCATCTCTCTAGTTGATTCTTTTCCGCTATTTGAGAAATGAGAATGATGGATTGATGATTTCCCGTTTCTTCTGAGTATAAGCCAGAGTCCCATGAATAAAAGTGCGATTGGCCATAGATCGCTGAAATCAAATTGAGAAAAAAACGGGATGTGACGAAGCATTCCAAATGCGCCGATTCCAACAAAGATGTATCCCAAAAAATTATCGCGATGATTTATGATCAAGACAATTCCGATGATTAGGAATATTGAATGCCATGAAAAAATCATATGGCTAATATCAAATCCGTAAAACCATGGAAACCCAAAATTTTCAAGAAGAAATAAAGCGCCGATGGCTATGAAAATTATCCCGGCCCAGGTTCTTCCATTTGTGTTTTGCATTTTAACCTCCAACAAAAAATTTTATCAAGTATAAACACTATACTTATGCTAAAAAGAATCAGAATATAGTTTTAACTTCTCCGCCGCCGAAAACAACCAACCCTTTAATAACGAGAGTTCTTCCTTCCTGAAATGCTTTGTTTGGATCTTTGCTTCTTTTATCTCCAAAACCTCCGAAGATTGGAAGAACATCTAGAACTACTTTCCAATCATGAGGGACAATAATTGTTGTTCCTCCAAAGACTGCAGTTACTTCAATAAAATTTTCACCTTCTGCAAGTTTGCAGTTAGCAAGGTTTATTTCCGAACCGCCAAAAATTGATGTGATATTACCGCCTCTAAAATTATCGGAATGGATTACTTTATTTCCGCCTCCAAAAATATTTACACTGTCTACGTAATCATTTCCGCTTGCCGGTTGACCGGATTGTCCTTCGAAAGTGGATTTGATTGAAAACCTGTTATGTCGGAGGCGTTCCCTTCCGAAAATTATGTATAAGCCAATCATTACAAAGATCAGCGGCCATAGTTCCGGCAAAAGGTTGAATAATCCTATCGCGATGAAAACAATTCCTGCCGTTCTGTTTCGTGAAAGGAAAAAGAAAAGAATACCGAGCAGAATGAAAAAATATTCCCATGTTAAATATTCGTATGGGAAGTCAAATAAATCGTAATTGCGCAGAAAGAATAATCCGCCGATTAGAATGAGTAATATCCCAATAATTACTCTTCCATGAAATTTAGGCGTTTCCATTTTTAGTCTCCTTTTTTGATCTTCACTTCTTTTGACGGCAAAGATAGGTTGTTGTTATATGTTTTTTGATAGAAAATCGGCGAACTGCAGTGATTTATCGGTAAATGACGGAATGATGTTCTGTCTATGGTGATATATAGTCAGGTTACACTAGTTTCAAATTATAAAATGGTTTCAATCAGTTTCTGCAATACAAAATGATTAATTGCATCTAAGACAATTCACAAATGTTGTCATGTTTTTTTTCTTCTAAGTTCCACTTTAATGGATTTTGTTCAATGTATCTTCTGATGTTATTTAATTCTTTTTCGTCACGGATGATTCTCTCATAAAAACGTGGCTGCCATGAAAATTTGAGATACCCAATTTCATGGATTCTTTTTGAAGTTGCGGATTTATATGAACGTATAATTGTTGAGAGTGAACCGAATTTTGGAGTTATTTCAGAAAATTTGTTATTTGTAGAGACGTTGCGCGCAACGTCTTTACTGTTATTTGTTATAATAATTATTCCATGAAGATGGTTCGGCATAATAACAAAATAATCAAGTTCTACATTCGATCGGATCAATTTTGTCTTTAACCATTCTTCTTCTGCAATTTGCCCCATTCTATTTTGGACCATCTTTTCACTTTCAATATTCCCGAAATATTCAGTATGGTCTTTGGAATTTATCGTTACATAATACCACCACGGGTTTGAATAATCCCACCCATTTAGCCTCGTCGATTCAATTCGATATTGATTTTGGAATAGCGTCATAATAATTCGAACTATTAAATAAAAACGGTTCTCGAAAACTTAATCAATCAAATTAGGTTCAGCACTTGTCGGCAATTCATGCACATCTTTCAGTTGTCTTTCTATTTTTCTGGACGACTTAGCTGCTTCATCAATTGTATTGCTGGCTTCCTGAAGTTTCTTCTGCGTTTTATCCAGAACATCTCCAAATTTTCCAAATTCATTTTTTACGATGCTTAAAATTTTCCAAACTTCACTTGAACGTTTTTCAATTGCTAATGTTTTAAAACCCATCTGCAAACTGTTTAACAATGCTGCAAGAATCGTAGGTCCTGAGACAACAACGCGGTATTCCCGCTGTAAAAATTCTGCAAGACCGGGACGGCGTAATACTTCGGCATATAATCCTTCGATTGGTAAAAACATAATTGCAAAATCTGTTGTATTAGGAGGATCAAGATATTTTTCGGCAATCTTTTTTGCTTCTCCTTTAATACGTGCTTCAATTGCTTTGTTAGCTTCGTTAATTGCTGCAATGTTTGCCAAATCCTGAGCGTCGAGCAGCCGCTGATAATCTTCCACCGGAAACTTTGCGTCAACTGGGAGCCAGACAATTTCGCTTTTGGTTAAATCCCTTCCCGGTAATTTTATTGCAATTTCAACACGGTCGTTGCTTCCTTTTTTTGTGGCAACGTTTTTTTCATATTGTTCGCGTGTAAGGATCTGATCAATCAAATTTTCAAGTTGTATTTCACCCCATCCACCGCGAGTTTTTATATTTGAGAGAACATTTTTCAAATCGCCTACTCCGCGGGCAAGTTCCTGCATATCTCCTAATCCTTTATAGACTTGTTCAAGCCGATCGCTAACTAATTTAAATGATTCACCGAGACGCTTTTCCAAAGTATCGTGTAATTTTTCATCAACCGTATGACGCATCTCTTCCAATTTCTTTTCATTCTTATCCTGAATTTCTTTTAGCTGGGATTCAACTTTCTCCTGCAGCTTATCAAATTTTTGTTCATTCATCTGTGTAAGTGAATTCATCTGTTTCGCAAATATATCAAGCTGATTTTTTTGTCCTTTTGATATTTCTCCGATGGTTGAAGAAATCTGCTCACCGAGTTTTAATATTGACTCATTAACTTCCTCTCGTTGTGATTTTGCATTCTTTGATGATTCCTCTCTGTTGCGAGCAATTTCATCCCGGAACGACCGGTCCATTTTTTCAAACCCATCCTTAATCTCACTTTGACCGCCGGTTGATAGTTTTTTGTTAATTATAAAAAAGAAAATAATAACTGAGATTAAAGTCACAATTGCGAGGATGATCGAGATTTCATTCATAATTTTACCATATAATTAGGAGTTGAGTAGAATTGCCACGGCTTATTTATCAAATATTTTGTTATTCAGCAAATCAATTATTCATTAAATTTAGAAAGCAATTCTTGGAAAACAATAATGAAGAGATGGAAAAAAATATTAATTGGCATTTTAGCATCGTTGGCAATAGTAATTCTCGTGGTTTTTTCTCTTTCTTATTACATGCTCAAAAAATCTTTACCTCAATATGAAGGTGAGAAAAAAGTTAAAGGATTGCGTGCTGATGTAGAAATTTACCGTGATGGATACGCTGTCCCGATGATTAAAGCCGAAGACGATGAAGACGCCGCATTTGCTCTAGGTTACGTTCATGCTCAGGAGCGTTTGTTCCAGATGGATATCGCACGCAGAGCGGGAGAGGGACGCCTAAGCGAAGTCTTAGGAGCCAAAACAATCCCGATCGATCAAATGTTTAGGACAGCCGGCATTTATAAAATCGTTAAAGAAAATTATGATAAACTGAATCCGGTCTCAAAAAAAATATTGGAAGCTTATTCGAAAGGAGTAAATGCTTTTATTAATGAAGCAAAGGGAAATTATCCCGTTGAATTCGATGTGCTCGGTTACGATCCTTATCCATGGAAGCCCGAACACAGTTTGATGATTGCAAAACTAATGGGATGGGAATTAAATATAAGCTGGTGGACAGATATTACTTTTTCGCAATTGGTTCAAAAATTTGGCGATGAAAAAGCGAAAGAATTAATACCGGATTTTCCAGAGAACTCTCCAACTATAATTCCATCTGATATTAAAAGTTTTGCTGCAATAACAAATGACTTAATGAAAGTGGACCAGCAATTTAGAAATTTAACCGGCTTCGTCGGTACACACATCGGTTCAAACAACTGGATTGTTAACGGCAAAATGTCGGCATCCGGTAAACCGATAATTGCTAACGATCCTCATCTAGCGTTCACTGCACCTGGAAGGTGGTTCCTGGCAATGATTCGAAGCAACGATTGGAACGCGGAAGGATTTACTATTCCGGGTTTGCCTGCAATTGTAATTGGGAAAAACCAGAATATAGCCTGGGCAATGACAAATGTTATGGCGGACGACGCCGATTTTTATGTAGAGAAAATTGATTCAACCGGAAAGAATTATTTTTTGAACGGAATTTGGAAACCGTTGGTTATTCAGAAAGATACAATTCACGTTAAAGATTCATCAAGTGTGATTTATGAAATAAAACGGACTCATCGGGGGCCGATAATCACGGATATCCATCCGTTCAGAGTAATGTATCCAAACACGGGCGTGAAAACGGCACAGATGAGTATGCGATGGACTGGGCAAGAATTTAGCGATGAAATGTTTGCGGCAGTGTCTATCAATAAATCAAAAAATTGGAATGAATTCCAAAATGCGGTTCGTTACTTTACTGTACCGGGGCAAAATTTTGTCTATGGTGATAAAGATGGAAATATTGGATACATCTGTGCTGCAAAATTGCCAATTAGGTCTTCCAACAGTTCAACATTGATTAATGACGGTACAACAGATGCAAATGATTGGAAAGGATTTGTTCCATATGAAGAGATGCCGAAGTTATTTAATCCATCGCAAAATTTTATTGCATCAGCCAACAATAAGACAATACAAAATTTCATGTATCATATTTCAAATATTTGGGAACCGTCATCCCGCATAGAAAGAATTACCGAACTGCTTAACTCAAAACCAATTCAATCAAAAGAAGATTTCAAAAAATATCAGAATGATTTTGTCTCGCCCTACGCAAAGAAACTTACTTCTTATATAATGTCTGCATTTGATAGTGTGAAAGTTACAGACAAGAATTTATTGCTTACACTTGAGCTATTTAAAAATTGGGGATTCAAAATGGATGCGGGAAGTCAAGTGCCCACTATTTGTACTCGCTTCTTCCAATATCTAATTAAAAATATATTTGAAGATGAAATGGGAGACGATCTTCTTAAAGAATATGTTTTTATTGCGAATGTTCCGTACCGGATTATTCCAAAAATGTTGGAAGAAAATAATTCCTCTTTTTTTGACGACATACGAACCAGCCAAGTTGAAACCCGCAACATTATTATAAGAAAAAGTTTAGTTGATGCGCTTTCTGATCTTGAAAAAAATTACGGAATGGATATAAAAAACTGGCAATGGGGAGATGTTCATAAAGTTACTTTCAAACATATGTTTCATGATGTTTCTCCTTTGCTCGATAATATTGTAAATATCGGTCCGTTCAGTATCGGTGGTGACGGAACCACAATTTTTAATACAGAATATTCATTCCCGGAATTGTTTGAACAGACACGTGAATTAACAAAACCACATCGTTCCGAACCTTACTCAAATATTCTCGGTCCTTCGATGCGTTACATTTTTGATTTTGCCGACCCAGATCATCTTGAATATATAATGCCTACAGGCGAGTCGGGACATTTTATGAGCAGTCATTACAAAGATATGACCAATATGTGGCTTAATGGAAAGTATATTAAACTTCCATTGAAAGAGGAAGAGTTCATTAAATCGTCAAAGCAAGTATTGCGGCTGCTGCCTGAATAAATTATTAATCGAAGAAGAAGTTAATTGAAAAAATATTAAATTCGTCTCAAACAAAATGAGCCCCAATGAAAGTAATTGAACATCTTGAAAAAGCTAAAGATACTTTGATAAGTTTTGAAATTATTCCTCCCAAACGAGGCGGTAATATTAAACAGCTTTTACAAGTTCTTGAAGACATCGTAAAATACAATCCGCCGTTCATTGATATTACAAGTCATGCAGCAGAAGTTGTTTACGAAGAGACTGCTGTGGGCGGAATGCAAATGAAGATAAAACGTAAACGTCCGGGAACGCTCGGAATCTGCGCACTGATTCAAAATAAATATAATATTGATGCAGTCCCACATGTGTTGTGTACCGGCTTTACTCGGGAAGAGACGGAAGATTTTCTTATCGAACTTCATTATTTAGGAATTGATAACGTCCTTGCAATACGTGGCGATGACAGCGATTATAAAAAACCGGTTAAGTTTGGCAGAAGTATAAATGAATATGCAGTTGATTTAATTAAACAGCTTTCCTCAATCAACAAAGGAAAATATCTTGAAGAAGGATTGTTGGATGCTCAGCCGATGAATTTTTGTGTCGGTACAAGCGGCTATCCGGAAAAACATTATGAAGCGCCGAATCTTTTAACAGATATTAGAAACACGAAAGCAAAAGTTGATGCGGGTGCTTCATACATTGTTACACAAATGTTTTATAATAACAAAGCATACTTTGATTACGTTGATTTATGCCGGAAAGAAGGAATTACAGTTCCAATTATTCCGGGATTGAAAATTATTACATCTCAAGCGCACGTAAAATCTTTACCTAAGAATTTTTATATCGACATACCGCAAGAACTTGCCGATGAAATCCAATCTGCTAAACCAGAGCATATAACTGAGATAGGAGTTAATTGGACTGCGAAACAAGTTGAAGAATTATTGAATAAAAATGTTCCGGCAATCCATTTTTACATTATGCAAAGTTCTTCTCCAATGAAAATGCTCATGAAAAAACTAAAAATTTGAGTTAGATAAAATGATCAATTCAACCAGGCTAAAATTTTCAGATGCAATTACTCGTAAATTAAAATGGGGAGTAGCAGGCTGCAGCAGTTTTGCGGAGAATTCATTTCTTCCCGCATTGCAGTTAGCCCAACGCAGCAAATTAATTTCTGCTTATAGTCACGATCTAACACGTGCCAATAATATTGCTAACAAGTTTGGTGCACCTAATGCATTTAATGATTTTGATGCTTTTCTTAGGAGCGATATTAAAGCAGTTTACATCTCTAGTATTAACTCAGATCATTTTTGGCAAATACTTAAAGCTGCAAAAGCGGGGAAAAATATTTTATGCGAACGGCCAATCACGTTAAATTCATCTCAAGCAGAAGAAATTGTCCAAGTCTGTAAGGAAAACAATGTAATACTTGTAATTAATCATCTACACCGTTTTCATCCCCTGGTACAAAAAGCAAAAGAATTAATCGATAAGCAGATGCTTGGTAAAATTGTTTCAATCTCGGCTTCATACAATATTGATTACGCACCTGATAATAATTTTAGATTTAAAAAAGATTTAAGCGGCGGCGGTGTATTACGAGATCTCGGTTCCGATATGATTGATATGCTTGCTTACTTCGGCGGTGAGATTATGGAAGTAAAAGCTTTTATGGATAACATAATTTACAAAAGTGAGGTTGAAGATTTTGCATCGGCTCTCGTAAAATTTAAAAATAGCGGCTACGGGTATTTCAACATTTCGTACAATGCAAAGAAGGCACATAATCGAATTGAGATTTTGGGTTGTAACGGCTCAATTGCTATTGAGAATTTTTTGGGCAAGAGACATCTTGCAACAAAATTAATTATAGATCTTCAAGGTGAGGCAAAAAAAGTTTTTCGGAAGAGAACCAATAAATTATTATTCTTAATTAGGTCGGTTCAAAGAACATTTATTAAACATGAAGCACCACTTGTTACATGCGAAGACGGATTAACTAATATTCGCTTAATAGAAAAAATTGAAAAGCAATGCAGTCTTGAAAAAGTTAAAGAAAATCTTATATAAATTTAAGTAAAGAATTTTATCTTTGTTGTAAGCCTTGCCATTCAAAACATTTTGAGAAACTAAATGTCGAACAACAATATCAATGTTGCACTTCTGGTTGGCGGAACGTCACCTGAAAGAGAAGTTTCGAAGAACACTGGGAAATCAATTCTTAAAGCATTATATGATCTCGGTTATAAAGTAAAAGTAATAGACCCGGCATTCGGTTTGAATCAGCCAAAAGAGATTGAAAAATTTTTTGAAGAGAAAGATTTTACAGAAAGAACAAATAGAAATTTTGTTGAAGCAATTAATTCTACAATGTTTGATGATGTTGATGTTGCGTTTATCGGACTTCACGGAAAGTGGGGAGAAGATGGAGCGCTTCAATCTCTTCTGGAACTCCGCGGCATAAAATATACCGGTTCAAAAATTCTTGCCAGTTCACTTGCAATGGATAAATCAATGGCAAAGGTTATGTTTCAGCACTTTGATGTAAATACACCGCGCTGGTTTGTTGTAAATCAAAATGATTCTGATTTCGAACTTATGAAAACAAAAATCAAAAAATTCTTTGGCTATCCTTGTGTCATCAAACCTAACGATGAAGGTTCTACGATCGGATTAACAATCTGCCGGGGTGATGTGGAAGTATCTCAAGCAGTTACAAAAGCCCAGCAATTTTCTAAAAAAGTTTTAGTTGAAGAATATATCCCCGGACACGAATTGACGATTGCTGTTATTGATCAACGTGCGCTGCCGGTTTTAGAAATAAAACCAAAGAGCGGATTCTATGATTACGAAAATAAATATACTCAAGGGCGAACAGATTATGTCGTACCAGCTGAGATTCCTCAAAAAGTTGCCGAGCATTTGCAGCACCAGGCTTTACTTGCATTTAATTCCATCGGATGTGAAAGTTATGCGCGTATCGATTTTAGGGTCACGAATGATTTTAAATCTTACTGTCTTGAAGTAAATACTCTTCCCGGTATGACAAGTACTTCACTTGTACCTAAAATGGCAAAAGCCGCCGGAATCAGTTTTGAAGATTTAATCGACCGGATTATTAAAAATTCTCTTTCATGAAAACGATTAATTATAAACTTCTCATTCGCATTTTTCTTGCAGTCATATTTTTAGCCACTCTTTCATTCTTGTTGTTTAATGAAAATGGCTTTTTGAAATTTTTAAAAATGAAAAATGAATTGAGAGTACTTAACGAAGATATTAGAAAAGCAGAAGAACGAATTGAAGCACTTGATGCCGAAATAGATTCTTTAAAAACCAGCAAGACAAAAATTGAAAAAGTTGCCCGCGAAAAATTTGATATGATGAAGAAGAATGAGAAAGCATTCAAGATTGATGAGAATTAGGTCTATACGTGAAAGAAAAAATTAAATCTCCCGCGATACCTCTCGCCGAAAGGTGCAGGCCAAAGACCTTGGATGAATTTCAAGGGCAGGAAAAGTTGGTTGGTCTTGGCAAGCCTCTTAGGACAATGATTGATTCGGATTCGCTTAGTTCGATTGTTCTGTGGGGACCGCCCGGAACCGGCAAAACAACACTTGCCAAAATTATCTCGGAATCAACCAACTCTGACTTTTACCAGATAAATGCAGTTTCTTCCGGCGTTAAAGATATCCGCCAGATAATCGATTTAGCAAAACAAAATCTTCTTCATTTCAAACGTACAATTCTTTTTATTGATGAAATACACCGCTTCAACAAAGCTCAGCAAGATGCTTTGCTCTCTTCTGTTGAGAGTGGCGAAATTATCCTGATAGGTGCTACAACTGAAAATCCTTCGTTTGAAGTTATTCCCGCTTTACGTTCTCGCGTTCGGGTTTTTGTTCTTGAAGAACTTTCTAAGAATGATCTTCAAAACATTCTCAATTACGCATTAACTAAAGATGAATTTCTCAAATCACAAAATTTAATTTATGTGGATTCAGATTTTCTTTTTTTCGTATCAGGAGGAGATGCGAGAATATTGCTGAATATATTAGAAGCCTCAGTTAGTCAAGAGATAGAAAAAGATGAAATAAAAATAACTAAGGAAGTAATTGAAAATGTAATTCAGCGGAAAAATATTCTTTATGATAAAGCCGGTGAAGAACACTACAATATAATTTCTGCATTTATAAAAAGCATCAGAGGTTCTGATCCGGATGCAGCAGTTTATTGGATGGCAAGAATGCTGGAAGGAGGAGAAGATCCATTATTCATTGCCCGCAGAATGGTTGTGCTTGCATCAGAAGATATTGGTAATGCGTCGCCGAATGCATTGCTGTTGGCTGAAGCGGCATTTAGTGCGGTTCATAAGATTGGAATGCCCGAAGCGAGAATAATTTTGTCGCAGTGTGCGACGTATCTTGCATCGTCTCCCAAAAGCAATTCTGCATACATGGCAATTGATACTGCTCTTGGCGATGTTAGACATTTGCCACAATATCAAGTCCCGTTAAATCTCAGAAATGCCCCAACCAAATTGATGAAGGAATTGAATTACGGAAAAGAGTATAAATATCCCCATTCGTTCAATAATAATTTTATAGCCGAAAATTATTTGCCGGAAGAGTTAAAGGAGAAACAATATTATCTTCCATCTGAAAATGGAAATGAAAAAACAATTAAAGAAAGATTAAAAAGTTTATGGAAGGATAGAAAAAAATATTAACATCGGACAAACATTTTACCAGGCAATTGTTTCACCAATCCTTTGAATTCCAAAGTCAACAAATTCACTAGACAGTCGGCAGTACTCATTGAAGAAATAGTTGCGATTTCATCAATTTGTTTCGGCTCCGTGTTTATTACATTTATAAGTTTTTCTTCAAACAGGTTTAATTCAACACTAGGCATAGGAATATTTTTTCCAATTTCAGGTTTTAATTGTAATTGCAACTCGAGTAAAATGTCTTCAATAGATGTCACCAATTTAGCCTCGCCGTTTTGAATCAATTTATTTGGACCTTCACTTTGATTAATGTTAATATTTCCGGGAATAGCAAAAACTTCTCTATTCTGATCAAGCGCATAAGCCGCAGTTTGCATTGCCCCGCCATTTAGTTTTGTCTCAATTACCAATGTTCCAAGCGATAAACCGGAAATAATTCTGTTTCTCCGCGGAAAATTCTGTGCGTCTGGTTTTGTTCCAAGTCCGAACTCAGAAATGACTAATCCTTTTTCCTTTATTTGTTCAAATAGTTTTTTATTCTCCGGAGGATAAACAATATCCAATCCTGTCCCTATCACGGCTATAGTTCTGCCTCCGGCTTTTAATGCCGCTTCATGGGCAAATGAATCAATTCCTCTTGCTAGACCACTTACAACGGTAATGTTTTTATTCGCGAGCCCCGTAGAAAATTTTTCAGCTTGAAGCTTGCCATAGGGAGATGGTAATCGTGTTCCTACTATTGAAACGGAATATTTATCATACTCAGAGAAATTTCCTAATGTATAAATGATTAATGGCGGAAAATAAATTTTTCTTAGAATATCTGGATAGTTTTCGTCCCAATATGTAATTAACTTTCCGCCAATTTTCTTAAGCGAATCTAATTCATGCTCTAACTCTTCTTTAATTCTTAACAAATTATTTTTAGAAGTATGAATTTTTGTTGCAAGAATTTTGCTAATTCCCTCAACATGTAATAGATCATTAAAATCAGCTTTAAGAATTGGTTCGAATTCTCTGAATTGAGATAAAAGAGAGAAAATTTTTTGAGGTCCAATGCCCTCAATATTAAGTAAGAGTTTAAGGTAAGATAAATTTTCGTAAGTAATTTTAGACAAAGTTTTATGTAGTGAAATTATTCTTCTGCTATTTCGAGGTTATCTACAACAGCAATCACCATTGTATTAACCGGTGCGTTCCCATGCCCCAATATTTGTTGAACTGCATCACCTTCTTGAACGATAATAACATTGTCACCAATACCGGCATCGACAAGATCGAGCGCAATCAAATCCTTATCCCCGATCATCTTGAAATTCAAGTCAACTTCATGCGCTAATAAGAGTTTATGGCCAGTCAAAAATTTATTTTTTGGAGTTGAGACAATATTCCCTTTAATTTTGGCGAGAAACACTTATTCCTCTTTTCTTTTTGATGAAGGTTTTAGAAAAATAGAAAGTGGAATTAGAATTAAATAAACGATTAATAGAACAACTGGAGAAACTGACATGGATAATGTGCTATTCCAAGCACCATTCATCATGAAATAGTATCCAATAATTAAAACAACCAGGCTAATAATCAAAAAAGAATAATTCGTCTTTTGCCAGTAATCAGTGAATGGTGATTTTGTAAGTTTTTTCTGATCCTTTATATTTTTTATTGGTTTAGACATTTCACCTCAATTTTAATTTACTCAAAGTTAGTAACCATTAATTTTCAATTTGTTTGTAAACCTTTTTAGAATCCACCGTCAAAATAATTAACTTTCATTTAAAAAACCTAAGATATAAATCTGTATCAGGGTAGTTGATAACAATATATATTTCTTATTTAACCCTTGCTGACAATGCATAATTCACATTATTTTAGAACGATTAATAATAAAAGAGAATTAATAATAATTACAATAATTTCATTTATTTTCATTAATTAATTTGCAAAGTACAAATTGTTGACGTAAATTTACGGCCCATTAAAAAAGCAGTTGTTATAAAAAAAGATTTTTTTATAAGTTTTTCAAAAAAATCTTGACAAAAGAAAAAAATAAGTATAAGTTTGACATCCACGTTTAATTAAGTTCTTTGATAGAGTGAGTGACTAAAGAAATTCTTTAGTAGTTTAGCTTTGTTGATTCAAAATTTTTACAAACTCTACAACGGAGAGTTTGATCCTGGCTCAGGACGAACGCTGGCGGCGTGCCTAACACATGCAAGTCTACGAGAATGAGGTAGCAATATCTCTAGTAAAGTGGCGCAAGGGTGAGTAATATGTAAGTAATTTACCCATGGGTTTGGAATAACTTCGAGAAATCGGCGCTAATACCAAATAATGCAGCGGCACCACATGGTGATGTTGTTAAAGTTGCAGCAATGTAACTCCTATGGATAAGCTTGCAGCTGATTAGCTAGTTGGTAGGATAATAGCCTACCAAGGCAACGATCAGTAGCTGGTCTGAGAGGATGATCAGCCACACTGGAACTGAGACACGGTCCAGACTCCTACGGGAGGCAGCAGTGAGGAATATTGGGCAATGGACGAAAGTCTGACCCAGCAACGCCGCGTGGAGGATGAATGCCGTAAGGTTGTAAACTCCTTTTGAAAGGGACGAATAACTATATTTCGTAAGGATTATAGTCTGACTGTACCTTTAGAAGAAGCCCCGGCTAACTACGTGCCAGCAGCCGCGGTAATACGTAGGGGGCAAGCGTTGTCCGGATTTACTGGGTGTAAAGGGCGTGTAGGCGGGTTTGTAAGTCAGAGGTGAAAGCCTGCAGCTTAACTGCAGAACTGCCTTTGATACTGCATATCTTGAGTTCGGAAGAGAGAAGCGGAATTCCAGGTGTAGTAGTGAAATACGTAGATATCTGGAAGAACACCAGTGGCGAAGGCGGCTTCTTGGTCCGTAACTGACGCTGAGGCGCGAAAGCGTGGGGAGCAAACAGGATTAGATACCCTGGTAGTCCACGCTGTAAACGATGAATACTAGGTGTTGGATGCATTAGTATCCAGTGCCGCAGCTAACGCATTAAGTATTCCACCTGGGGAGTACGATCGCAAGGTTGAAACTCAAAGGAATTGACGGGGGCCCGCACAAGCAGTGGAGCATGTGGTTTAATTCGATGCAACGCGAAGAACCTTACCTAGGCTTGAAATCTCGCAACGAGCGCAACCCCTACCATTAGTTGCCATCAGGTTATGCTGGGCACTCTAATGGGACTGCCTACGCAAGTAGTGAGGAAGGTGGGGATGACGTCAAGTCAGCATGGCCCTTACGTCTAGGGCTACACACGTGCTACAATGGGCGCTACAACGGGTTGCCAAGCCGCAAGGTGGAGCCAATCCCTAAAAGGCGTCCTCAGTTCGGATTGGAGTCTGCAACTCGACTCCATGAAGCTGGAATTGCTAGTAATCGCGGATCAGCACGCCGCGGTGAATACGTTCCCGGGCCTTGTACACACCGCCCGTCAAGCCATGGAAGCCGGGGGTACCCAAAGCCAGTGACCTAACCGCAAGGAAGGAGCTGTCTAAGGTAAAACCGGTGACTGGGGCTAAGTCGTAACAAGGTAGCCGTACCGGAAGGTGCGGCTGGATCACCTCCTTTCTAAAGAGAATTCAACATTAAACTACTATTGATTCTTAGTTACTCACTCTTTTTTTTCCTGAGCAGCTCTGGCTGCTGTGAGATAATCACGGGCCTGTAGCTCAGTTGGTTAGAGCGCACGCCTGATAAGCGTGAGGTCAGTAGTTCAACTCTACTCAGGCCCACTTAGGGTGCGTATAACTATAACACACCCAGAAGAAATTCTGGGGCTATAGCTCAATTGGGAGAGCGCCGCCCTTGCAAGGCGGAGGTTAACGGTTCGATCCCGTTTAGCTCCACTAGTTTTTTTTGTTCTTTGAAAGATTGAAAGAGTAGAAATTATTGTAAAATAATTTCACTGAGTCTAGTAAAAAAATAACATCTATCTTGTGATAAAAATTTTTTTGGCTAAGTTATTAAGGGCATATGGTGGATGCCTTGGCACAAAGAGGCGATGAAGGACGCAGTTACCGGCGATACGCCACGGTGAGGTGGAAGCAACCTAATACCCGTGGATTTCCGAATGGGGCAACCCTTCTCAAGTAATGTTGAGAAATTCTCATCTGAATTCATAGGATGAGTAAAGCAAACCCAGAGAACTGAAACATCTAAGTACCTGGAGGAAGATAAAACAATAGTGATTTCCTGAGTAGTGGCGAGCGAAAGGGAAACAGCCAAAACCATTCAACATGTTAAAGGACGTAACCGTTGTGTTGTTGGTGTTGTGGGATGTTTTCGGACTGAATTACGAATAAGTCGAGAAGTCAAAAACTATATTATTAACTGAATATTCTGGAAAGTTTAACTATAAAGGGTGATAGTCCCGTAGGTGAAAATATTATAGCTTCTTTGAAAACATTCCCTAGTAACACGGAATAAGTGGAAGTCTGTGTGAATCTAGGAGAACCATCTCCTAAGGCTAAATACTCCTTTGTGACCGATAGTGCATAAGTACCGTGAGGGAAAGGTGAAAAGTACTCCTAACAGGAGAGTGAAATAGTACCTGAAACCATATGCTTACAAGCAGTTGGAGTGGAACTTCGGTTCTATGACAGCGTGCCTTCTGGATAATGAGCCTACGAGTTAGTCGTCCGTTGCAAGGTTAATTAGCTAAGCTAAGAAGCCGTAGCGAAAGCGAGTCTGAATAGGGCGATTTAGTAACGGGCGCTAGACGCGAAACCGGGTGATCTACCCTTGTCCAGGATGAAGTGAGGGTAAAACCTCATGGAGGTCCGAACTAGTGTGGGTTGAAAACCGCTTGGATGAGGTAAGGGTAGGAGCGAAAGACCAATCAAACTCGGAGATAGCTCGTATTCCTCGAAATAGCTTTAGGGCTAGCGTCGAGTAAAAGTGTAAAGGAGGTAGAGCACTAATTGGGCTAGGGCTGTCACAACGGTACCAAACCCAGATAAACTCCGAATTCCTTATACATGTTTCTCGGCAGTCAGGCAGTGGGGGATAAGCTTCATTGCCAAAAGGGAAACAACCCAGATCATCAACTAAGGCCCCCAAATAGTAGTTAACAGATAAAGGATGTTAAGTTGCTTAGACAACTAGGATGTTGGCTTAGAAGCAGCCATTCATTTAAAGAGTGCGTAATAGCTCACTAGTCAAGCGACTTAGCGTCGACAATACCCGGGACTTAAACTACTTGCCGAAGTTATGGGCTTCAATTTATTGGAGCGGTAGAGGAACATTCTATTCTGCATTGAAGGTGTGTCGCGAGGCATGCTGGAGCGAATAGAAAAGCAAATGTAGGCATTAGTAACGATAAATACGATGAAAAATCGTGTCGCCGAAAATCTAAGGTTTCCTGAGCAATGTTAGTCATCTCAGGGTTAGTCGGACCCTAAGCCGAGGCTGAAAGGCGTAGGTGATGGAAAACAGGTCAAAATTCCTGTACCTGGTGTAAATCGTTTGACCGTAAGGAGAGACACAGTAGTGAAAGATCAGCCACCTGTTGGATTAGGTGGTCTAAGTATGTAGGTGGAGAGTGTAGGCAAATCCGCATTCTCTTAACACCGAGGTACGAACGGGAGTCCTTTGGACACAAACTGATCCTAAGCAGACTGTCGAGAAAATCTTCGTGCGGGAGATTTGTATCAGTCCGTACCGCAAACCGACACAGGTAGATGGGATGAATATTCTAAGGCGCTCGAGTGAGCCGTGGTTAAGGAACTCGGCAAATTAACCCCGTAAGTTAGCAAGAAGGGGTGCCTCAAGTAAGTGAAACTCCCGCGAGTCTAGCTGAAAGAGGCCGCAGATAAATGGCCCAAGCGACTGTTTAACAAAAACACATGTCTCTGCTAAGTCAATTCAGACGATGTATAGGGACTGACACCTGCCCGGTGCTGGAAGGTTAAGGGAAGAGGTTAGCGCAAGCGAAGCTTTGAACCGAAGCCCCAGTAAACGGCGGCCGTAACTATAACGGTCCTAAGGTAGCGAAATTCCTTGTCGGGTAAGTTCCGACCTGCACGAATGGTGTAACGATTTGGGCACTGTCTCAACCACGGGCTCGGTGAAATTGTGGTACCGGTGAAGACGCCGGTTACCCGCATATGGACGGAAAGACCCCGTGCACCTTTACTGCACCCTAACATTGGGTTCGGATAAAGCATGTGTAGAATAGGTGGGAGACTTTGAAACCGGGGCGCTAGCTTCGGTGGAGTCAACTGTGAAATACCACCCTTGTTTTATCTGGATTCTAACCTCAACCCATGAATCTGGGTTAGGAACAGTGTTAGGCGGGTAGTTTGACTGGGGCGGTCGCCTCCCAAATTGTAACGGAGGCTCTCAATGGTTCCCTCAGCATGGTTGGTAATCATGCGTCGAGTGCAAAGGCATAAGGGAGCTTGACTGCGAGACATACAGGTCGAGCAGATGCGAAAGCAGGACTTAGTGATCCGGCGGTAGTGAGTGGAAATGCCGTCGCTCAAAGGATAAAAGGTACGCCGGGGATAACAGGCTGATCTTACCCAAGAGTTCATATCGACGGTAAGGTTTGGCACCTCGATGTCGGCTCATCGCATCCTGGGGCTGAAGAAGGTCCCAAGGGTTTGGCTGTTCGCCAATTAAAGCGGTACGTGAGCTGGGTTTAAAACGTCGTGAGACAGTTTGGTCCCTATCTGGTGTGGGCGTAGGAGAGTTGAGAGGAGCTGTCCCTAGTACGAGAGGACCGGGATGGACGAACCGCTAGTGTTCCGGTTGTGCCGCCAGGCGCAGCGCCGGGTAGCCATGTTCGGACCGGATAACCGCTGAAAGCATCTAAGCGGGAAGCCGACCTCAAGAATAGCTCTCCCGGACCGTAAGGT